>DAORUN010000036.1:0-26212 GCA_035433205.1 Thermoflexales bacterium | reverse complement strand
TCGTGGCCGCCGGCGGCGCCCTCAGCCTGGAAGAGGTGAAACAGATTGAGAAAGAGAGCAAAGAGCTTGATACCGATAAATTGACGATGGACGATAGACGACAGACGATGGACGACTCGAAAGCCAAATCGTCCATCGTCCATCGTCCATCGTCTGCGCAACAAGCGCCCCGCCCCTTGCGCGTGAACGACACCGTGCGGGTGCGGTCGCTCAACACCAACGCGGTGATTGGCTCCATATCGGGCGACGAGGCCGAGGTGCAGATTGGCCGCATGCGGATGAAGGCGCGGCTGAGCGATCTTGAGCGCGTGCGCACCGCCGAGGCCGACGCGCCCGAACCTGCCCCATCTTATGAACGTTTCTCGCGCCCGCAATCGCCGGGCATGGAGCTGGATATGCGCGGGATGATGACCGATGAGGGCGTGACGCGGGTGGAAGAATATCTGGATCGCGCGGCGCGGGCCGGGTTGCCGTTTGTGCGCATCATTCACGGCAAAGGCACGGGGGCGCTCCGCCGCGCCGTGCGAGATGCCATCAAGTCCAGCCCGTTCACCAAGAGCTTTGAGACCGGCCAGGAAGGCGAAGGCGGCGATGGCGTCACGGTGGTGAAGTTGAAGGAAGGGTGAAAGTGGAATTTTTGGTCAAGACCTCACTGGTCTGCGAGACCTGTGAGGTCTAACAACGGGTAAAGCGTAAAATCTGGCATGAGGAAGAAAAATGCCCGACTGGTTTTATTGCACGGTTTCCCGCCCGCTTTTATTTCTTCTCCCCGCAAAAACTGCGCGAGATGTGACTTTGAGTGCGATGGGATCGCTCAGCCGCTTGCCGCTGGGTGAGCAACTCATTTCATTTTTGGGACACATGGACCCAGACCCGCGCTTAAAGCAAGTCAGAGATGGCATTTCATTTTCATCTCCGGTTGGCCTGAGCGCGTGGCTGGATGATGAAGGCCAAGCCATCGGCGCTTTTAAGCGATTTGGCGCGGGGTTTATTGAAATTGGGCCAATAGGCGTATTACCCTCAAATGGTTGTCGGGTAGAGCGAGATGCCATCCGCAGGGCCATTGGCAAAAGCGCTGAAACTGTGCTGAATGCGACAACTGCGCGCCAAAGAGTCAATCTGGCCGGCCACGCGCCTGTGATTGCATGGCTCGCATATGACAGCGAAATAAGCCAAACGGCGCTTGCGCTGGCCGCGCGAGTGAGCGCTTTTAGCGTCGCCTTTCCAGCCAACCAAACCGAGATGGGGCAATTAGGAGATGTGTTGCAGATTGTCCAAAAATTAATGCGTCCTGTTTATTTGCGCGTGTCGATGGATACAAATTTGGATGATGCGGCAAACGCGGTAAAAGAGATGGGCCTCGCAGGCGCTTTTGTTGATGGCAGATCATGGGGTAAAAATGATCTGCGCTTTACGGGCGAATACGCGCATGAACAAATTTGCCTGCAAATCAAGGTTTTGCGCACGGCGTTTGGAAAAGATAAAACGATCATCGCCAGCGGTGGGATTCATTCGCCTGCGCAAGCCAATGCGTGTTTGCAAGCGGGCGCAACATTGCTGGCACTGGATTCCGGCTTGGTTTATGCAGGCCCCGGCCTCATCAAACGCATAAATGAATCTTTGCTGGCCGACATGCCAGAGCCGCTTGATCACGATGTTGCCGATGAAAGAACACCGTCATTTTTGCGGCGCTCCTGGTTTTGGATGTTTTTGATGGGGTTGGGTTTGAGCATTGGGGGAATTCTTGCATTTGGTATCGCCTTAACCAGCGTCATTCTGCCTTACGATGAAGCGTATATCGGGTTGACACGTCTGCAATTAGAAGGAATAAATCCGCACGTCATTGGCTTTCTTACGCATGACCGCGTTACGCTCGCAGGAACGATGCTCTCTTGTGGATTGCTATACATGATGCTCGCTTGGAATGCGGTTAGGCTGGGGTCGCATCCCGCCTGGGTTGCAATTACGCTGTCTGCTTTGTCTGGTTTTGCAGGGTTCTTTTTATTTTTGGGATTTGGTTATCTTGACCCATTACATGCATTTGCCGCCACAATTTTGTTTCAGTTTTTGGCGCTGGGGCTGTTCGCAAAATTAGGCATAGCAAAGCACGTGCCAGCATTGGATTTTTGCAATGACACAGCGCGCATATTGGGATTATGGGGGCAATTTCTTTTTATTCTGCAAGGAGCAGCGTTGATTTTGGCTGGCCTTGTGATTAGTGGCATTGGCGCCACATTTGTCTTTGTGCCTCAGGATTTGGCTTTTTTACAAAACACCCCTGCGGGGCTTGCTCACGCAATCAACCCCAAAATCATTTCTTTGATCGCGCATGATCGCGCCACGATGGGCGCGATGCTGGTTGCCAACGGCTGGTTATATTTGCTTGTTCCGCTTTGGATGTTTCGGACAGGCGCGCGATGGCAATGGGTATCTTTGGCTTTAGCTGGGTTCATTGGTTATGGGGCGGCCATTGCCATACATGTTGATGTGAGTTATTTGGATATATTTCACCTTGCGCCCGCTTTTGCCGGGTTGGCTCTTCATTGTGTTGCACTGGCGCTATCTTTGCCATTTTTGCATCAAAAAAGCAAAGATGCATGAACGCCATCTTTTTCTTTTAGTTTTGCGGCTGTTCGGGAAGGCAATCAAGACCTCACAGGTCTGCGAGACCTGTGAGGTCTAACTAGTTCGCCCGCAGCGTTTACCACCGCCCGCGCCCGCCCGCGGCGATGATGGCGTTGTATTGCGCCGGGGTCAGATATTGCGGTGTGTAGGTCTGGCCGTAATTGCCCAGTTGCCGCGCAAACGCCCGCAAATGATTCTCTGAGCCGAACTTGAGATTGGCATACACCTGCTTGATGGCGGCGTTCTTTGTCGCGGCCAGAAACTGGTTCAAGTCAAAAATGTCCAAGTCCTCAATCGTTGCGCCCACGCGCAGGGCGGCAACGGCGCTCTCGCTTCCCTGCGCCACAAGATCGTCATACAACGCTTGCAGCTCCGGGTTGGTGAACACGCCCGCGGGCTGGTTGGCCGCTGGGTCGGGCAGGCCAAACGTGGTCAGCAAATTCTTCACCGCGTCCATGTGCGTCTGTTCGCTTTTGATGATGTTGCCAAACACGGGCAGCTGCCACTGAGCATACAACGCGGTGTATACATCTCGCGCCAGCTTTTCCTCCTCGCGCATCTGCAAAAGCCCGTCCTTCTCAGCTTGGGTGATGGCGCTCGCGGCGGGCGTGGGCGTGGCGCGGGGGCCAGCATCTTCCATCAGCGCGGGGGGCTGGGCCAATGCGGCTTGCGCAAAACCTGCGGTCAGAACCAGCGCGGCAATTCCGCCGCCAATCGTCTTTTTGAGAGTGTTAGAAAGTGTCATTTTATTTTCCTCGCTTGTTTTTGCAAACGTCTGTTGCTGTTTATTCTGGCAAGGAAATGTGGAAATGACGTGGAGACGGGATGGAGAGAATGTAAAAAGACGGGGGACGGAAGACGGAAGACGGAGGACGGAGATGACCGTCTCCCGTCTTCCGTCTTACACCGGCAGCGTAAACCAAAACTCGCTGCCCTTGCCTGGGGTGCTCTCCGCGCCCATCTGCCCGCCCATGGCTTGGGCAAACTGTCTGGCAATCGCCAATCCCAGCCCGCTCCCGCCAGATGAATCTCTGGCGCGAGATTTATCGCCACGCCAGAAGCGGTCAAACACGTGCGGCAGATCTGCGGGCGAGATGCCCGCCCCGGTGTCGCTCACGCTCACCCGCGCGTATGCGCCCGCCCGTGTCACGCGCACGGTCACGCGCCCGCCCGCAGGCGTGTGACGCAAAGCGTTGGAGAGTAAATTGTTAAGCGCCTGCGCGGCGCGGTCGGGGTCAAAGCGGGCAACGGGCGCGTCATCGGCCACCGCCACCTCCAGCACAACGCCTTTGGCCTCAAACAACTCGCGGAAGCGCTGCCCCGCGCTGTGCGCCAGCGGGCCAACCGGCGCGGCGGTCATGTTCAGCGTCAGTTGCCCTGCTTCGGCCAGCGAAAGCTCGCGCAGGTCATTGACCAGCCGCCGCAAAATAAGCGTTTCATCGTAAATCGTGGCAATCTCGGTTTTGCTCAGCGGGTACACATCATCCAAAATGGCCTGCAAGTTGCCCTGCAAAACCGTGAGCGGGGTGCGAAGCTCGTGGGCAATATCGGCCACCATGTTGCGGCGCAAATCTTCGGAAATTTGCAGTTGGCTCACCATCTCGTTAAAGGCCGATGAAACCTCGATCAACTCATCCGCGCCGCCCACCCGCACGCGCTCATCCAACCGGCCCTGCGCCACGCGCCGCGCGGCTTGCGCCAGATCACCCAGCGGTTTTGCCATGCCCCGCGCGATGATGAACCCCAGCGCCGCGCCTGCCAGGGCGGCCATCACCGCCGCCTGCGCCAGCGTTTGGTTGATGCGGCTCACGAACTGCGCGGCGGCGTTTGCCACCTGGGTGTTGGCCGGGGTGATGCTGGCCAGCAGCCCAACCACTTTTCCGTTGGATGAAATCGGCACAGCCATGTCGCGCTCGGCCTCGGTCAGCGCCCCCGCGCGGCCAGATGTGGCGGCGACGATGCGGCCATCCGGCTCGGCCAAAATCACCTCTTGCCGCCCGCCGCCGCCAGCGCCGCGCCCGCGCCCGGGGGCCGCGCTGGTCAGGATGGCCTCTGCGCCCTGCCAATTGCCCTGCGCGGCATACACATTTTGCATCTGCTCCAGCAGGCCGCTTTCTTCCACGCGGCTTTGCGAGAGATACCGCGCAAATTGCGCCCCCACCTGGTTATTGGCCACCAGAGCCACCGCGCTCACGCTCAGCGCGGTAATAAGCAAAAAGGCCAGCGCGATCCGCGCCCAAAGCTTGTTCATGAAAATTAAAAAATCAAGAATTAAAAATGCAAAATAACAAACCCGCGCATTTCTTTTTTTGCATTTTTAATTTTGCATTCCGTTCCATCGGTAGCCCACGCCATACACTGTTTCAATATAAACAGGGGTGGCTGGGTCTGGCTCTATTTTGCGGCGCAGATTTTTGATGTGGCTGTCTAGCGTGCGGTCCATGCCCGCGTAGGCGTAGCCCAGCGCCTTCTCAATCAACTCCATGCGCGTAAAGGCGTGGGCCGGGCTTTCCATCAGCGTCCGCAAAATATCAAATTCGGATGGGGTTAGGGCCAGCGGCTGGCCGCGCAGTTGGGCCTCGTGTTTGTCGGGGTCAAGCAGCACCTCGCCAGAATGCAGCGCCCGCGATTTTGGCGCGACCACGCCGGACCTGCGCAACACGGCATGAACCCGCGCCACCAGCTCGCGCGGGTTAAACGGCTTGCTCACATAGTCATCTGCGCCAAGCTCCAGCCCTACGATGCGATCCGCATCCTCCACCCGCGCGGTGAGCATGATGATGGGCGTGTGGGCGATGGATTCATCCCCGCGCACAATCCGCGTGATGTCCCAGCCATCGCGGCCGGGCAGCATCAAATCCAGCACCACCAGGTCGGGTTTCTCCGCGCGAATCATGTGCAGGGCGGTTTCGCCATCTGCCGCCGCCAGCACATGCTCGCCGGCCTGCTCCAAATACGTGCGCACCAGCCGGGCAATGTTGGGGTCGTCATCTACGACGAGGATGCGGTTGGACATTTTTTAATGGACGGGAGACGGAAGACGGGAGATGGTTCTAATCCGTCCCCTGTCTTCCGTCTCCCGTCAGTTTTATCCATCATAAACCGAATTTTCATTTGTCACGGTTTCCCCAGCACCTCGCGCGCGGTGGAGGTCTCAAAGCCAGGAACGATTTTTTCCAGGTCTTTCATGGCCGTGCTGTCTGGCGCATCCGCCGGAACATTTAGTTTGGCGCGGACAACCTCCACCGGGATGCCGAGGCCATCGCTCACCTGCTGGATGGTCATCCAGCCTTTGATGTCCAACGCGCTCATACTTTGCATGTTCACGCTGGTGCGCCCGCTGGTGCTCCACAACCCGGCCTTGTCTGCGCCGGTGATCACGCCAAATATCACGCCAATCACAATGATGGGGGGAATTAGAGGATTGATTCTCATGGGGTTTTGATTTTTATCTTTTGCAAAGCGGCTGCAAAAATTCTTTGCATTCTGGCGCATTAATTTGCCTTTTGGGTTGATGCCGCCGGGCGCTTCAAGAAATCCAGCCAGGTGGGCTTGAGCTGCATATCCAGCGTGCTATGCCGCGGGCAGGCGTTCACGCAGGCCATGCAGCCAATGCAGTTGCTGCTCACCACATCCACATCAGAGATGCGCAACTTGACCGGGCATGGCACATCACAAATGGCGCAGCCTTTGCAAGATGAAGCCGTGCGCCGAATGCGGAACAGGCTGAACCGCCCCAGCACGCTGATGGCGCCGCCCAGCGGACAGGCGTAGCGGCAAAAACCGCGCTCCACAAACAAGGTTGCAAACAGCACCCCAAAAGAGATGAGATACGCGCCCGCGCTGGCGGCCCAGTCAAAATTAAACAGCCATTCCAGCCCAAACAGCGTGCGGTAGGGGTCAATTTCTGCAAACCAAAGCGTGATGGTGGTGATGGTTTGAAACAAAATCACGGCCAGCGTCACATAGCGGCCATAGCGCAGCACGCCATCCAGCTTTTCTGGCACAACAATTTCTGGCAAATGCAGGCGTTTGCGTATGCCGGTGAGCAGGTCTTGCAACGCGCCAAAGGGGCACACCCAGCCGCAAAACGCGCCGCCCGCGATGAGCGTGCCAACCACGAGACCAATCAGCAAAACCAGGTTGCTGGCGTGCGTTTTGGGCACGTATTGTCCGCCGGATGAGATCACGCGCCACAACGTCTCCACGCCGCCAAATGGGCATAGCGCATCTATGGACGGCACAGCGCCATCCACCGTTGCCAAATTGTGTTGAACGCTGTTATACAAAATAAAGGTGGCAAACCCAAGCTGGCTGAGATGGCGCAACCGCTGGGTCCACACTTTGTTGCGGCGAAAAATCGCCGCCGGAGTTTTGTTGGCAAAATCTATATTCAGTTTTTTGAGCGCGGTCTGGGTATTCATGGCGCTTTCCTTTTGCTTAACGTGGATGAACGGGATGGGCAGAGTGAAGAAAATCCTGCCCATCTGTAAAAGACTTACCGGTTCCAACGACCGCGCGGGCCGCGCTGCGCAGGCTGGCCGCCTGTGGGCAGGTTGTCGCATATGCCATCACCGTTTTCATCCACAAATGCACCCTGCGCAAGGCCGTTGCCCATGCCACCGCGCTGGCCTTGCTGCATGGCCTGGCCGCCTGTGGGCAGGTTGTCGCATATGCCATCACCGTTTTCATCCACAAATGCGCTTTGCGGCTGCCCCGCTTGATGGGACATCTGCCCGCGCCCGTATGCGCCCGCTGGCGGATTGCCACCCTGCGCGGCAGCGCCGTTCGTCGTCAGCGTGGCGACCATCGCCATCACCGCAACCAATCCCAAAAATTTAGCTGTTTTGTTTTTCATGATGTGCCTCTACCAAATAATCTTGAATCTGGATTTGAATCTTGATTTAGTTTTAACTGAAAGATGTGGAGAAGTAATGGAGTTTGTGTGGCGAAGCTGCAAATACCTGCTTATTGCGATTCCAGCAGTCATGCCGTAAAATGCGGCCATGCCCACCGGCGATGCGCTGATTGACACACACATAGAAATTTTTACCGCGCGGACGACTGCGCTGGATGTGTTTGCCGCGCCCGATGACGAAGCCCGCCCGCTGGCTTTGCGCCATCCAGATAATGACGCCCAACTTTTGCGCGTGGCGGTGGCGCAGTGCGATGCTGTGCTGGGTGAAACTGCGCACAACACCCGCCGCCTGCGCGAGATGCTGCAAACGGCGGTGGATCATGGAGCGCGGCTCGCCGTCTTTCCGCAAGCCGCCATCAGCGGGTATAACGCCGCCACCCGGCACGACGCGCTGCAAAATGCGATTGACCCAGATGGCGAGGAGATCGCGGACATCGCGGCCACCTGTGCCCGGTTGCAGCTTTACGCGGTGATCGGCTCCCTCACCCGCGCAGATGGCATTTTGCGCGACTCCGCATTTCTCTTTGGGCCAGAGGGTGTGCTGGGGCAATATGACCGCGCGCACACAAACAAACGCGGCGCGGACGCGTTTATTCAACCCGGTCATGCCGGTTTTGTGGTTTACCAGACACCCATCGGCAAGATTGGCCTGCTGGTTGGCCGCGACTTGTATTTCCCTTCCGCGGCTCATGCGCTCGCATCGCGCGAGGTCGAGATTATTGCCGCGCCGTGCGCATGGACGGCCGAAGACTGGCCCGCGCCGGAATTTGTGGCACGAACCCGCGCCTATGAGAACACATCGTTTATTTTGGCAGCCACCCGCGTGGGCGAAGAGCGCGGGTTAAATTACATCGGGCGCAGCTGCATCATCGCGCCCAACGGCATCCATCTTGCCAACGCGTATCCAGACGAAGAGCACCTCATTATTGCGGACATTAATTTGCGTGACGCACAAATAAAGCTGTTTGGCGATGATGATTAGGCGCTTTGATGTGTTTGAAGCTCACTGTTTTTTCTGCGGACGCGTTTTCTTCTTTTTTAATTCTTGTAGTTGTCATAGTAGGGCGGTGGATGACGGGGATAACTCGACATTTCCCGTATATCTGGGTTTGCGATTGGGATAAGCCCCACATGTTGGGATAACGCGCAAGGGATATTTCGCGTAGAGTTTATAGGCTGTGAATAGCCTATTCTGGCTGTTCATCCACACCTGTGAACAACATCTCTATTTTGTGTGCATGGCGTCGGACATCGGTTTGTGCCAACACCCTGTTTATCCACAAGCACAGGTGCATGTGGATGGCGTTGTTGAACCCCCAGTAATCGTGCTTGCCAAAAGTTTTGCCTCGTAAAATCCACAAAATCAATCCACAAGACATGCAGGGGTGTGGAAAAGAAGATTGAGCAAAAATCTGCGCCGCGAGCGTCAATGGCATGGTATCCTCATTTCCATGACGCTTAGTTCAATTTATATTGCCCCACCAGTCGCAGCCGCACTCAAAAATGGCGTTCCAGTCGTGGCGCTGGAATCCACTGTCATCACGCATGGGATGGCCTACCCGCACAATCTGGAGACGGCCACCCGCATGGAGCAGGCCGTGCGAGACGCGGGCGGCGTTCCCGCGACCATCGCCCTGCTGGCCGGGCAAATTGTGGTGGGCATTGACCAGACGCAGTTGGAGTATTTGTCAACCTCCACCGGCGCGCGCAAGTGCAGCGTGCGCGACCTGGGTGTGGCGGTGGGCATGGAATTGGATGGCAGCACGACCGTGGCCGCCACCATGTTCATTGCGCATAAGGCGGGCATTGGCGTGTTCGCCACCGGCGGCATTGGCGGGGTGCATCGCGGGCATCCATTTGATGTGAGCGCCGATTTGAGCGAATTGGGCCGAACCCCGGTCACGGTCGTCTCGGCGGGGCCAAAAGCCTTGTTAGATTTGCCGCTCACGTTTGAGCATTTGGAAACGCTGGGCGTTCCGGTAATTGGTTATCAAAATAGTTATGTTGCGGCGTTTTACGCGCGAAGCAGCGGCATCATGGCAGACATAAATGCTAAAACCCCCCAAGATGTGGCGCGGATTGTGCAGGCGCGGCGCAATTTGGGGTTGCCGGGGGGCGAGCTGGTTGCTGTGCCCATCCCCGCTGAGTTTGAGCTTTCGACCGAGGTGACCGAGGCGGCCATCACCCAAGCGCAAAAACTGGCCGATGAGCAAGGGGTGCATGGCGCGGCCTCTACCCCGTTTATGCTGGATCAAATTGCGCGGCTGACGAATGGCGCAAGTGTCAAATCTAATATGGCGTTGCTGCTGAACAACGCAAAAGTGGCGACGCAAATAGCCAAAGCGATGTTGCAGGATTTGGAGTAAAAACAACCGGGTCAGATCGCCATGAGCAATCTGACCCGGTTTCTAAAAACGCGCCTAGCAGGATTTGAACCCACAACCCTTTGATCCGAAGTCAAATGCTCTATCCAATTGAGCTATAGGCGCACTTTCTTAATTTTAGCATCATTGACAAACCCGCATACTGTCCTTAATATGATGGCGTTGCCGGGTCTTGTGCGGCGAGAGACTTCGAACCCCGCCAGGACCGAAAGGTAGCAACGGTAAGGAGACACTTTTGGGTGTCACAATCCGCCCGGCAACGTTTCCTGTTTGTGGGGTATGCCCGCGCAAAACAGGCGGATGGTTTTGGGATGAAAGATCCGTTAGCGGACCAAACAAAACATAAGAGTTCCACCTATCAAGCGAGGAAGCGCGTCCCCTGGCTGGCTGTGCCCATCATTTTGGGAGCGATGAGCTTGCTTACCGCGGGCTATCTGATGAGTTCCACCGAAGTGAGCATAGCCGATGATGCCGCCGCAAAACCCATCACCCTGAGAACCCACCAGCGCACGGTGGAGGGCGTTTTGCGCGAGGCGGGCGTGTCTACCTTCGCCGAAGACGTGGTCTCCCCTGCCCTTGCCAGCGAAGTTAAGCGCGGGGAATCCATCAGCATAAAACGCGCGTTGCCGGTTCAACTGCAAATTGATGAACAAGAGCCGCGCTTGATCCGCACCCAATCTCGCGCTGTGCCAGACATGCTCCGCGCCATTGGCGAGAGCGTGGGGGCGCAAGATGCAATTTTTGTCAACAACGAATCAACGCTCAGCCTAAATGATGCCGCAGGCAAAACTGGCTTGGGCGATGTGGCAAAGGTGCAAGTTAAACGCGCGGTGGAGTTGAACGTTCAGGAAACCGGAAGACCCAATCAACATCTTGCCACCACCGCCGATACCGTTGGCGAAGCGTTGATGCAAACTGGAAACATCATTTATCTGGCCGACATCGTAAAACCTGCGCTTCAGGAACGCATAAAAGCGGGAATGACAATTTCTATTCAGCGGTCACGCCCCGTATCTGTTTTGGTGGATGGCCGCCGGATTCGAACACGCACGCAGCAAAAAACGGTGAGCGATTTGCTTGCTGAACTGAACATTGCGCTTTACGACGAGGATTACACCAAACCCGCCCTAAACACGCCGGTGAATGGCGACATGGAAGTTAAAGTGGTGCGATTGCGCCGCGAGGTGGTGGTTGAGCAAACGCTTTTGCCATTTGACACGCGCTGGCAGGCCGACCCCAATTTGGAGCTGGACAATCAGGAATTGGCGCAGGAAGGGGCGCCGGGCGTGCATGAGCGTCGCACACTTGTCACACTGGAAGATGGCGCGACGGTTAAAAAAGAGTTGGTGGCCGATTTTGTGGCGCGAGATATTCAGCCCAAGATTTACACCTATGGCACAAAAATTGTTGTGCGCACAATTAACACCGCATCCGGTCAAATTCAATACTGGCGCAAATTCAAGGTGCTTGCCACATCTTATTCTGCGGCCAACGCTGGCGTTTCGCCGTCATCGCCCTGGTATGGCATTACCCGGTGCGGCATCCCAATGCGCACGGGCATTGTGGCCGTTGACACCAATCTCATCCCATTGCGCACCAATCTATATGTAGATGGCTATGGGACGGGGCTTGCCTGTGACACGGGTGGCGGCATTAAGGGCAAGCATATTGACCTTGGCTATGCCGACGCAGAATACACACCCTGGTTCCGATACGTGGATGTGTATATCCTCACCCCTGTTCCCGCGAACGTAAAATACGTTCTGGACAATTAAGCGCTGAATGGCGAATTCTGACACGTTCAGCGTTCGCCATTCAGAATCCCTATGTCTTCCATTAACACGCTTCGCGGAACGCTCAGAGCGCATGATGCTCAACCCAAAAAAAGTTTGGGGCAAAACTTTTTGGTAGATGGCCGGATCGCCGAGCGCATTGTGTCTGCGGCGGGAGTTTCACGTGGAACACACATTCCATCACCCCCAAGTGATTCAACCCAACTTGATGTTTCACGTGCAACACTAGCCGTGGAGATTGGCCCAGGCACAGGCGTGCTCACGCGGTTGCTAAGCGAGCGAGCCGAGCATGTGTATGCGATTGAGCTGGATGAGCGCATGATCGCCATCCTCAAAGATTCTTTGGGTGAGGCCAAGAATCTGACAATTGTGCACGACGACGCGCTAAAGGTGGATTTTGACGCGCTGCTGGCAAATGAGGCCGCGCCGTATGTGGTGTTGGGAAATCTGCCGTATTACATCACTTCGCACGCCATCCGCAAAATTTTGGAAAGCCAGCGCAAACCGCAGCGAATTGTGCTGATGGTGCAGTTGGAGGTGGCCCGGCGCATGACGGCCAAGCCGGATGACATGAATTTGCTGGCGGTGGGCACGCAGTTTTACGGCGCTACCGAAATGTTGTTCAACGTGCCACCCTCTGCGTTTTACCCGCAGCCCAATGTGGATTCGGCGGTGGTGCGTATTACGCCACACGCAGAGATGCCCAGCGTGAACGCCGATAAACTGTTTGCGCTGGCGCGCGCCGGTTTTGGCCAGCCGCGCAAGCAACTGCGCAACACGCTGTCCACTGGTTTGAACCTCACCCGCGAGCAATCTGCGGAATTGCTCTTGCGGGCCAAAATTGATCCAACCCGTCGCCCAGAAACCCTGAGCATCCCTGAGTGGGTTCAACTTACCAATACCTATGAACGCATCATCACTCCCTGAACTGGATGGCATCGCCGAGCGCATCCGCGCTGAGTTTGTCCGAAAGAATGCCGCGCGAGATGTGGCCGTCAATCAGTCGCGCGAGCTGATTCGATATTGTTCGTTGTCCATCCGCGCGTGTCACCGCGATGACTGGGACGAGGCCAACCGCCAACTGGCTTTGGCGCGTAATTTGGCCGCCGAGCTGGTGGCGGGCGTGGCGCCTTTTCCAGATTTGACATTTACCGGCTATACCCAGGACGCACTAAAAGAATTCACCGAGGCCAACGTCACCTTGGCGATTGCGCGTGGCGAAGCCTTGCCCACGCCGTCCCAATTGCACGTTGAGCCAGCGGCGTATCTGAACGGTCTGGCCGAGGCGGCGGGTGAGTTACGTCGCCGGGTGATGGATAAACTTCGCGCGGGGCACAACGCGGAATGCGAACGGTTGCTTGGCGCAATGGACGATATTTACGACACACTGGTGATTATGGATTTCCCGGATGCCATCACCGGCGGGTTGAGGCGCAACACCGACATGGTGCGTGGTGTTTTGGAACGCACCCGCGCAGATGTGACCATGAGCTTCAAAGAGGCAAAACTGCATGAAGCATTGGATAAAATCAATCAGAAATTTACATAACAATCACACGACTCAAAATTGACACAGATCACAGAAAGTAATATAAATCGGCTTACAATACTTACACAAGAGCCGATTTTATTGTCTGATTGTGTCAGACGGCAAACGTTTAGAGAATTACGATGAATAACCGATCTGGGGTTGCGGGTGCGCGAACATATTTGCTGGCAGGGCTGGGCGTTCTGCTGGCTCTATGCGTGGTTTGCGGAGGAGGGTCGTTGCTGCTGAGCGGCAACGCCTTGATCAAGAGAATTCAACCCACGCCCACAACCGCGCCTGCGCCTGCGTTGCAAATTGAGCAGCCAGTGGTGGCCGGTCAGTCGGCCTTTGTCAGCGGAAGCGGTTTTGCCCCTGGCGAGGCGATTCAGTTGTTCGCCGCCTCATCCCGCACAGCCAGGGTGGAAGAGTTGATCCCCATTGGCCAAGGTGTTGTGGATGCCGATGGCCGCTTTGTTATTCAGACTGTGCCGCTGACCTTTAACCTAACCAGCGTATTTTTTGTGGCAAAAGGCGATACCACCGGCTACACCACCATGTCTGAGGAAATTGCCGCAATTCGACTGGTCAGCCCCACCGTTAGGCCGATTCCGGCAACGCCGGTTCCCGTGTTGACGGCCATGGTGGTAGGCACGCCAACCACAGACCCCAACGCAACCGGGATTTGGCATGGTCAGTATTTTGCAAACCGCGAGCTTCAGAGTCCATCTTTGTTTGGCCGGGTGGATGGCGCAGCCCTGAATTTTGACTGGAGCAAAACCCCGCCCGGCGCAGAATTGGCCCCAAACAATTTCTCGGTGATATGGAATCGCAACGAGTTTTTTACGCAAAGCGAAAACTACATTTTTAATTTGTCTCTTGTGGATGGGGCGCGGGTTTACGTGGACGATCAGATGATCGTTAATGAATGGCATGTGGGCATTCCTCGCGCGTTCAGCGTATCGGTGTTTATTCCCGCTGGTTTGCACCGCCTCAAGGTTGAGTATTTCAGCGCCAGCAACAACCCCATGATTCAACTGAACTGGAGCTGGGGGTATAGCGCGTGGCGTGGCACGTATTACCGAACCACAGACCTGACCGGCCAGCCGGCCTTCCGCCGCAATGACGGCGAAATTAACTTTAACTGGGGTTTTGCCAGCCCGGGGCCAGGCATAAATCCGGGCATATTCTCGGTAGATTGGACGCGCACGGTCACTTTTTCCACCAGCGGGAAATATATCTTCACCGCCGATGTGGATGATGGTGTGCGCGTGTTCGTGGATGGCAGATCGGTTGACGGTTTGGATAACTTTGCCTCAGCAGGCTCCACTGTTTTGACGGGCAGCATAGACCTGAGGGCTGGCGCAAAGCTGGTGCAGGTGCAATATGTTAACCGCGGCGGGCTGGGGCGAATACGATTAAGCTGGGCGCTGGCTCCGCCGCCCAACACCCCAACACCCATACCAACATGGACGCCATGGATCCCGCCGCCAACGCGAACGTTGCTGCCCACATATACCCCACTGCCAACGCCAACTTTGGGTGCGCCCACGCTTATTCCACCCACCTACACGCCCATGCCGCCACCTCCCACGCCCGTTCCACCCACCGCTACCCGCACGCGAACACCAACCTTGACGCCTGTACCAACGCGCACACCCACACCCACGCCCACGCTTGGCTCAACCGAGACGATTACCGCCACGCCAACTCTGGGCGCGCCCACGCTCATACCACCGCCGCCCACACCCTAAAAATTTGGTAAACGTGGGCGAACGTGATGGTAGAGATGCAAAATCTTGTGTCTCTACCGCTAAACGTTTAGGTCAAGCACCACGATCTCTGGCAAAGTCCCCAGCCGCACGGGCGTGTCGGCCTCGCCGCAGCCAGATGAGACATACACCAGCCCGCGCGGCGTGTTAAACCAGCCGCGCCAAAACTGCGAGGTGATGGGCACGCCCAGCCCGGGCGCAAACGGCAGGTAAATTTGCCCGGCGTGTGTGTGCCCAAACAGCCACAGTGTTTGCTCTGGCGCAGGTGATGGCGCATCGGCGGGCAGGGCGGCCAGCGCATCTGGGTTGTGCCCCAGCACGATGGATACCGCGGCGGGCGCGGCGCAGGCCGCAAATGAACGCGGCAAATCGGCTTTGCCAACCCAGTGCTCATCCGGGCCAATCACGTTGATGGCCGTTTGGCCCACCGTGATGTGAGCGCATTCGTTCACCAGCGGACGAATGCCGTAGCTGCACAAGAGATTGGTCAAAAGCGCGGTGCGGTCTGTGCCGGGCTGCCCGTGATCGTGATTGCCAAACACGGCCAGCTTGTGCGGCGCGTTCAGCCTTGCCAGCGGCGCCAGCAAATCCTCAACTTTGCGGTCACCCGGATGTTCCACAAAATCGCCGCCCACCAAAATCACATCCGGTTGAAAAGAGTTGACCAGCGCCACAACTTTTTGCGCCCACGCCGCGCGTTTGCGCTTGCCCAAATGCAGATCGGTGAAAAAGACAATTCTGGTGGTTGGCGCAGGTAGAGATGCAAGATTTTGCGGCTCTGCGCGCCCGCCCGACACGCGCCACGCGCGGGCGCGCAAGCGGTAGGGCGCGACCACGCGGGCATACACGCCCACGCCCGCCGCGAGCGCCATCAGCAAAAACAGCGCGGCTGGCGCAAAATTGCCTTGAAAAAGAAAAAACCCCGCGAGGGCGAGGAATGCGGGCGCGAGGACGAGGGTGGAGGCGAAGACGATGTCAACAAGCCGCTCAATCAGCGGGAAGATGACCTCACGAATAAGTTTTGATTCGCCGGCTCTGGAAAACATAATAACGGGTCAGGCCGCGATGATTTACCATGCAAGCGGCCTGACCCGTGAAATTTTACTCTGCCAGAACGGCGTTGTAAGCCTTGTCGTATGCGGCGGTCACTTTGGCATCGGTGAAGTGCAAAATCCACTCCAACTTGCCAGCCTTGACCAGACCGGGAATGTCATCTGGGTAGATGTTTGGGTCGTTAAGAAGGTTCTTGTCAATCAGCCCCTGCGCCATGCTGCCCAGGTTGGATGAGGACAGGCCGAGCGCGTTGGCGTTGGCCGCAGCCACATCTGCGCGGAGCATGTAGTTGATGAACACTTCGGCGGTGTATTTGCTGCGCGCGCCCTTGGGGATCACCAGGTTATCTTGCCAAATGGTAGACGAGCCTTGCGGAATGACATACTTGATGCTGGGCAAGTCTTTGGCTGCCTGCACCGCATCGTTGGAGTACATCATCGCCACAATGACATCGCCCGCCACGAGGTCTTTCTTGTAATCCGAGCTGTATTTGTAGCTGGCAACACTGGCTTTTTGCTTGAGCAGCAACTGCTTGGCCTGCTCCACTTGGGTCAGGTCGGTGGTGCTGCCATTAAAGTTAAGATACCGCAGCGCCGCGCACATTGGTTCGCGCGGGTCGTCCAGCATGCCCAGCTTGCCTTTCAGCGCGGGGTCAATCTCAAACACCTGTTTCCAGGTGGTGATGGGTGTCTTGACCTTTGCGGAGTCGTACGCCACGCCGGTTGTGCCCCAGTTGTGCGCAATGGAATATTCCGAGGTTTGATCGAAATACAAATTCTTGTGCTCCGGGTCAATGTATACCGAGTTGGGGACATTGGCAAAGTCAATTTTCTGCGCCAGCCCTTCGCGGATCAAGCGCTCCACCATGTAATCTGATGGCACAACGAGGTCATAGCCGGGGTTGCCGCCCGCCTTGAACTTGTTATACATCGTCTCGTTAGAGTCGTATGTTTCAACCTTGACCTTTAGGCCGTATTCCTTCTCAAAACCAGCCAGCACGGCCTCATCAAAATAGCCATCCCAAGTGTAGATGGTGAGTTGTTTGGCAAGTTTTGTCTTATCCACAACCAGGTCGGCGGGCTTTGGAATATCCGTCGGCTTGGCCGGGGCGGCGGTTGGCGGCACGGCGGTGGGCTTGGGCGCGTCCGTGGCCTTGGGCGCATCGGTGGGTTTGGCCGGGGCGGCGGTTGGTGCGGCAGTTGGCGCGGTGGTGGGTGGCACAGCGGTGGGTTTTGGCGCGGATGTGGCGGTGGGGGCCGCGGCGCCAGAGCAAGCCGAGAGCGCCATCGCCACGGCTGCGGCAAACAAAGTTAAGCGTGTCATCTTCATCTTTATCCTTCTTCTCCTTAAAAAGTTGGGTGATTCGAAACAGTCGTTGCTTGGCGGTCGTCGCGCTCCGACCGATTCACGGAGGATATTGTAAACACATCACAAAAAAGCGCCTGCCGGACTTTCATAATCCGGCGGGCGCTTTTTAACAAAATTGGCAACTTGCCCAAACGCGAAGGCTTTACCACCCCGCGCTGGCGGCTCGCATGGTGTTGGGCATAAAGATGCGCGGCAAACCGCCTTCGTCAAACCCAATGTCAAAACTACCATCTTGCGGGCGTGTTTGTCCGTCGTAATCCACATACACCAGCGCATCTGTGCCCGCGTCTATGCCGGGGCTGCCAAGTTTAAGGTGATACACATCTTGCGCGGGGCTGACAAAAAGAGGTGTGGCGTTGAACGAACTGCCGCCGCTCAAAACGCCCGCGCTCAGGTTGGCGGTGTTGCCAGAGAACAGGTTGAAATTTTCAAACACACTGGCCGTTGCGCCGCGCTGAAGGGCCAGCGCATGATTGGTGAAAATATTATCCAACACGCTCACCGTGCCAGACGCAATCACCACCGCGCTGTTGGCGGTCAAGGCATCGCTCACCACTGTGTTAAACAAAAACTTGCCATTGCTCACGGTGCCACTAATCACCACCGCGTTGCCGATAGAGCCGAACACGCTGTTTTGTGTCCTGTTCTCCGCAAACAAATTGTTCTCGTAAACCGCGTCAGTAACCAACAATGGCTGCACCCGGTTTTGATACACTGCGCCGCCTGCCACGCCCGTGCTGTTGCGCACAAACCGCGAGCGCTGCACCACCAGATCGCCCGCTGCCTGAATGGCGCCGCCCGTGCCAATATTTGTAAAGGTAAACGAATCCGGCTGGTCGGCCACGTTGTTATCAAATTTTGACGTCAGCACTTCGCAGCGGTAATCACACGTGATTGCCCCGCCATGATTGGCTCGGTTGTTTTGGAATATGGAATTTTCAATATATCCCTGCGCGGTAAAGAAAACATAGATTGCCCCGCCGCGCCCAGTGTTGTTGCTGGCTGCTTTGACCACGCTGTTGTTCAAAAACGCGCTGCCAGTCACAAACAAAGCGCCTTCTGCGTTAATTGCGCCGCCGTTCATCCGCTGCTCAACCGTGTTAGAGACAAACCGCGAATCTTGCACCATTAGACCGCCGGTGGCAAAAATGGCACCGCCGCCATCGCAGCAATCTGCATAATTGCTGATGAACTGGCTGCTGTAAATGCTGATGCTGTTGGCGTTCACCGCGCCGCCCGAGCCACAACAACGAGATACATTGTTATAAAACGTGGCATTGGAGATGACCGCGTTGGAGCCAAGCGAGCGCACTGCGCCGCCATCTTCGCCGGTGTTGTTACTAAACGAAGAATCGTAAATGCGCAGCGATGTGCTGTTAAATGCTGAATCAATCGCGCCGCCGCCCTCCGATGTGTCGTTATCCCGATTGCCATCAAACACACTGTTTACAACCAGCGATGTCTTGCCCAGCCGCAATGCCGAGGCGCGATCATAAAAAATCCCATCGGTGTTGCGAATAAACTGCGATTGCGACACGGTCGCAGTATTGGAAATATATACCGCTGCGCCTTCAGAATCTGCCTGATTGTTCTCGAAGTAGCTGCGCTCAATCCGTCCGTTATTTAACCACGCGCCACCACCTTCTCCATTGCAGCAAACGATGGCTGTGTTGCTGAAAAAACGCGAATCTTGAATGATGGCATTGGACGTGCCAAACAAACCGCCGCCTTGAAAAAGCGCCACATTGCTGGTAAACCCGCTGCTCGCAATCAGGCTGTTGGTGGCAGAGATGGCCCCGCCATTGGTTGCGCGGTTGGCCGTGAACGAAGCATTGGTGGCGGTGATAAACACGCCCTGCGCCGCGCCGCCGGTAGCCGCCGTGTTGGAAAACAGCGTGGCGTTGCTGATGGAGATCACCACGCCACGCGCCACGCCGCCCGCGCCGCCCGCCGTGTTGTTCTGAAAAAACGCCACCCCATTTCCCTGAATCGTCACCGTGATGCCGTTGGCCGCGCCGCCATCTGCGCTGGCTTTGCAGCCATTCGTATCTGAGCTGTTGAACAAAATGCTGCCCTCAGAAAAAACGCACCCGCCAGACTGGGCGGTGTTTGCCCCCATGTCGTGCCCATTCAGAGTTACGCTTTGCTTGCTGTAATACGCGCCGCCAAACCGGGCTGTGTTGGCGTTGGATAGCGACCCGCCGCCGCACAAAAATATCGCGCCATCGGCGTAAATTCCGCCGCCATCGGCATTGGTTCCATCACCCGCGTGGTTGCCCAGAAACTGCGGGCGAGATGGGCACAAGTTCACCGTTCCCAGCGCGCGCACCGCGCCGCCATTCCCACCCGATGTGTTTATGATCCAGCTCAACACGATATTGTTCGGGAAATCATCCGTAAGGTCATGCACATACAACGCGCCGCCTTCGCCAGTGGCGGTATTGCTGGCAAACAGCGTGTCGCCAAATATTTTCACCGGACCATCGGCGTGCGCCCCGCCGCCGTTGCCCGCGGTTGCCGCGTTGTCTGTTATCGCAAGCCTGTTGCTGCTATCGATGCCGCCCTCCAGTGTCAGGTTCATGCCTGTTGCAACAAACAGGCCGCCGCCGATGGCCGCTTTGTTTTTGTTGATGCTGCCCCGAAAGACATTCACTGCTTGGAATCCAAAAACGCCGCCGCCAGAGCCGCTTGCCGTGTTTGTCAAAATCAGGGTGTTAGAGATGACCAGCGGCCCGCCAGAGCTGATGCCGCCCCCGTTTGTGCCTGCGCTGTTGCTCAGCACTTGCGAATTTAGCAGGGTGAGCTTGCCTGCCACGGTAGAGATGCCTCCGCCGTTGCCGCTGGCGGTGTTGCTAAACAGCGTCACGTTGGTCAACGTCACATCAACGGTGGGGATAATTCGGATGCCCCCGCCGCCGATGCTTGTGTTGTTGCTGATGACCAGGCTGTGAAACAACGGCGCGCCGCCGCTAGCGACACGGATGCCCCCGCCAGTGGACAAGCCCGTGTTCCCATTCTCAATCGTCATGTTAGAGATCACCGTACTGGCTGTGATGCTGGCCGCGTCATATTGGATCATGCGCCCGCTGCTGGGCCGCAGTTTTACGCTGCTGGGGCTGACCCCGTTGCCAATCAGGCTGACCGCGCGGGTGATGGATAGCGAATTGGTGACGTATGTGCCAGCCGCAATCAGCACCGTGTCGCCATTTGCGCTGGCAGAAATGCACGCCTGCAAGGTGGTGTTGCACGGGGCCGCGCCAGGGTAGGTGCGGGTGGTGGATGGCGCTTCTGGCGCTGCCAAAACCAGCGGGGCGGGCAGAGCCATCACTTGCGCGGGCGCAATCCCCAGAACAGATGCGAAGAGCAGGCAAGCCGTGACGATTCTGTGTGTGTGCATGGCGGAATAATACGCAAAAACGTCATTTTTCCGTCAAATAAGTTGAATCTAAGCTTTTTCTTTGTTTGGGTTGCTGGCCTTGCGCAAAAATGTGGTCATTCCCAGAACTACGCGCATTCGTACTTGCTTCAAATCCAGTGAACCAGCCGCATAAACGCGGCCACGATGAACGCGGCCAGCACGCACAGCCCCAGCAGCGTCATGGATTGGGTCTTGCGGTAGCGCATCAAATACCACATCCCCAGTGTGATGAGCAGCGGCAACGCGCCCGGCAAAACGCCATCCACCAGATTTTGCAGCGGAATGCGGGCCGCGTCTATTTGCACCACCGGGGTGATGGGTAATGGCGTGGCGCGGCTCACGCTCACGATGAGCGCGCCCAGCACAAACGCGCCCACACGCAACGCCCCAAACAATGCGGCAGGCAGCCAGTCATTTTGGCGCGCCCAATCCGTCCAGCGCCGCCCTTGCGCGTAACCCGCGCGGAACAAGCCCCACGCAATAAGCACAAACGCCGCGCCCAGCGCCGCCGCGAACAAAAACGGGCCAAACAGGTTGCCCTGGCGGGCCAGCGCCGCCCCAACCGCCACAAGAAATGTGGTGAGAATGCCCGTAATGACCGCATCGCCCAGCGTGCCCAGCAAGGCCATGGCGCTGGTTTTTGCGCCCACAAACTCCGCATCGCCGATGGGTTCACCGCTTGCGCGGCGCTCTTCCAGGGCGGCGGTGGCGCCAACGGCAAACGCGCCAAACGCGGGTTCGCTGGCAAACAGGGTGAGGTGGCGGCGCAGCGCGGCGGCCCGCCCTTCGGCATCGGCGTAGAGCCGGTTAACCAGCATCGCCATCGCCCCGCCAAAACCCATGTTCTGGCTGCGCTCAAAATTCAGCGCGGCGTTGTGAAAGAACATCCACCACACAAACGCCGCGCCCAGATCTGTGCGCGAGAGTGGCGAAATACTCAACTCCGATTTTGTCTCGGCGCGGTCCGCGGCCTGTTCAGCCGCCATCTCTGGGTTAGCGCTAGAGCTGCGCCGTGCCACGTAGGCGTGGATGACCGCGATGCTCACGCCGATGAGCGTGACCAAAATGGGCGCGCCGGAATGGGTGAGCAAAGACGGGTAGGCCACCGCGGTGACCGAGGCCGAAGCCACCAGCCATCCCAAAAAGAAATACGCGCTGCTGCTGCCCTTGAGCAAGGCCAGCAAGCTGACCGCGATGCCCAGCAGGCCGATGAGATGCTGCGCCAGCACCAGCGCGCCTTGCACCCACGCGGGTAACGATTGCGCCAAAGTCAGCAACGGCGCAGGCGCCATCCGCACAAGGAAGAAGGCGGGCAAAAAAGTGGTGACGAACAGCCACAACTGGGCGGGGATCACCCCAGAGTAAGCGGTGACCGCCGCATCGCCGCGCCCGGCAAAAAAATCTACCCAGTGCGCCAGCACGGTGTTGAACAGCCCGCGCAAAAAGTTGAGCAAAATGCCCAGACCCACCAGCGCGGCAATCAACGCCGCGCCGTCGCCATCGCCCGCGGGCACGCCGTTTAGCAGCAAAATGGGGATGCCCACGTAGCCAATCAGGGCCACATCTGGCCCGCCGCGCACTTTCCACTGGCTCAGCCCCAGGGTGGCAATGTTGATCGCCCCGCCAATGGCCGCGCCTTCCAGCGGCGCGCCCAGCAAAAACCCAACAATTGTGCCCGCCGCCAGCGGCTGAGAAAAAACAACTTCGCCCAGCCCAAACGTGAAGGATGAGCGGGCAAAGGCGTAACACAGCGCAATCAGCGCGGCTTGTAAAACACTCATGGTCAGCGCTTTTTGGCCGCCGGTTTGGCCTTGGCCGCCGGTTTTGCGGCTGGCTTTTTGCTTTTTGTGGCAGATGGCTTAGCGGCTGGCGCGGCTTTTTTTGATGGCGTTTTTGCCGAGGTGGACTTTTTGGCCTCTGGCTTTTGCGGGGTTGCGGGCGCGGGCGCAGCTTTTGGCAGCGCGGGCGCAATCTTGGCCGCGGCGGGTTTGCTGATATCGCGTTTGGCGGCCAGTTTGTCGTATAACGCCAGCAGGTTGGCGGTGTGCAAAGGCACCACCATGCCATTTAGCAGCACGCGGTGCAGCCCGCACGATTCCAACGTGATGGCGCGGGCCTGTTCGCGGCTGCCGTCTTCATCCACCAGTTTTTGCACTTTTGTTTGCAGCGCCTCCAGGTAGGCCAGGCTGCGGCGCACGTTTTCTTTAATCTCGCCCCGCAAAATGATCTCGCCGTGTCCCTGCACAATTGTGTCCAATGACATGGCGGCAATTTTTTCGATGGACGCCTTGAGCTGATCCGGGTCGCCTTCGCTGATGGTGGGGATGGACATGAAGGTGTCGCCGGCGAACAAAATTTTCTCTTCTTGCAAAAGCACCGCCACGGAATCATCGGTGTGGCCGGGCGCGGCAAAAATCTCTAGCGTTTTGCCCGGCAGCCGGATGGTGAGCGAGCCTTCTGCAAAGGTGAGCGTGGGCAGGCGCAGGCGCACGGGCGCCAGATCGGGTGAGGCGGCGCGGGCCTGATCCAGCGCGGCCTGGCCCCTTTCGCTCAAAATGCGGCGCGCTTGCGCGTGGGCAATCACCTCTGCGCGAGGAAAGAGGAATGCGCCATAGGTATGGTCGGCCTGATGTTGGGTGTAAATGATGTAACGGATGCCATCCGGGCATACCTTGCGGGCAAACATCCCCATTTGCAAGGTTTCATCCGGGAAAGGCAGTGTGTCTACGAGAACGCCATACGTGCCAGACACAATCAGGCTGGCGGTCACCTGGGCATATCGTTCACTGGTAAAAACGTAAACATCGTCAGAAAGTCGCTCGCGGTTCATGTGCATACAGGATACACGCGGGTTGACGATAATGCAAGAAACTTTACATAACCAATTATAAATTGCGAATTACAAATTTTTACGCATTATGCAATTCTCAACTCACAATTCGTAATTGGTAATTGGTAATTGGTAATTTACTTGCGGCATTTTGCCATGTAGCTTTTGACGCTGGTTTGCCACTTGTCATCGGTTGGCGCAAGGTCGGCGGCTTGTTGCATGAGGGTGAGCGCCTTTGGGCAGTTGGCGGCAGATTGCATTTGCAGCGCAATGCCAAAATTGAGGTAATCTGAAGCCAGCAGCGAGGTATTGCTGCTGAGAGCCACGCTAAAGGCGCGGGTGTAATCCACCACCGCGTTATCAACCAACCCGGTTTGCACATTTAACGCCCCGCGCTTGAGGAGAGCCGAGACGCGGTCTGGCTGAAGCTCCAGCGATTTGTCGTAATTGATGCGCGCTTGTTCGCGCTCACCCAGGTAGGCATTCACGGCGCCCAGGTCCTCGCGCGATTCAGCGTTGTTCGGGTCCAACTCCACCGCCCGCCGCAGCGGTTTAATGGCCTGGCTCACATCCAACAGCATGTAGGTGCGCCCCAGCCCAAGCTGAATGTGGGCCAAATTCTCGTGCAAGCCAACGGCTTGTTTGTAATATGTAGACGCCTGCGAGTAGTAGCCGTATTGCTCATAGGCGTATGCCAAATTTCTCACCGCATCCACATTTTTGTCATCCAGTGTGATGGCTTTTTGGGCCGACGCGACCGCGCCTTGAAAATCGTTGTTGTCGGTTTGGGCCTCTGCCAGATACGCCAGCGTTGTGCTATTTGGATCAATTTGCGCGGCATCCTGGCACAGCGTCAGCGCGTCTTTGGCCTTGCCCTGCCAATCCAGCGCCATGCCCAGCGTGGCTTTGGCCATGGCGTTTTTGGGGTCAAGCTGCACAATCTTGCTCAGGCGTTGCTCGGCCAGCGCGGCCCGCCCGCTAAAGATGTATAGCCGGGAGACTTTTATTTGCAGGTCGGTGTCATTTGGCTTGCGGCGGATGGCCTGCTCGTAACTGGAAATCGCCTCGCTGAGCTTGCCTTCCTTATATAGCTGCTCTGCCTTGATGGTGAAGTCTTCGACTTTTAGCGTGGGCGTGAGGGTGGGCAGCGGCGTGGCATTGCCGCCCAGCCCGGCCAGCCCGTTGCCCAGCCGCGTTTGAATCAGGAAATATCCGCCGGCAAAAACCAGCGCGAGGAGCAAAACGAGCGCCAGAATCGCGTTCAGGTTGTTTCCGCGCCGGCGTCGCCGCCCGCCGCCAATAATCATCGCGTGGATGTTAGCACGGCGGGTAAAAGAGGCGATGAAGACCGAAAGGGGTTTCTAACAGAGGGCGGGCGCTAGCCGCCAGACCAAGGACGATTGGTTGATTTAGGATCGCCCATTGTCTGGCGGCTAGCGGGAATTTAAGCCTGCTGCTTGTGGTCTTCCGTCAACATGCCAGCGAGAAGTTCTTCCACCGCCATGGTGTGGCTATCCACGCCGTGCGTCTTGAAGTATTCAGAGTTGCAATCCCACTTGCCGTGATCGTAGGTCACGAGATAGTCGTTGTTATCGCCATGCACCATCACCTGGAAATTAAGGAAAGTGAAGCGGTCTTTTTCATGCGCGTATCGCCGAGCTTTCTCTACCTTACCGATCATGCTTGAATCTGACATTGTGTCATTCCTCCTGGATTTGTAAATAGAAAGTTTTGTTAAACGAGCAAACAAAAAGGCACGCGCATTGAGCAGCGTGCCTTTTGAAACACGGATTCTGGAATCAGCATTTGCTTGTCCAAGATTTCCCAATTGTAAATCAATTACAAGAAGTCGTTTTGAGAATTAAAACTATCATCCGCGTTTCTCAACATTCGCTTATTCTGTGGCATCATTCATTGGCGTAGAAGACAGAAATTGGCGCATGCCATTTGAAATGGAAGGCGAAAAATATTTTCGGGTAGAATAAGCGATTGCTCACAACAGTCTAAAATGCTGTCTGTGCGCCGATGTAGCTCAATGGCAGAGCAATCGATTTGTAATCGATAGGTTGCGAGTTCAACTCTCGCCGTCGGCTCTGCGCAAAGCGATGTCGCGGAGCGCAAACTGAATATGGGTCGATGTCCCGAGCGGCAAAGGGGACGGACTGTAAATCCGTTGGCAGTAGCCTTCACAGGTTCGAGTCCTGTTCGGCCCACTTAATTCAATTGCGAATTAAGAGTTGCGAATTAAGAATGAGCGCGTTTCAATTCGTGATTCGTAATTTTTAATTCGCAATTGAAAACGCGCCCACGTAGCTCAGTCGGTAGAGCGCACCCTTGGTAAGGGTGAGGTCACCAGTTCAATCCTGGTCGCGGGCTTGAGCGTTAGACGGGTTTCAGGTTTGAGTGAGAAAAACCTGAGAACCTTGAATTGCATAAACCTGAAACTTGTAAAAATTTATATCTGAGAGATTAACATGGCAAAAGAGAAATTCGTCAGGAACAAGCCGCACGTAAACGTAGGTACGA
>DAORUN010000035.1:0-26887 GCA_035433205.1 Thermoflexales bacterium | reverse complement strand
GTTTGCAAACGCTGCCGCAGCTCAGCAAAGGCTGTTTGATCGCGGATATTGTGGCGGTGGCTGGCTCGATTGATATTGTGCTGGGAGAAGTAGACAGATAAACATGTTGAAAGAAAAATACGCCGCCGAAATTGCGGCCATCTTTGCCAAATACCCGCCGGAGCGCAAGAAAAGCGCGACCATGCCATTGCTGTCTTTGGCGCAGAAGGAATACGGTTATTGCAGCGATGAGGCCATCCGCGAGGTGGCCGATTTGGTTGGCTCCTCGCCCACGGATGTAAAAGGCGTGGTGGGTTTTTACACCATGTATTACGAGAAGCCGGTGGGCAAGGTTGTAATTGATGTGTGCGACGACCTGCCCTGCGCGCTCAAAGGCGCGGATGGCTTTCTCTCGATGTGCGAGAGGCGGCTGGGCATCAAGGCGGGAGAGACCACGCCAGATGGCAAGGTCACCCTCAACGCGGTGATGTGCCTTGCCGCGTGCGACCATGCCCCGCTGGCGCAGGTGAACGGCGAATACGCCTACGATTTGGATGAGGCGAAGTTTGACGAGTTGATTGAGAAATCGAAGTAGTGATAGTTGATAGTTATCGTGAGTTACGCGCTCGCCTGGCTATCAACTATCACTATCCGCTATAACTAAACATGACAACAACGATGGACAAACACGTTTTGCTGAGAGATGAGGATATTCCCAATATCCATCAGCTTGACGTGTACACACAGAACGATGGCTACGCGGCGTGGAAAAAGGCGCTGACCAGCATGAAGGGCGAGGAAGTGCTGAACGTGGTCAAAGACAGCGGCTTGCGCGGACGCGGCGGCGCGGGCTTCCCCACCGGCCTCAAGTGGAGCTTCATCCCCAAAGACATTTTTCCAAAATATGTCACGGTCAACTGCGATGAATCCGAGCCGGGCACGTTCAAAGACCATCAGTTGATTCGCAGCAACCCGCATCAAGTCATTGAGGGCACGGCGTTGTGTTGCTACGCCATTGGCAGCAATCTGGCATATATCTATTGCCGCGGAGAGTTTAGTGAGCCGGGCAAAGCCTTGCAGAAGGCGCTGGATGAAGCGTACGCGGCGGGCCTCCTCGGCAAAAACATTTTGGGCACGGGCTACAACCTGGATATTCAATTGCATTTTGGCGCGGGCGCATATATTTGCGGCGAGGAAAGCGCGCTGCTGGAATCGCTGGAGGGCAATCGCGGGCAGCCGCGCCTAAAGCCGCCTTTCCCGGCGGTGGTGGGGTTGTATGGCAAGCCCACCGTCATCAACAACGTGGAAACGCTGGCGAATGTGCCGCCCATCATTTTGAACGGCCCGGCGTGGTACAAGCAGTGGGGCACAGAAAGAAGCCCCGGCGTAAAGCTGTTTAGCGTGAGCGGCCACGTGAAGAAGCCCGACAACTACGAGCTCCCGCTGGGCAAATACACCATTCAAGATTTGCTGGACATGGCTGGCGGCTCCAGCACGGGCAGGCCAATCAAGGCCGTGCTCCCCGCCGGTTCGTCATCGCCCATCATCCCAGCGGCCAACTTTGGCACAAAGATGGATTACGAGGCGATGGCCGGAATTGGCAGCGTGCTTGGCTCGTGCTCATTTATTTTTATGGATGAGAGCGTGAACATGGTGTGGGCCGCCCGCAAGATGATCCGCTTCTTCAAGCACGAGAGCTGCGGCAAATGCACGCCCTGCCGCGAGGGCACGTATTGGGCGCTGAGCATTTACGACAAGCTGCTCAGCGGCGTGGGCACAATGGAAGATGTGAACCTGCTGGCCGATGTGAACAAACAAATCATCGGCAAGTGCTTCTGCCCGCTGGGTGAGTTCGCCACCAGCAGCATGACCTTTACGCTCAAGCACTTCAAGAAAGACTACGAGGATTTCATCGCGCAAAAGATGGGCGGCTCGAAAGAGTTTATGGCCGAGCTAAACCGCGACCATCATGCGCACACGTTGGCGCACTAATTTGTTGGACACACGGATGAGTTTCATCCGTTGACAATTAAATAAACCGGGTTGAGGGTGTCTGCTGTTTTTAATCGCCGGGGTGTTAAAAATAACAGACAAAGAGGAGGCCGCAATGAAGCGCGTCATTGCATTGGTTTTCTTGTGCGTGTGGTTGATGGGTGTCTCGGCGGGTGATGTATTCGCTGCGGAGAGCGTGTTGCCCATCGGCAAAATTACAACTGAATACAAAGACAAATACGTGACGGTTCAGGGAACGGTGAGCGCGGTGTCTCGTTTTAGCGCGGGAATGCGTTACACGCTGGGCGATGACACGGGCAAGGTGACGCTGGTGGTGTTTGACAAAACGCTGGCGAGCATTAAATCACCAGAAGCGCTGGATGTTGGCGCAGAGTTGCGCGTGAACGCGCGGGTGGATGTGTATCAGGGCAAGGTGGAGCTGGCGCTTAACAAAGCCAAAGACCTGACCGTGCTCAAGCCCGCGCCAGTGGCAACTAATGCGCTTGCCCGCATTGGCGAGCTGACGCCCGCGGACAAAGGCAAACTTGTGACGCTGGAGGGGGTTGTGATCAACACGGCCAGTTTCTCCGCCGGGTTCAAGTTCACCCTGAACGATGGCAGCGGGCAAATGGTGATGACGCTGTTTGAGAGCGCGTATGACAAGCTGGCAAAGCGCGAGGCGTTGAATTTGGGCGCAAAAGTGCGTGTAAAAGGGCGGCTGGATGCATATAACAACCAGTTGGAGATTGCGCCCAACGCGGCAGATGTGAGTGTGAGCGCCGGAACGCCGCCCGCGATTCAGAATTACGCGCTGGGCGCGATAAGCGGCAACGATCACAACGCGCTGGCGCAAGTGAGCGGCGAGATCGCAGGTGTGGAAAAATTTGCGGATGGCGTGAATTTGATTGTTAAAGATGCCACCGGCGTGCAAAAGATCGTGTTGTATACAAATATTGCAAAAAGAATACCGGCGGGCGTGAAGCTGACCGCCGGGAGCAAAATAAGCGTAATTGGGCGCATCAAGGCGTCTAGAGCTAGTGGCATACGCATAGAAGTGGCGTTGCCATACGATGTGAAGAATGTGAAGTAGATTTGTAAGAGGTAACGAGTAAAAAAGCGAGACGGAGGACGGAAGACGGCAACCGAGTTTGTCAAAAACCTGTCTTCTGCCCTCCGTCTCCCGTCAAATTACACATTGCAACTTACTCAAAAATTCAATGGCTGATCTTGTAAATGTAATCATTGACGGCATAGCAACCGCTGTGCCAAAAGGGACGAATATCGTTGACGCGGCCAAGATGATTGGCAACGAGATTCCCGTGTTCTGCTATCACCCCAAGTTGAAGCAGGTGGGCATGTGCCGCATGTGCCTGGTGGAAATTGGCACGCCAAAAATGGACCCGGCCACCAAGCAAATCGTGAAAGATGAGCAGGGCAATGTGGTGATCGCCTGGCAGCCCAAGTTAAGCACCGGGTGCACCACGCCTGTGAGCGAGGGCATGTCCATCCGCACAAAGACCCAGGTGGTGAAAGACGCGGAAGAGGACGTGCTGGAATTTTTGCTCACCAGCCACCCGCTGGATTGCCCCGTGTGCGACAAAGGCGGCGAATGCTCACTGCAAGACCTGACCCTGCAACACGGCCCCGGCACCAGCCGGTT
This sequence comes from Thermoflexales bacterium, assembly GCA_035433205.1. GTDB lineage: Bacteria > Chloroflexota > Anaerolineae > J036 > Brachytrichaceae > DAORUN01. Next base: position 23,256 of record DAORUN010000035.1, on the reverse strand, counting down.
TGAGTATGAGAACAAACATCACGGCGCCAAGCACGTGCCGCTGGGCGATTTGATTTGGCTGGATCGCGAGCGCTGCATTCAATGTTCGCGCTGCATCCGCTTTCAAGATGACATTGCCGATGACCACGTGCTGCAATTTAGCGAGCGCGGTCGCAACATGGAAATTGTGACCATGAGCCAGCCCGGCTTTGATTCATATTTCAGCGGGAACACCACCGATATTTGTCCGGTGGGCGCGCTCACCACCGCCGACTTTCGGTTTAAGGCGCGGGCATGGGAAATGCAAGCCACGCCCAGCGTGTGCGAACATTGCCCGGTTGGGTGCAATATCACCCTCAACACACGGCTGGAGACCAAGACCGGCGGCCACGAGATCAAGCGCGTGATGCCGCGCCAGAACGAGCAGGTGAATGAGATTTGGCTGTGCGACAAAGGCCGCTTCACCCATCACTTCACACGGGCGCAAGACCGCATTCAAACCCCGCTCATTCGCAAAGATGGCAAGCTGGTGGAGGCGACTTGGGAGCAAGCCCTGCAACTGGTGGCCGACAACGTTCGCGCCGCCGGAACCAGCGTGGCCGGTGTGCTGGGTGATCGCATCGCCAACGAGGACGCCTGGCTGTTTGCCAAACTCATGCGCGATGTAATTCACGCCAACAACGGCAAAGCGCCGGTGCAGTTGGGGATGTCGCCTGCGGTCGCCGCCGCGTATGCCGGTGTTGCCCGCGCGTATGGCGTTGGCAAAGACTTTGACATGACAAAACTGGGCAAGGGCGATGTCGTTGTGATTGTGAATGGCGACGTGGAAGAACAAGCCCCGGTGTGGATGTTGCGCCTGCGTCAGGCCATTATTGAACGCGGCGCAAAGCTAATTGTGGCGCACAGCCACGGCACAAAAATGCACCGCTACGCCGCGCAGATTTTGCACTACGCGCCGGGCATGGCCGCAAACTGGGCGCGCCAGCAAGCCGCCGCGCTGGCCGAGCAAACCAAAGATGCCCGCAACCTGCTGGTGGTTTTTGGCGATGAGAAATTGAACGGCCAACATGCCGGCGCTTTGGCGCTGGCTCTGGCCGAGCTGGTTAAACCGCACGCCGGCAAAGCCAACAGCGGGTTGCTGCCGCTGTATGCGCACGCGAACACGCAGGGCGTTTTTGACATGTTGGACGATGGTTCGCTGGCCTCATCGTCCATCGTCCATCGTCCATCGTCTGCAATGGCCGCCAAAGTGGGCTGGTTTGTGGGCGTTGGGGCGATGGAAGACGCGCCGCGCACAGCCTTTAGCGTGGTGCAAGAGCTGTTTATGACCGAGCTGGCCGCCAAAGCCGATGTGGTTTTGCCCGCGCTTAGTTTTGCCGAGCGCGAGGGCAGCTTCACCAGCGCAGACCGCCGCGTGCAACGCTTTTACCGCGCCCTGCCCGCCTTCCATCAGGCCAAGCCAGATTGGTGGATTGCGCAAGAGGTGGCCAAACGATTGGGCGCAAGCTGGAGTTTTGCCAGCGCCGCGCATATTTTTGCGGATGTGGCGGCGAATGTGCCGCAATATGCCGGTCTCTCGTACGAGGCCATCAGCCAAACAACCGCGCAATGGCCGCCGGTTGGCCGCGATGATATGTATTACGGCGGCACGACGTATGAAAGCGATGGCGGGTTGGGCGTTCGCTACGCCAGCGACTCGGAGCGCGGGGCGATCCCGCCGTTCGAGACGCCATCAACCTTGAGCGAACCAACCGTGGGCGACCTGACCCGCCCAGAGCCAAAGCTTTACCGCGATGGCGAGTTGATTCGCCGCAGCTCGGTTGTGCAGAAACACATTGAACATTGAGTTTGAGAACTAAAAAGAGACGGAGGACTGATGACGGAAGACGGTAATTGAGCGTATTGAAATACCATCTTCGGTCTCCAGTCTTCCGTCAAACAAAAAACATGACGCCCTTATTACAGGCCATCATCACCTCGGTTTTTATTCTGGCGGTTGCGCTGGGAGGCTTTGCCTACACCACCGTGCTGGAGCGCAAATTTATTGCGCGGCTGCAAGCCCGCATTGGCCCCAACCGCGCTGGCCCGTTTGGCCTGCTTCAACCCGTGGCCGATGGCATCAAGCTGATTTTTAAGGAGAGCATTTTCCCGGCGCAGGCCGACAAGTGGATGTATTTCCTCGCGCCCATGCTGGCGGTCATCCCCGCGCTGGTCATTTTTGCGGTCATCCCCATGTGCAAGTGGGAAATTTGCAACCTCGCCAGCGATGTGAACATCGGCGTGTTGTATATCGCGGCCATTTTGGGCACGGCGGTGTATGGCATGGTTTTGGCGGGATGGAGCAGCAACAACAAATACGCCTCGCTGGGCGGCCTGCGCGCCAGCGCCCAAGTCATCTCGTATGAGTTGGCGATGGGTCTCTCAATGGTGGCGGTGGTGCTGATGGCGGGCACAACCAGCATGAAGGGCATCGTAGATTTTCAGCAGCCGGGCAACATTTTGGGCTGGCTGATCTTCCGCCAGCCAGTGGCGGCGGTTGTTTTTGCCATCACCTGTCTGGCAGAGCTGGCCCGCGCCCCGTTTGACCTGGTTGAGGCCGAGCAAGAGCTGACCGCAGGGCATATGACCGAATACGGCGGCATGAAGTTCGCTTTGTTTTACATGAGCGAATATGTGAAGATGATTGGGCTGAGCATGTTGTTCGCCACGTTCTTTTTGGGCGGCTGGAGCGGCCCGTTTGTGAATGATCCGAACCTGGGCGGGCTGCTCTCGTTTGTGTATATGGCGGTCAAAGTTATCATTGGCTTGATGATGATGATCTGGATTCGCGCCACCCTGCCGCGTTTCCGCTACGATAAACTGATGGCGTTTGGCTGGAAAGTTTTGCTCCCGCTGGCCTTGGCAAATATTGTGATCACGGCGATTTTGATCGCGGCGGGCGTTCCGGGATACAAATAAAGAGTGAAGGGTGAAGGGTGAGATGAAGCTTAGTCAGGATTCATCAACCTGTAACCAATAACCAACAAATAAATGGATATACGAGAACTCATCAACGGCGCTGCCAAAATACCCGCCGGGTTTGCCACGGTGTTAAAAACACTGTTTGTAAAACCAGTGACGATTGAGTACCCCAAGCAAAAGCGCGAGTTCACCTCGCGGTTTCGCGGGCGGCACGAGCTAAAGCGCCACGACAACGGGCTGGAGAAGTGTATTGGCTGCGCCTTGTGCGCGGCGGCCTGCCCAGCCGATGCGATTTACGTGGAAGCCTCGGAGAACAGCAACGAAAAGCGATTCTCGCCCGGCGAGCGATATGCCAAGACCTACGAGATCAACATGCTGCGCTGCATTTTTTGCGGGTATTGCGAAGACGCCTGCCCGACAAACGCCATCGTGCTGGAGCAAATTGAGTTTCCCAGCGGCTATACCCGCGAGAGCATGATTTTCAAGAAAGACATGCTGCTGGTCAAACCGCCTGAGGGCGTTCCGGCCACACCGCAAGTGACACCGCCCGGCACATTTGACCGCTCAATTGTCCCGTATCCGCCCATTGACCAGAACGTATAAAACATGACACCCGAATTTTTAGTTTTCCTTGTTCTTGCGTTTATCGCCGTTGTGGCGGCGGTGGGCATGATTTTGAGCCGCAACGCCATTTACGCCGCGCTGTTTTTGGTGCTGGTGATGGCTTCGCTGGCGGTGGTGTATCTGCTGCTCAACGCGCCATTTTTGGCGGCGGTGCAGGTCAGCGTGTATGCGGGCGCCATCATGGTGCTGTTTATTTTCGTCATCATGCTGCTTGGCGCAGAAAAGCTAAACCCCGCCGAGACATTGCCCGCTTTCCAATGGCAGCGCCCTCTGGCCATTGGCCTGGGCGCATTGCTGGCGTTGCAAACGGCGTATGTCATCTTCACCCGCTCGGCGGCCTCCAGCGCGATGGGATCTGTGATTGACTCCAGCCCGCTGGCGATTGGCAAAATTTTGTTCGGGCCGTATCTGCTCCCGTTCGAAGCCGCCTCTATTCTGCTGCTGGCCGCCATGGTTGGCGCGGTGGTGATGACCAGGAAAGAGTAGCCAGCGCAAAACACCCATCAAACAAAAAACAAAGAGGCGGAACCGATGAAATTCGGTTCCGCCTCTTTTTGTTTAACGTGAGTTTTGGACAAGCAAAACAAGATAAAAAATGTCATTCTGAGCGACCGGAGGGAGCGAAGGTCCTCTCTGGCTAATTCTTTCTTAGCCAGGATTTCGCAGAGATTCTTCGTCGCACAGCTTTGCTTCGCGTTGCTGTGCTCCTCAGAATGACAGACTTATTCTTATCCAAAACTCACGTTTGTTTATGCGAAGGCGTTATCTCTGCCTGCGCCAGCCCAACACGCCCAAAACCACCGCCGCCACGAGCGAGGCGAACGCCCCCGCAACCCACGCCCATGAGAGCGAGGCGGTGTGCGGCACCGGCACACTCACCACCGGCGTGGGCGTGGCCGTTGGCGTAGCGGTTGGGGATGGAATCGCGGTGGGCAATGGCGGATTGGTGGGCACCACATCTGGAATTTGCTCACCTAAATTTCCTGGCGGGCCACCACCCAAACCGCCAATATCCGGGCCGCCGCCGCCCAGCAAGGGCGCGTCGCGCGGGATGGGTATGACTTTGGCCGCTGGCGCTTCCATCGCCGACATGACCATGGGCGCTGGCGATGTGCTGGTGGGGGTGGCTTCTACCAGGGCCACGCGGGCGGGCGGGGCGCTGGCGTTCAGCAGACCCATCCCGGCAAAAAAGACAAACAAGGCAGTGGCAATGGCCGAGCCGAAGCGCATTATTTTTTGCGCCTGGGCCGCATCACCAAAAAGCCGCTGCCAGAACGAGAGCGTTGGTTTGGTGTTGGGCGGCAGGGTGAACGAGCGTGGCAGCCGGGCCGCCGGAAGCGCGCGGGCGGTCTGGCGCAACAAGCGGGTGATCTCAACTTTTTCAACCAGCTCGGGATTGGCCGCCAGAAGCTCCTCAAAACTGGCAAGCTCACGCCCGCTCAGCGCGCCATCTACATACGCGCTGATTTGTTCGTTTAGCGTTTCGTTTGCCTGTTCGTTCATTGTTTTGTGCGTTTGCCCTGTGATTGATCTACGCCAGAACTACGCGCCCATGCTTGTTTGACGATATTGGCCGGGCAAAAGTTCCCGCTGCTCCAGCAGGCGCTCGCGCAGGCGGGCGCGGGCGCGGCTGAGGCGGCTTTTGACCGTGCCCAGGTTGGCGCTGGTGATCTCGGCTACTTCTTCGTATGTCATGCCCTGCACGTCCGAAAGGACGAAAGCGATGCGCTGGTCGGCGGGCAGGTCGTTCATGGCCAGCACAATCGCGTGGCGCAGTTCGGCCCGCTCGGCAAAGGCGTGCGGGTTTTCATCATCACCCGCCACAAATGCGTCGTAATCGCCGTCTCCCTCGTCATCTTCTGCGCCCAAACCTTCCAAAGAGGTGGCCGGGCGGCGTTTGGCGTAGCGCAGGGCATCGTAGCATTGGTTGGTGGTGCTGCGCAGCAACCAGTGTTTGAATGATCCACCCCGGAAGCTGCGGATGTTTTTGTAAACCGAGATAAAGACATCCTGGGTTACATCGGCGGCAGAAGCGCCATCACCCATGATGCGGTACGCCACGTTATAAACCTGCGCTTGATGCGCGGTGACGAGGCGATTGAATGATTCAACATCGCCTTTTTGCGCTTCCGTTATCAGCAGGTTTTCGTCCACGGGGATAAGTTTAGCATTTGACGCAGCGAGGGCGACCTGTGACGTTGTCACTTTGCCGGCATGTCATCCCGTATAATTGCCCCAACAAAATTCAAAACAAAGGTTCAACGCGCTGCGGCACGGTGTGTCGCGGCGTCTTGTCATCGAAGGTGAGAGTATGTCTGGACATAGTAAATGGGCAACAATTAAGCGGGCCAAGGGCGCGGCAGATGCCAAGCGCGGCGCGGCGTTCACCCGCCTGGCGCGCGAAATTACGATTGCGGCCAAGGAAGGCGGCGGCAACCCGGATTCTAACTTTCGGCTGCGGCTGGCGATGGATAAAGCGCGTTCGGCCAACATGCCGAAAGACAACATTGAGCGGGCCATCAACCGCGGCACCGGCGCGGGCGAAGACGCGGCCAGCTACGAAGAGTTGATGTATGAGGGCTATTTGCCGCTCAAGGTCCCGGCCATGATCAAGGTGACGACCGACAACCGCAACCGCACGGTGGCGGAGGTGCGCAAATTTATCACCAAGGCGGGCGGGTCTCTGGGAGAGGCCGGCTCGGTGGGCTGGCAGTTCAACCGCAAGGGCTACATCGCCATTTTGCGCGAGGGCAAGGTTGACCCGGATGAGGTGTTTATGGTGGCCGCCGACGCTGGCGCGGATGATGTGCAAACCAGCGATGAGGCGGTGGAAGTGTATTGCGAGGTGGAGCATCTTCGCGCGGTGCGCGAGGCTTTGGTCAAGGCCGGGTACGCCCTTGAATCTGCCGAGATTTCCATGATCCCCACCACCCAGACCAAGCTCAAGAATCAGGAAGAGATTGACCGCGTGCTTCAGGTGGTTGAAGAACTTGAGGAAATGGATGACGTGGATCAGGTGTATCACAACCTGGATTTGTCGGAATAAATGAGTTCAAAGTGCAAAGTTCAAAGTAAACCAACTCACTTTGGACTTTGCACTTTGAACTTTGCACTTTTTGATGATCGCCCTTGGCATTGACCCCGGCATTGCGATTTGCGGCTACGGGGTGGTGCGCGAGGAGCGCGATGGCTCGCTGAAGCCGCTGGCGTATGGGGTGATAACAACGCCAAAAGAAGACACCCTGCCCCTGCGATTGCAAACCCTGCACACCGAGCTAAAACATTTGATTGAGGCCTGGAAGCCCGCCGAGAGCGCCATCGAGGAATTGTTTTTTGTCAAGAACGTGAAGACGGGCATCACGGTGGCGCAAGCGCGCGGGGTGGTGATGTTGACCCTGGCCGATTGCGGCGTGCCCATCCACGAATACAAGCCCACCATCATCAAGCAGGCCATCACTGGTTACGGAAACGCCGCCAAGCCACAAATGCAAGAGATGGTGCGGATGTTGCTGGGGCTGAACGTCATCCCCAAACCCGATGACGCCGCCGACGCCCTGGGCATCGCCATCGCGCACATCCAATCGCGCAAATGGCGGGCGTTGGAGAGACTTGGATGACAAGGTGACAAGGATGATCTAATGACTTTGCACTTAGCGCTTTAGGACTTACCATGATTGCACGACTTCGAGGAACCATCCTTTCTGTAAAACCGCCCAGCGTTGTCATTGACGTGAACGGCGTGGGCTACCGCGTGATGTGCTCGCAGGCCGCGCTGGACAAGTGCGAGCCGGGCCGCAACGCCGACCTGCACACGCACATGATGGTGCGCGAGGACGATGTGTCTTTGTATGGCTTTGCCAGCGAGGACGAGGTGGCGCTGTTTTTGCAATTGCTCAGCGTGCAGGGCGTGGGCGCGCGCACGGCCATCGCCATGCTCAGCAAACTCTCGCCAGAGACATTGCGGGCGGCGATTGCCAACGGCCAAATTGACACGTTGAGCCGCGTGCCGGGTATTGGCAAAAAGACAGCCGAAAAGATTGTGTTTGCCTTGCGCGGCAAGCTGGGTGGGATGGACGCCGCGCCGGGCGGGTTCACCGCCGCCCCGCTCAGTTCGGTGGATGCGGAGGTGATCTCCGCGCTCACTTCGCTGGGGTATTCCATTGCCGAGGCGCAGGCCGCGCTGGGCGCCATCCCCCGCGAAGAAAAGCTGGACCTGGAAGAAAAAATTCGCCGTTCGCTGGCGTATTTTGGCTAAAAAATCAGGCTACAAACACGTCATCCTCTGAACACGCCTGCTCGCCGCGCACAAATTTGCGCGCCTTTTATCAAACACATGTTCTGGTTAAAATAAGCCATCATGTCTGATGGGATTCCTTCGCCCGCCTGTTATATCAATCGTGAGGCAAGCTGGATTGAGTTCAACCGCCGCGTTTTGCAAGAGTCGCAAAACAAGGCCCACCCGCTGCTAGAGCGGGTCAAGTTTCTCGCCATATTTGCCACCAATTTAGATGAGTTTTTCATGATCCGCGTGTCTGGCCTGCGCGAGCAACTGGCCGCGCGGGTGCAAGAGGTCTCGCCAGATGGGCGCACCCCGCGCGAGACGATGGATCTCATCCGCGAGCGGCTGCAACCGCTGATTCACGAACATTCCGAGACATGGCTGCACGATATTAAACCCGCGCTGGAAAAAGAAGGCGTGTTTGTGTTGGATTACGCCGAGTTGAGCGAGGAGCAACGCGCCCAAACACAGGCGTATTTCCGGCGCGAGGTGTTCCCGGTGCTCACTCCGCTGGCGTTTGACCCCGGCCATCCCTTCCCGCACATCAGCAACCTCAGCCTTAACCTTGCGGTGGCCCTGACCGATGAAAAAGACCGCGAGCGCTTTGCCCGCGTCAAAGTGCCACCCATCCTGCCCCGCCTGATTGCGCTTGAGCCAAAGCGCGATGACAACGGAAATGGCAACGGCGATGGCAACGGCGAACATCACTTCATCTGGCTGGATCAAATGATTGAGGCCAACATCCAGGATTTGTTCCCCGGCATGAGCATTCAGGGCACGTATGTTTTTCGCGTCACCCGCGATACGGATATTGAGATTCAGGTGGATGAGGCCGATGACCTGCTGGCGACGATTGAGAAATCTATTGACACGCGGCGCTGGGGCGATGTGGTGCGGCTGGAGATTGACCACGAAATGCCAGATCACATCCGCGATATGCTGATGGACAACCTGGAGCTGCATCATCGTGATGTGTATAGCGTAAGCGGGCCAATGAACATGGCTGATTTGTGGGAGGTGGTGAAGCTGCCGCTGGCCGCGCTGAAAGACCCGCCCATGCCGCACTACATCCCAGATGCCATCAGCCGGCCCAGAACCGACGGCATTTTTGAGGCGATCCGCGAGGGCGATATTTTGCTTCAGCACCCGTACGACTCGTTCACGCCGGTGGTGGATTTTGTGCAAACCGCCGCCCGCGACCCGCAAGTGCTGGCGATCAAGATCACGTTATACCGCGTGGGGTCAAATTCGCCCATCGTTAAAGCCCTGATTGAAGCAATTGAGAACGGCAAGCAGGTGGCGGCGATGGTGGAGCTGAAGGCGCGCTTTGACGAAGAAAACAACATCGGCTGGGCGCGGGCGCTGGAAAAAGCGGGCGTGCATGTCATTTATGGGTTCGCCAACCTCAAAGTTCACACAAAGGTGTGTTTGGTGGTGCGCAAAGAGCAGGATGGAATTCGCAGGTATGTGCACTTGGGCACCGGCAATTACAACGCCACCACCGCGCGAATTTACACCGACATGAGCATGTTCACCTGCCGCGATGAAATTGGCGAGGACGTGAGCGGTCTGTTCAACATCCTCACGGGTTATTCCAACCAGCGCGAGTTTAAGCAGTTGCTTGTGGCGCCCGTGACCATGCGCGAGAAACTCACCGCGCTCATCCATCGCGAGATTGAAACTCACAAGCGCGCCGGCAATGGCTACCTTTTGTTCAAGGCCAACGCGCTGGTAGACCCGGATCTAATCGCCCAGTTGTATGAGGCCAGCAAGGCCGGCGTGAAAGTGGATTTGCTCATTCGCGGCATGTGCAGCCTGTGCCCCGGCGTTCCCGGCCTGAGCGATAACATCCGCGTGGTCAGCATCGTGGGGCGCTTTTTGGAACACAGCCGCGTGTATTGCTTTAACAACGGCGGCGATGAAGAGGTGTATATGGGCAGCGCGGATATGATGCAGCGCAATCTTGACCGGCGGGTGGAAACCATTTTCCCGGTGATAGATCTTGACCTGCGCAGGCTCATCCGCCATGAGATTTTGGCCTTGCAGTTGCAAGACAATGTCAAAGCCCGCAATTTGGACGCAACTGGGCAATATCATCTGGTTAGCCCGCAAAATGGGCAAGAGATGGTAAACAGCCAGGAAATCTTTTTGGGACGCAGAGACATGTAAAGAGCAAATCGGTTAATTTTTCTGTGAGCCAAACGATTTTTGCCGCATGTTTAGGCGGTGGGGCGAGGCATACCTCGCCCCCACCGCACCTTTCTTCGGGTAAAAGGAAGTCTTTTATTCGAAAGTTGATCTTAAAGACATCCTCTTGGAATAATTCCGGGTAACACAGCAACGCGAAACGGGGTTGCTTATTCAAAACTCCCGCTAAAATACATTTCTATGACCTCATCCATCATTCAGGAAAAACTTTCTCAAGCGATTGATCTCTTGCGCGAGCACAATTTAGACTGCTGGCTCACCTTTGTGCGAGAGACATCTCAAACCCGCGACCCCGCGCTGGATAACCTGCTGGGGTTTGGCCTCACTTGGGATTCGGCCATCATCCTGACCAAACAAGGCGAGAAGATAGCCATTGTTGGGCAATATGAAAGCGACAACGTAAAAAAGCTAAACGCCTATGACCGCGTGATTGGCTACAACTTTGGCATCGCCGAGCTTCTTCGCGCGGAGCTAAAGCGCATCAACCCGCAAAAAATTGGGCTGAATTACTCGCTCAGCGACACCGCGGCAGATGGCTTGACATTTGGCATGTATGCCCGCCTGGTTCAGATGCTGGCTGGCACGCCGTATCCGTTGCAATTCACAACCGCGGAGGATGTTGTGCGCAAGCTGCGCGAGCGCAAGAGCGCCGCCGAGCTGGCGCGTGTGCGCGAAATCCTCGTCATCACCGAGCAAGCGTATGGCGCCATTTTGAGCGCCCCGCTCATTGGCAAAAACGAGACCGAAATTCACGCCATGGCCGGAGAGATGGCGCAAGAGTTGGGTGTGGATTTTGGCTGGGAGCGCCTGACCAACCCAATTGTGAACGCAGGCGAACATTCATCGTTTGGGCATGGCATTCCAAACCCGGACCTAAAAGTTGAACCGGGCATGATTTTGCACCTGGACATGGGCTTGAAGAAAAACGAGTATTGCTCGGATTTGCAGCGTTGCGCGTATGTGCTGCGCGATGGCGAGACCGAGCCACCCGAAGCGGTGACCCGCGCCTGGCTGGCCTGCTGGCGGGCGATGGAAGCCGGGAAAGCCGCAATCAAGCCCGGTGTGCAAGGCTGGGTGGTGGATCAAGCCGCCCGTGATGAATTGACAAAACACGGCTACCCGGAGTTCATGCACGCGCTGGGGCATCATGTGGGCCGCAATGTGCACGATGGCGGCAGCGTGCTTGGCCCGCGCTGGGAAAAATACGGCGAGAGACCCATCAAACCAATTGAGCAAGGCGCAATTTACACGATTGAACTGGACGTGATTGTGGAAGGCTACGGGATGATTGGGCTGGAAGAAATGCTTGTGGTCACCGCCGATGGCTGCGAATATTTGAGCACCCCGCAACGCGAGATTGCCCTGATACGGCATTAAACAATCCAGCCCGAAAAGACAAACCAGGCGTATGTCTTTTCGGGCTGTTTATTTCAAGACAAACTTTTCAATCGCTGCCGCCGCGCCATCTTCATTCACGCTGGGGGCCACCCAGTTGGCAACCTGTTTGATGGCATCCGGCGCGTTGCCCATCGCCACACCCAGCCCGGCCCATTCCAGCATGGTTTTGTCGTTGTCCTGATCCCCAATCGCCATGACCTGAGATTGCGGGATGCCCAAATACGCGGCCAGCTTGCTCAGCCCCATGCCCTTGTGCGCTTCTGGGTGGTTCACTTCCACAAACATGGCGTGAGATTGCACCACAATGCCGCGGTCTCCTACCGCCGCGCTCAACTCGCGCAGGCCCGCCGCCGCCTCGGATGGATCCAGCACAAACAACACTTTGTCGGGGTCGGTCTCGTTCAGCGCCTCGCACAAATCATTCACGATGATTGGGCGGTGATCGGTGAGCAGGTCAAAGTAAAACTTTTCGTCAAACTTAAACCCGGTGATGTAAGTTCGGTTCAGGTGGTAAATCACGGTCTGCCAGGTTGGGTGGCGCTTGCCAAACTCAATCATCTCGCAGGCCAGCTCGTGCGGCAGGCGCACCTCGCTGATGAGTTTTTCTTTTTGCACGTCATACAGCACGCCGCCTTGCAGTGTCAGAGTGGGCGCGTTCACGCTGAGCGGCGCAACAAATTTGCGCGCGCTCGCCACGTTTCGGCCAGTGGCAATCGTCACATACACGCCCTGCTCGGCGGCCATCTTAAATGCCCGCGCCACCCGCGGCGAAATTTCTTGCTTGTGGTTCAAAACGGTGCCATCCAGGTCGGCGGCGATGAGGCGGATGGGTGGTGTATTGGTCATTGGTTGTTGGTTCAAAGATGGACGGAAGACGGAAGACCGGGGACGGTGGCTTGGCCGTCTTCCGTCCTCCGTCTCCCGTCTGTTCGATGCAAAATCAAAACCCTATCCAGCCCCGCCAAATCTTTTTTTATTTCGGCGTGGGCCGATGGGACAAGTTGTTGCGCGGCGGCCAGCACATCGCGGCCCTGCGATGCGCCAAACTCTAGAAACGCGGCTTTGATGCCGGGGCGGGCGGCAATTTGGGTGAGCAGTTTGCGGATGAGGCCGAGGCCGTCGCCGGTGCCATCCAGCGCCACACGCGGCTCGTGCGCCGCAATTTCTGGCGGCAACACATCAATTTCTTCGGGCGAGACATACGGCAAATTGGCAGTGACGATCTCCGCGCCCTCCGGCACGCCATCCAGCAAATTGGCTTGCAAAAACGTGATGCGATCTGCCACGCCGTGCCGCCGCGCGTTTTCTCGCGCCACATCCAGCGCATCGCCAGACACATCGGTGGCAATGAGCTGAACCTGCGGCGCGCGCTTGGCAATGGCGATGGGAACAGCGCCGGACCCGGTGCCAACATCCATGAGACGGGGGACGGGAGACGGGGGACTGGTAATTTCCGTCTTCCGTCTTTCGTCTTCCGTCTTCATTTGTTCCAACGCCAACTCCACCAGCATCTCCGTTTCTGGGCGCGGGATGAGCACGCGGGGGTCAACGAGCAAATCCAGCCCGTAAAACTCGCGGTGGCCGAGGACGTAAAAAAACGGCTCGTGCGCCATCACCCGCGCCAGCATGTTTTGGAATGTGGCGATGGCTTCTGCGGCGGGCGTGTCTTCATCATGCGCGGCAAGCCACGCCTTGCTTTGGCCCATCGCCTGCGCCAGCAGCACCCGCGATGTGTTGGCGGGCGCATCCACCCGCGCGGCGTCCAGTTTTTGCCGCGCCTCGCTCAGCAGTTGGCGAATGGTTAAAGAGCTAAGAGACATGCTCGCCGACCAAGAAGGGAGAAAATCTCATGCCACTGCCTCTAGTTTCTCGGCCTGGTCGCGGTTGATCAACTCGTCAATAAATTCGTCAATGTCGCCGTTCATCACCATCTCCAGCCGGTACAAGTCCATGCCAATCCGGTGGTCGGTGACGCGGTTTTGCGGGTAGTTGTAGGTGCGAATTTTCTCGCTGCGCTCGCCGGTGCCAACCTGGGCGCTTTTTTCTTTGGCGTGCGCCTCGTTGATGCGGCTTTGCTCCAGGTCAAACAATTTGGAGCGCAAAATGCTCATGGCGCGCAAGCGGTTTTGGGTCTGGCTGCGCTCGTCTTGCACGGCCACAACCGTGCCGGTGGGTTTGTGGGTGATGCGAACCGCGCTCTCGTTTTTCTGCACGTTTTGGCCGCCCGCCCCGCGCGAGCGAAAGGTCTCAATCTCAATATCGCCCGGCGGGATGTTGATCTCAACATCATCAATTTCTGGCAAAACCGCCACCGTGACCGTGCTGGTGTGAATGCGCCCGTTGGATTCGGTGGATGGAATGCGCTGCACGCGATGCACGCCGCTTTCCCACTTTAGCCGGGAATACGCGCCTTTGCCGTTCACCGCAAAAATCACTTCTTTGAACCCGCCAATGCCGGTCTCGCTCTCATCCAGTTCTTCCACCTTCCAGCGGCGGGTTTCGGCGTACCGGGTATACATCCGGTAGAGGTCGGCGGCAAACAGCCCGGCCTCATCGCCCCCGGCGCCCGCGCGAATTTCCACAATCACGTTGCGGTCATCGCGGGGGTCTTTGGGCAGCAACATCGTGCGGAGCTGCTCGTTGAGCGCGGCAACCTGCTTTTCCAGCGGCTCAATCTCCGCGCGGGCCATCTCGGCCATGTCCGGGTCCTCGCCGGCGGCCATGGCGCGGGCGTCGGCCAGCTCGCCATCTGCCTTTTGCCTGGCGCGATACGCCTCCACGGTCGCCTCCAAATCACTGCGCTGTTTGGCCAGCTCCGCGTATTTTGCGTAGTCGTTCGCAATCTCAGGGTCTGCAAGCTGCTCGGTGAGCGCGTTAAATTTCGCCTCAATCGCAGCCAATTTTTCGTCCATTGCGTGCTAGTATAACGGGCAGACAAAATTTTTATGAACACGCAGGATATTCGCTGGGTTCAGCGGTTTAACCATTTTGGCAAAGCTTTTGCCCAATTGAAAGAGGCGCATGATCTGGCAGAGAAACGCCCGTTGTCAAAATTGGAAGAGCAGGGGCTGATTCAGGCGTTTGAATTTACGCATGAAATGGCCTGGAACACGCTCAAGGATTTTCTTGTCAGCCGCGGGGCCAGAGAGTTGTATGGCTCGCGCGATGTCACCCGCGAAGCGTTTCAGGCCGGGCTGATTGAGAACGGCGAGGCGTGGATGGACATGATCAAAAGCCGCAATCTCACGGTGCATACTTATAACGAAAAAGTGGCCGCGCAGGTGGCGCAGGCCATCACCGATGTGTATGTGCGGGAATTTGATGCGCTTCTAAAAAAACTGGAGCCGCTCAAAAGCAAGGACGAAGGCGAATGAGATTTGGCCTGAGCGAGACCGCCATCCAAAACATGCGCGATGTTTTTGCCCGCCACCCGCAGGTGGAGCGGGTCATTTTGTATGGCTCGCGCGCCAAGGGCAATTACAAAAACGGCTCGGATATTGACCTGACCTTGCAGGGCGATGGCCTGACCCTGCGCGCGCTGTACCGCGTGATGGACGACCTGGATGAGCTGCTTTTGCCGCATTCGATTGATTTGTCCATCATGGCGCACATTGACGACCCTGCCGTGCTGGATCACATCCGGCGGGTGGGCGTGGTGTTCTACGCCAAACCGGCCCAGTTGAAAGACACGCCCGAACAAGCGCCATCCAACCCGCAACAAATGCGATAATCAACAACATGGCAACAACAGAAGAACTCTCCTTTGATGTGGCAATTTTGGGCGGCGGCCCCGGCGGATATGTGGCAGCCATCCGCGCGGCGCAACTGGGATTAAAAGTGGCGCTAATTGAGCGCGACAACCTGGGCGGCATTTGTTTGAACTGGGGCTGCATTCCCACCAAAGCCCTGCTAAAAAATGCCGAGGTGCTGGAGACGGTGAAAGATGCCAAAACATTCGGCATCACCATTGACGAATTCACCGCCGATTACGCAGCAGCCCAAAAACGCAGCCGCCAGGTGAGCGACCGGCTGGTGAAAGGCGTGGAATTTTTGATGAAAAAGAACGCCGTGCAGGTGTTCAAAGGTGAGGGAGTTCTGGCAGATGCAAACACCATCCGCGTGGAAAACCGCGCGGAAGAGCGCGTGATCAAGGCGAAGAACATCATCATCGCCACCGGCGCAAAACCGCGCACATTACCCGGCCTGGAGCCAGATGGCAGCCGCGTGTTCACCTACCGCCAATTGCTGGAAGTAACCAGCGTGCCAAAGACCATGATTGTGATTGGCGCAGGCCCCATCGGCATGGAATTTGCGCACGTGTTCCACGCATACGGGGCGCAGGTCACGGTGGTAGAGGCGTTGCCGCGCATTGTGCCGCTGGAAGACGAAGAAGTCAGCGCGGAGATGAGCAAAGCCATCAACCGCGCCGGGATAAAAACCATGCCCGGCGCAAAAGTGGAGGGCGCAACCGTGACACCAGACGGCGTGACGCTGCAAGTGACCGACGCCAAAGGCGCGCAAACCCTCACCGCCGAGCGCGTGCTGGTCTCAATTGGCATTGTGCCAAACAGCAAAGGGATTGGTCTTGAGGCGGCGGGCGTCACGCCCGACCAGCGCGGCTTTATTCCCACCAACAGCCAAATGGAAACCAGCGTAAAAGGCGTGTATGCCATTGGCGATGTGACCGGCAAACTGGCGTTGGCCCATGTTGCCAGCGCGCAGGGCATCGTGGCGGTAGAAAGCATCGCCGCGGGGATGGGAAAGTACACCGGCCATGTGGCGCACCTGGATTACGACGCGATGCCGCGCTGCACCTACACCCATCCGCAAATTGCCAGCATGGGCTTGACCGAGGCGCAGGCCAAAGACAAAGGCCACGAGGTTAAAGTGAGCAAGTTCCCGTTCCGCGCCATTGGCAAGGCCCTGGCCATGAACGACCACGAAGGTTTTGTGAAAATTGTGGCCGATGCGAAATATGGCGAAATTCTGGGCGTGCACATGATTGGCCCCGAAGTGACCGAGCTGCTGCCAGAGTTTGTACTGGCCCGCAACGCAGAGCTTACGCCAGATGAGATCGCGCATGCGGTGCACGCGCACCCCACCCTGAGCGAAGCCCTGATGGAAGCCGCGCACGGCATCAGCGGCTCGCCCATTCACATTTAACGGGTGGCTGGCAAACCCAACCCAGCCAGATGGGTTCTTCTGGGGGCGCTGCTGTGCGCCGGATGCGCCGCGCCCGCGCAAATTTTGCCAACGCCGCGGGCCAGCGCGCCGGCCCGCGCAGAAATACCCGCGCCAACGCCATCGGCCACGCCCGCCCCGCTGTTTGATGGCGCCCGCGCCTACGCCTGGGTGACGCGCCAGGTGGCGCACGGGCCGCGCATCACGGGCACGGCGGGCAACCGCGCTTTGGGCGATGAGATTTTGGCCGAGCTTGCGGCGCAGGGCTGGCGCGCTCTGGCGCAAGACTTTAGCTACAAAAGCACCGCCGCCCGCAACCTCATCGGCACAAAAACAAACCCGCAAAGCAAAGAATGGGTGGTGCTGGGCGCGCATTACGACACGCGCAAACGCGCCGACCAAGACCCCATCCACCCAGACCAGCCCGTGCCGGGCGCAAACGACGCCGCCAGCGGCGCCGCGGTTTTGCTGGAGCTGGCGCGGGTGGTGGATGTGAACGCGGCGGGCAAAAACATTGCGCTGGTCTTTTTTGATGCCGAGGATAACGGCGACCTGGACGGCTGGGATTGGATTGTTGGCTCAGAGTATTTTGCAGCGCACCTGAGCCAAACCCTGCCCGTAACGCCCTCTGCGGTTGTGGTTTTGGACATGATCGGCGACAAAGACCTGAACATTTTTTACGAGAAAAATTCTGACCCGGCGTTGAGCGCCCAAATTTGGGGTGCGGCCCAGCGGCTGGGGTTTTCTGGGCAATTTATCCCATCCGCCAAGTGGAGCATGGAAGATGACCACACCCCGTTTTTGCGGCGCGGCATCCGCGCGGTGGATGTGATTGATTTTGATTATCCCGACTGGCACCGCGTGACCGACACGCCCGACAAAGTGAGCGCAGACAGCCTGTTCCGCGTGGGGCGCACCATGCAGGCATGGCTGGAATTGAAATAGCGCCTGTAAAATTCAGGTTGAAGCAGACAAAAGCGCAAAAACATGGCAGAAAACTCAACACAAAAAACGGCTCTCATCACCGGCGCAAACCGGGGCATTGGCTTTGCAGCGGCGCAGGCGCTGGCGCAGCGCGGCTGGCGGGTTCTGCTCACCTCGCGCGATAAAAAACGCGGCGAGGAGGCCGCGCAGGCCATCCGGGCGGCCATCCCAAATGCCCGCGTTGAGGCGTTGCCGCTTGATCTTTCATCTTTGGCGGGCGTGCGCCGTTTTGCGGATGGGTTTCTGGCGGTGGGTTACCCGCTGCATGCCCTCGTGAACAACGCGGGCGTCATCGGCTCCACCGGCCCCATTCGCTTCACGGCGGATGGGTTTGAGGAGGAGTTTGGCGTCAACCACCTCGGTCATTTTCTCCTCACCAGCCTGCTCATGCCCGCATTACGCGCTTCTGCGCCCGCGCGGGTGATTGTGGTCTCATCCATCCGCCACATGCCGGGCAAAGGCGGCCCCGGCGCAAATTTTGACTTTGGCAATTTGAAAGGCGAAAAGTCGTATCAGCCGCGCATCACGTATAACAACACCAAATTGGCAAATGTGTGGTTTGCCTACGAGTTCAACCGGCGCATGGCGGGCAGCGGCGTGACCGCCACGCCCATTTGCCCTGGCTTTGTGCCAGAAACGCTTGGATCGCAGCAAACCGGCGCAAAACGTTTTTTCTACAACCGCGTTTTGCGGCTGGTGCCCGGGGCGCGCGGCGTCCAAACTTCTGGCGAGGAAATTGCGGCCTATGCCAGCGATCCGGCCATCCACACCGGCGCGTTTTACGCCAGCGGCAAAGAAATTCGCTCCAGCGAGGCGTCTTACGATGAAGCCAAAGCCGCCCAGCTCTGGGATTTGAGCGAAAAATGGGTGGGGTTGAAGTAAGGAATTAAGATGAATGAGCAGAAAAATCTCGCTCATCCATCTTAACTGGCTTGCAAAATTCCTTCCAGCCGCGCCTTCATCGCGGGCCATTCATCATCAAGGATGGAGTAATACACCGATGAGCGCTGGTAGCCATCGGGCATGATCATATTTTTGCGAATAACGCCCTCTTTCACCGCGCCCAGCCGCTCAATGGCGCGTTGAGAGCGCTCGTTGCGCACATCGGTTTTTATTTGCACGCGAATGCAGCCCCAGGTTTCAAAGGCGTGGGTGAGTTGCAGATATTTGGCCTCGGTGTTGGCGGCGGTGCGGCGGTGCGCCATGCCCAGCCAACTGCCGCCAATTTCCACGTTGCGATCCTGCCGGTGAATATCCATGAAGCGGGTGGCGCCAATGGCTTTGCCAGAGGCCAGGTCAATCGTGGCGAAGGGAAGATCATTGCCCGCGCTCTGGCGGCGCAGCATTTCCTCCACCCACCAGCGCACGCGCTCTTGCGTGTCAATTGGGCCATACGGCATAAAAAACCAAATGCCAGGGTCCATGGCGTGCGGGGTCAGATCGGCCACATGCGCCAGCGAGATCGGCTCCAGCCGCACGTGTTTACCCGTGAGCGTCACGGGTTGAATGTTCATGTAAGACATTTTTGGAAATTAAGAATTAAACGGGAGTTTTGGATTAAAAAAGCCTGTCATTCTGAGGAGCGCAGCGGCGCGAAGCAAAGCTGTGCGACCCTTCGGCAAGCTCAGGGCAGGCTGAATCTCTGCGAAATCCTGGCTAAGAAAGAATTAGCCAGAGATTCTTCGCTCCCTCCGGTCGCTCAGAATGACATATTTCACTTCATTTTGCTTATCCAAAACTCACGTAAACTGAAACTGGACTTACGCAAAGCTAAATGTAAATCACTCAAAAAACGATGAAGTGTCATGCTGGGCGGAGCGAAGCATCTCTAGCTAACTCATTCTTAGACTAAATTTGCCAGCGACCCTTCGCTATCACTCAGGGTGACAAGTATTACTTTTTCGTGAATAACAGGTTTTGCGTAAGTCCAGTTAAAAATTAAACGAGAGTTGCGAATCTATCAACCTCGCAGGTTGGCCCGCAAAGCCTCGGTTTTCCAAAATCGTGCGGGCCAACCTGCGAGGTTTTAATAAAAAGATTGCGCCGCAAGATTTCTTATTTCCTGCGCTTCGCTATTTTTCAATACGCACATCCACCGAAAGCTCTGGCTGAATTTCCAGTTGGCTGCGATATTCGGTGAGCAGCCCGCTCACCAGCAGGGTGTCGCCCACTTTGAGCGTTTGCGAAAATGGCAATTGCTGCCACACCTCAAACAGGGTCGCATCAATTTCCGCGCCATCATCCAGCGTGATGCGCGTGACGGTTTTGGATGGGCGCAGGTCGCTGACCACGCCGCGCACCGTGACCCATTGGCCGAGCAAATCTTTGCTCAGCGCCGCCACCGGGCGCACCTCATCGGCCAAAGCGGGCTGGGTGATGGCGATGTCCTCGGCGCGGCTGAGCGCGAGTTGTTTGGCGTCGCGGTATTCGGTCACGCCCGCCGTCACGCTAATCCAATCGCCGGGTTTAATGCTGAGCGGCGCAGCGCTTTGCAACGTGGCATCGGCCTGCGCGTTACCCTTCCGCAAAGAAATAATTTTTAGCCCGCCCGCGTCTTTTATTTTGCGGGCCTGCCCGCTGGTGATGGCCCTCTCGCCCACATTGAGCGCCTGCAACCCGGCCAGCTCAATTTTGAGGGCGGGCATTGGTTCAACGAGGAGGGCCTCGGCGGTGTTGAGCGTGAGCGTGGGTTCATCGTCTCGCACGCGCAGGGTTCCTTCTACCGCAATTTTGTGGCCGGGCATGGGGATGGCCCCTGCATTTGCCAACGCCTGCGCCGCCGCGCGATACGCGAACACCCGCATCTCGCCGGTGTCATCGCGCACACGAAACGAAAGGTAATCGTTTTGGGGTGAGAGCGAAGGATACGCCGGCACCACGCCTTCCAGCCGCACATACGCAAAATTCATGCTGGGCGTGATGGCCGAAATGACGGTGATGGGCCGCGCCTGCGCCCGCGAAGCCATCACCAGCGCGGCCACACCCGCCACCGCGAGTATGACCACCAGCGCGCGAACCAAACGCATTTCTCTAATTACGAATTACGAATTACAAATTACGAATTTTGTAAAAGCGCAGGCTCTTAATTCGTAATTTGTAATTTGTAATTGCTAATTGGCTGGCGGCGGCACGGGCAGGTCTTCTACCTTTGTGTTCACCCATTTGTCGCCCTCGGTGATCAGCATGATGGGAATGCCCTCGCGGATGGGATATTTGCGCCCGCAGGTTTCATCTACCAGCCACACTTCTTTGTAAAGCGTGAGCTTGCCCGGGTCATCGCCCGGCTGGCGGGTGCTGCCAGAAACGCAATACGGGCAGCGCAAAATGTCTAGAAGTTCAGTGCTAATTGATGCCATGCGGGTATTGTAACGGAAATTGGCCATGCACTTCTATTTCAGACGGGAGACGGAAGACGGATTATTTGACCGTCCTCCGTCCCCCGTCCATCGTCTTGTGATACAACTCTGCCCATGAGCGAAATGACCGAGAAAGACCTGCTGGCCGCGCGGAACAGGCGCTACCGCCGCCTGCAAACCCTACGCTGCAAAAACGCCAACGACATTCGCGCGTTTGTGAATGACATGGGCGTGTGTTTGCTTTTCCCGGTGCAAGGTCTGGAAATGCCAAACGTGTATCAGGCGGTGGCGGGGTTTGATAAAGAAACCACCTCCAAGCACGATGACCCCACCATTTCGCTCACCTGGGGCACGAAGGATGAATCGCTGGGCAAACGCTGGTGGTATTACGGCAAACTTTTGCGCGGCAAGGCCACCCTCGTCTCGCTGGAGCTTTTCCCCGCCTTTTACGCCCTCTCCGAAAACTTTGGCTCCGAAGATGACTACCTGCTGGAATACGAGGCGGGCACGCTGAGCAACGATGCCAAACGCATTTACGAGGCGCTGCAAAAAGAAGGTAAACTGCACGCCATTCAGCTAAAACGCGCATCTGGGATGTATGGCGATGAAAACAAAACGCGCTTTGACCGCGCATTAACCGAATTGCAAACCGGCCTAAAGGTGATGCCGGTGGGCGTGGCCCAGGCGGGCGCGTGGCATTACGCCTTTATCTACGAGATCGTCTCGCGCCATTTGCCAGAGGAATGCGCCGCCGCGCAGGCGCTCACCCGCCCGCAGGCGCGAGACATGATTTTGGCGCGGCACATGAAGAACGTGATTCAAGCCACGCCGCAAGAGTTGAAGAAAGTGTTTGGGAAGATTCTGATTTGACGGGAGACGGGAGACGGCTGAAAATTCCCGTCTTCCGTCCTCTGTCCTCCGTCTTCATCAAAGCGGTCAGACCCCTTGATCTCAACTCACCCTATCCAACGCCGCGGCAAAGATGTGCAACGCGTCGTTGATCTGCTGCTCACTCACCATCAGCGGCGGCACCCAGCGAATCACGTTGGCATACGGCCCGCAGGTCAGGGTGATGAGTTTTTGGTCAAACAAAGATTTGTGAATCGCCTGCATCACGGCGCTGTTCGGGTTGCCATCTTTGTCCACAAATTCTGTGCCCACCATGCAGCCCAGCCCGCGCACATCGCCAATCACATGGAAGTCTTTTTGCAGCTCGCGCAAGCCGGCCATCAACTGCGCCCCGCGCGCCGCGGCGTTCTCAACCAACTTCTCATCGCGCATCACGCGGATGGTTTCTACCGCCGCCGCAGCCGAGACGATGTTCGGGCCGTAGGTTCCCCCGTGCGAACCGCTGGGCCACTTCGCCATCAACTCGCGCCGCGAGGCAATCGCGCTGAGCGGCAGGCCGCTGGCCAGCCCTTTCGCCATCACCACGATGTCTGGCACGATGTCAAAATACTCCATGGCGAACCATTTGCCGGTGCGCCCAAACCCGGTTTGCACTTCGTCCAAAATCATCAAAATGCCGTGTTCATCGCAAATTTGGCGCAATTCTTTTAGAAAGGAAACCGGCGGGACGACATAGCCGCCCTCGCCCAAAACCGGCTCCACCAAAATGGCCGCTGTTTCGGATGGGGCTGTTTGCGTTTTAAGAATCCAGCGCACGCGGTCGGCGGCCCAATTGCAACATTTGCCGTCATCGTGCGGGTTGCTGGCGCTCAGCTCGGCCCGCTCGGCGTGGGTCATGGTGCGGGTGCTGATGGGGCAGTGGTAGCAGTTGGCATACGGCGCGGCAAACACGCCGGAGGGCAGCGGCTGAAATCCCGCGCGGTAGCCCACCTTGCTCATGGTGAGTGCCATCGCCATGTGCGTGCGCCCGTGAAACCCGCCCTCAAATGCGATGATGTTGGGCCGACCGGTGGCGGCCTTGGCCAGCTTCACCGCCGCCTCAATCGCCTCGGCGCCCGAGTTGCTAAAGAAAAATGTGTCGAGCGAGGACGGCAGGATGGTCTTGAGTTCATCCACCAGCTCCAGCACGGCCTTGCCCGTGCCAATGCCAAGCTGGGCGTGCAAAATTTTGGCCGCCTGATTCTGCACCGCCTTGACGATGCGCGGGTGGGCGTGGCCAGTGTTTGTTACCGCAATGCCGCTGCCAAAATCCAAATAACGGTTGCCGTGCGTGTCGTAGAGATAGGCGCCTTCGCCGTGGTCAATATCCACGTCGAACCAGCGCGACCAGACCGGGGAGAGATTGTCCTTGCTCATGGCGGGCAAGTATACGGCGAA
>DAORUN010000034.1:0-27031 GCA_035433205.1 Thermoflexales bacterium | reverse complement strand
TAAATATAATCTTGCGCAGATGAAACCCGTGCTAATTTTTGATGGCGACTGCGCCTTTTGCACCCAAACGGCAAACTTTGTGCGGCGGTTCAATGTGCGCGGGCAAATGGAAGTTGTGCCGTGGCAAACGGCGGGATTGCTGGCGCGTTTTGGGCTGACCGAGGCGCAATGCAGCGCCGCCGTGCAGTTTGCGGATGAACAGGGAAAAATTTTCAGCGCGGCGGGCGCGGCCAACCAAACGTTAAAGCGGCTGGGCGGCGTCTTTCGTCTAATCAGCGCGTTATACGCCCTGCCCGGTTTTCATCAATTGGAGGACGCCGCGTATGCCTGGGTGGCGCGCAACCGCTACCGCCTGCCCGGCGGCACGCCAGAATGCAAAATAGAAAAAACAGAAAAGTGAACGGATAATCAGCCGATCATGCAATACACCCTCGGCATAGACCTCGGCACATCTGGCGCAAAAGCCGCGTTGATGGACACGCGCGGGTTCACGCTGGTCAGCCTAGCCATGCGCGAGTACGACAACGCCGCACAGCAACCATCGGCCATGCTTTGGGATGCGGTGAGCGAGGCTGTTCGCGAGGCGGTAGCCGGGTTTGACCCGCGTGATATTCGCGGCATTGGGCTATCTGCGCAAATGCACGGCGCGGCGCTCTACGATGCCAGCGGCGCGGTGATTGAGCCAATCATCAACTGGAAGGACAAGCGTTGCGACGCCCCGCTGGCAAAATACGGCGGATGCACGACGATTGAAGAAGTCACCCGCCGCCTGGCCGGGCTTGACCTGAACGATTTGGGCGTGGACAAGCTGGCCAGCGGGTATTTGGGCATGACTTTGTTTCATTTGATGGAAAACGAGCCTGCTATTTTTGAGCGCGTTCGCCACGCCGTGTTCCCCGGCGATTTCATTCGCGGGCAATTGCTGGGCCATCCAGATTACGCCACCGACCCCACCAACGCGTTTGGCGCGGGCATTTTCAACGCCCGGCTGGGGGCTTGGCACGATGAGGTCATTCAGCGCCTGGGTTTGCCGCGCTCCATTTTGCCCGTCGTGCATCCATCCACCCAAATTGCCGGCGCGGTGCCCGCTGGCGTGGCCCGCAAGCTGGGTCTGGCAGATGGAACCCCGGTGGTGTTTGGCGGCGGCGATAACCAGGTTTCGTTGCTGGGAAACGGGCTGGTCTCACAAAATTCGCCCGCGTTGATCAACATTGGCACGGCGGCGCAAATTTCGCAGGTGGCGGCCAGCTACGCCAAATTGCCGGGCATAGACACGCGCAATTTCTTCGAGGGCCAGTTTGCGTTTGTTGGTCCCAGCTTTGGCGGCGGTCACAACTTTGCCGCGCTGCGCCTTGCCCTCCAAAAACGCGAGGGCCGCGCCATCAGCTACGCCGAGATGAACGAAGCCGCCAGCCGGGTCGCGCCCGGCGCAGATGGGCTGGTCTATCACATCGCCACCCGCCGCCAGCCCAACCGCCCGGATGGCTTTGAAGGCCGTCTTGATCTGACCGACATCGGGCATCAAAGCCGGGCGGTGATGGAAGGCGTGCTGCTGGATTTGCGCCAAATGCGGCCAGCGGCCAGCGCAGGCGGGGCTGGTTTTCTGGCGGGGTCGGGCAAGGGGTTGCAAAACAGCGCCGTCTGGGCGCAAATGGCGGCAGATATGTTCGGGCAACCCATCAAAATAACGAATTTTGAGAACGCCGTGTGGGGCGCGGCGGTTCTGGCCGCGCTTGGGGTGGGTCTCATTTCAAACGCGCAAGAGGCCACATCCGCCATTTGTTACACGCAAGAATTCGCGCCCAACCCGGCGCTGGTTGAACGATACCGTTAAGAACTGGGGATTGGCAGACGGGTTTAGGTCTCCTGCTAAAACATTTTTCAAAACCCATTTAAAAACCCCTTGACAACGCAAAAATACCTGCTATATTCTACGTAAGGGCTTACGTAAGCGTTTACGTGGCCAAAAGCGGGATTTTTTTTGATTTAATCAATAACACTTTCGATTCGTAGCTCGTTCAACATAAGAGGCCCAGGATGGCTAGAGCAAACAGCGAAGATGTAGCCCGACACGCCGGTGTCTCAATTGCGACCGTATCGCATGTGATAAACGGCACGCGCTTTGTGAGCGAGGAAACCCGCCAGAAAGTGCAGGATGCCATAAAAGCTCTGAACTACCGCCCCAACGCGGTGGCGCGCGGGCTGGCAACCAGTTTCACCCGCAAAATTGGGGTGGTCGTCTCCGAAATTCGCAA
This sequence comes from Thermoflexales bacterium, assembly GCA_035433205.1. Lineage (GTDB taxonomy): Bacteria > Chloroflexota > Anaerolineae > J036 > Brachytrichaceae > DAORUN01. The sequence goes on along the minus strand of DAORUN010000034.1, from coordinate 24,776 downwards.
CCCCTTCTTCACCGCCACCGCCCGCGGCATTGAAGACGAGGTGATCCGCCAGCGATACAACATCATTTTGTGCAACACCGATGAAGACCCGGAGCGCGAGGACGCGGTGCTGCATTTGCTGGGCGCTCAGCAGGTGGATGGGTTAATCATCGCCCCCACCGGCGCTCGCTCCGAGACGCTGCTGGGGCTGGCCAAAGCGGGCGTGCCCATTGTGCAAATTGACCGCAGCAGCCCCGGCCTGGATGCCCCGCTGATAGATGTGAACAACGAAGAAGGCGCGTATCAGGCCATCAGCTATTTGATAGGGCTGGGTCACACCCGCATCGCCTGCCTCATCAATTTGGATGTGATCAGCACCCAAACCGAGCGGTTGCAGGGCTGGGAGCGCGCCTTGCGCGAAGCCGGCCTTCCGGTGGATGAGTCTTTGATTGTGCGAGCCGACCCGCGCTTTTTTGGCGGCACGCCCGATGCCAAAGCAAGCATCACGCGTCACAACCTGCCCGGCGCATCCGAGGTTTTGCAAGGGTTGTTCACCCTGCCCCAGCGGCCATCTGCCATTTTTGTAGCCAGCAACCAGCTTACCCTGGGCACGTTGTATGCCTTTCGCGCTTCTGGCCTGCGCTGCCCGGAAGATATTTCGCTCATCAGCTTTGACGACCACGACTGGGCGCCCATTTTTAACCCGCCGCTCACGGTCATGCGCCAGCCCACATACCAGCTTGGGCAGATTGCCGCGCAATTATTGATGAAGATGATCAACGGCGAGGCGGTGAGCGCCCCGCCGCATTTGCAAGTGGAATTGATTAAAAGATCATCGTGCGCCCCGCCCCGCGCGTCTAATTTCGAAGGGCTGAATAACGATCATGCCAAGGAGGTGAGCGCCGCAAAATAGCACCCATACATGTACTCGATTGTTTTGTCAAACCAAATCAAATCAAACTTATGAACCTAAATCTGGAGAAAGGAAACCATGTTGAATAAGAAATTTGCGATCCCTGCAGTTGCGGCTTTGTTGCTGGCCGCCTGCGGTGGCGCGCCTGCTGCCCCCACCGCCGCCCCAGTTGCTGCGCCAACATCTGCGCCCGCCGCCGCTACCAAGGCTCCCGCTGCGGCCACCGCCGCACCCGCTGCTGGCGGCCAGGTTGTGGTTGGTCTCATCACCAAGACCGAGACAAACCCATTCTTTGTGAAGATGAAGGAAGGCGCTCAGGCCAAGGCCACCGAGCTGGGCGTTAAGCTGCTCACCGGCGCGGGCGCAAAAGATGGCGACAACGAAGGTCAGGTGACCGCGCTGGAGAACATGATCAACGCTGGCGCGAAGGGTATTTTGATTACCCCCAGCGACACAAAGGCGATTGTGCCAAGCATTGCCAAGGCCCGCGCCAAGGGCGTGGTGGTGATTGCTTTGGACACAGCGACCGAGCCGCAGGAAGCGGTGGACGCGCTGTTCGCCACCAACAACTTCAACGCTGGGTTGCTGATTGGTCAGTGGGCCAAGGGCGCCATGGCTGGCAAGACGCCGGTGATCGCCACCCTCGACTTGCAGCCGGGCATCACCGTTGGCGCACAACGCCACAACGGTTTCTTGCAGGGCTACGGCCTCATCAGCGGGGCAAACCCGAACAGCTCTGACCTCGTGACCTCCAAGGAAGTGGTGTGCGCGCAAGACACGCACGGCGACCAGGCCGAAGGTCAGGCCGCGATGGAGAACTGCCTGAGCAAGAACCCGAACATCAACATCGTCTACACGATCAACGAGCCAGCCGCGTTTGGCGCGTATCAGGCGATCCAGAAGGCGGGCAAAGCCAAGGACATCGTCATCGTCTCGGTAGACGGTGGTTGCGCGGGCGTGCAGGGCGTGGTGGACGGCAAGATCGCCGCGACTTCGCAGCAATACCCGCTCAAGATGGCCTCGATGGGCGTTGAGGCGATTGTGAAGTATGCCAAGGACGGCACGAAGCCAACGGGCTACACCGACACCGGCGTGACACTCATCACCGATCAGGCGCAAGCTGGCGTGGACAGCAAAGACAGCAAGTTTGGCGTGGCCAACTGCTGGGGCGAGAAGCCCGCCGCTGCTGCGGCCCCGGCTGGCGGCCAGGTTGTGGTTGGTCTCATCACCAAGACCGAGACAAACCCATTCTTTGTGAAGATGAAGGAAGGCGCTCAGGCCAAGGCCACCGAGCTGGGCGTTAAGCTGCTCACCGGCGCGGGCGCAAAAGATGGCGACAACGAAGGTCAGGTGACCGCGCTGGAGAACATGATCAACGCTGGCGCGAAGGGTATTTTGATTACCCCCAGCGACACAAAGGCGATTGTGCCAAGCATTGCCAAGGCCCGCGCCAAGGGCGTGGTGGTGATTGCTTTGGACACAGCGACCGAGCCGCAGGAAGCGGTGGACGCGCTGTTCGCCACCAACAACTTCAACGCTGGGTTGCTGATTGGTCAGTGGGCCAAGGGCGCCATGGCTGGCAAGACGCCGGTGATCGCCACCCTCGACTTGCAGCCGGGCATCACCGTTGGCGCACAACGCCACAACGGTTTCTTGCAGGGCTACGGCCTCATCAGCGGGGCAAACCCGAACAGCTCTGACCTCGTGACCTCCAAGGAAGTGGTGTGCGCGCAAGACACGCACGGCGACCAGGCCGAAGGTCAGGCCGCGATGGAGAACTGCCTGAGCAAGAACCCGAACATCAACATCGTCTACACGATCAACGAGCCAGCCGCGTTTGGCGCGTATCAGGCGATCCAGAAGGCGGGCAAAGCCAAGGACATCGTCATCGTCTCGGTAGACGGTGGTTGCGCGGGCGTGCAGGGCGTGGTGGACGGCAAGATCGCCGCGACTTCGCAGCAATACCCGCTCAAGATGGCCTCGATGGGCGTTGAGGCGATTGTGAAGTATGCCAAGGACGGCACGAAGCCAACGGGCTACACCGACACCGGCGTGACACTCATCACCGACAAGACACAGGCTGGCGTGGATAGCAAAGACAGCAAGTTTGGCGTGGCCAACTGCTGGGGCACAAAATAGGTTAAATGAGTAGAATGGCGGCAAGCAAAACTTGCCGCCATTTCTATAAAAAGTGCAAGGCGCTTAACCCGACAAGCAAGAGCGCAAAAACACAAATTATCAAATTTGCGCGCTTGTTTGTTGGGTTAAACAAAGCACTTTTGTTGACAATTAAGGAGGTTACCCGTGAATGCAGTTACAAAAAATCTCACTCAACGCCGCTCCGGCATTCTCGATATATTTCGAGGATCGCCCATCATGGGGCCTCTGGCGGCGCTCATTCTGGCGTGTATTTTCTTTACAACTCAAACTGATCGGTTTTTGACCGGCGCGAACTTTTCTCTTATTCTTCAGCAGGTGATGGTGGTGGGCACGCTCGCCATCGGCCAGACGCTGGTTATTTTGACCGGTGGCATTGACCTCTCCAACGGCATGGTCATGGCATTGTCATCGGTTTTAATGACCGGGCTGTTTGCCAATCAGGGGATGGATCCAGTTGTGGCGTTTTTTCTGGGCATGTTGGTGGCGGTTGTGTTTGGCGTTATCAATGGCGCTCTCATCACCAGCATTCGCCTGCCGCCATTTATTGTGACACTGGGCACGTATAACATTGCTTACGCGCTCATCCGCATTTACACCACGGCCACAATCACAAAATTGCCGCCGCTGCTTTTGTTCTTTGACAACACATTCAAAATTGGCAGCACCGATATTACGTATGGCTCGGTGTTAATGGTGATTTTATTTGTCATCGCGTGGTTCGTGTTGCGTTCCACACCGGCTGGCCGAGCCGTTTATGCCGTTGGCGACAACCCGGAAGCCGCGCGTCTGGCGGGTATCAACACCAGCGGCGTTTTGATTGGGGTGTATACGGTTGCGGCGGTGTGCTATGGCATTGCCGCGCTGGTGCTGGTGGCCCGCACGGGCGTGGGCGACCCCAACGCCGGGCAAACCGGCAATCTGGATAGCATCACGGCGGTGGTGCTGGGCGGCACGAGTTTGCTGGGCGGGCGCGGGCAAATCATGGGCACACTGATTGGTTCGCTGATTGTGGGCGTGTTTCGTAACGGGCTGCAACTCATGGGCGTTGGCTCCATCTACCAGGTTCTCATCACCGGCATTTTGGTGATTGTGGCCGTCTCGATTGACTATCTCTCTCATCGCGGCAAGGCGTAAATTTAATTACGAATTGCGAATTACGAGAGACTTTCAGATGAAGGAGGTCGGCATGAAAGCAACTCAGGGTCAAAACCTTGGGAAAGTCCTTCTGGAGATGAAGGGCATTGGCAAAAAATTCCCCGGCGTGAAAGCGCTGGAGGGCGTGAGCCTGAGCGTGCGCGAGGGCGAAGTGCACGCGCTGCTGGGCGAGAACGGCGCGGGCAAAAGCACGCTGATCAAAATTCTATCCGGGGCGTATACCAAAGATGAGGGCGAAATTTTCTTTGAAGGCAAACCGGTGGATATTCGCGGGCCGCAAGACGCGCAGGCGCTTGGCATTTCCACGATTTATCAGGAATTTAACCTGGCAAAAGATTTGACGGTTGCGGAGAATATCTTTCTGGGCCACCTGCCGCGCAAGAGCGGGATGGTGGACTGGGCAACCGTAAAGAAGCGCTCGCGCGAGATTTTGGATATGCTGGGCGTGGGCTTTAGCGAGGACACAATGGTGTCTACCTTGTCTGTGGCGGAACAGCAGTTGGTGGAAATCTCAAAATCCCTCAACCGCAAAACCAGAATTTTGGTGATGGATGAGCCATCCGCCGTGTTGGGCGAGAAAGACCTGGAGAAGTTGTTCTCGGTGGTGCGCAACCTGCAAGCGCAGGGCATCGGCATCATTTACATCTCGCACCGCATGAAGGAAATTTTTGAGCTGGCCGATGAGGTGACCGTGCTCAAGGATGGGCGCTACATCGCCACCAAAAACATCTCCGAGGTGGGGATGGATGATTTGGTGAAGTTGATGATTGGGCGCGACCTGAAGGATGTGTACCCGAAGCGCAGCCCCGCGCCAGGCCAGGTGCTGCTGGAAGTGAAAAACGTGAGCCGCAACAAGCTGGTGCATGACATCAATTTTCAGCTTCGCGCAGGCGAGATTGTTGGATTTTCGGGCATCACCGGGTCGGGGCGCACCGAACTGGTTCGCTCCATCTTTGGGGCAGACCCGCATTCTGGCGAGATTTTGATTGAGGGCAAACCATACAAGGCCAGCTCGCCTGCAGATGCCATCAAGCACGGCGTGGCGCTGGTGACGGAAGACCGCAAGGCGCAGGGGTTGTTCCTCAAGTTGAACGTGGCGATAAACACCACCATCTCTGGCTTGAAAAGGCTGACCAAAGGCGGCGTCATCCAGTTTGGGAAAGAAAACAATCTGGTTGACAAGATGATCAAAGACTTGCGGATCAAAACGCCAAACGCCAAGTTCATTGTGGTGAACATGAGCGGCGGCAACCAGCAAAAGGTGATTTTGGCCCGCTGGCTCAGCATTGGCACAAAGATTTTCATTCTGGATGAGCCGACCCGCGGTATTGACGTGGGCAGCAAATCCGAGATTTATCAAATCATGGATGACCTGACGAAGCAGGGCGTGGGCGTAATCATGATTTCATCGGAGTTGCCCGAAGTGCTGGGCATGAGTGACCGCATCATGGTGATGAGACAGGGGACAATCGTCAAAGAATTGACCCGCGCCGAAGCCAGCGAAGAGGCCATCATGAAATACGCCGTTGGCGGGGAAGCGTAACAAGACACGGATGAAGAGGGTGACAAGGGTGACCGGGTGATGCGTCAGCCAGGTCATCCCCCTCATCCATGTCATCCTTGTCTCTCAAACAAGCAACTACAAAAGGAGCGAACATGGCCGTTATCACAATTTCCCGCGATCCAGGGAGCGGCGGGATGGAAATTGCGCGCAAGGTGGCCAATATGTTGGGCTATGAGTATGCCGATCATGCCACCACCGACTCTATTTTGCGGCAATACGGATTGACAAAATTTAGCGAACTATACGAAAACGTGCCCAGCCTGCTGGATATTCTGAACGCAGATAACCTGCTGATTGTGGCGATGACAAACGAAATTCTGGAGGCGCTGGCAAAGCGCGGCAACATTGTCATTCTGGGGCGGGCGGGGTTTGCCGTGCTTGGCAAATATGCCGATGTCCTCAACGTGCGGGTGCAGGCGCCGTTTGACCAGCGCGTGAAGCGGGTGATGGAGCGCGAAGGGCTGGCCGACCAGACCGCCGCCGAGGAGCGCATCAAGGAAGATGACAACGTGCACCGCAAATATGTGCGCCGGTTTTACAACTGCGAGTGGGACGACCCGGCCAACTTCAGCCTGGCGCTAGACACCAGCGTGCTGAGCGTGGATGCCGCCGCCAGCCTGATTGTTGAGGCGGCGAAATCGGTGGAGCAACGGGCGCGCGCTGGCGACGCCATCACCACCGCCACCATCAAAGACGACCCCGTTTTGGCCGACGCGGCCACCAGAGTTCTTGCGAAATAGTGAGAGTTTAGGGTGATAGCTGATAGTTGAGAGTGATAGTTGAGAATTATAGTAAGAGTTGCAATGCAAGCACGAAATACGCACCATTGTTCACTACAACCATCAACTATCACTCTCAACTCTCACTCTCACTCTCAGCTATCACTCAATTCCGTCCACGCCCTTTCCAGGTCTTTCTCTGTGATGGCGTACTGGTCGGCGAGAGATTTGGTTTTCTCAAAATCGCTGCCAGCCACTTGCATCTCCCAGCTTAGCTCGCTCATCTTGCGCTCCAGCTCGGCAATTCGGGCCTCAATCGCCTCCAGCTTCTTCAGCCGCTCGCGCTCGCGGTTTTTGCTGGGGGCTGGGGGCTGGTTGCTGGTTGCTGGCGCTGGGGCAGGCTCCGTCTTCCGTCTTCCGTCTTCCGTCTTCTTGTCAGCCCCTGCAACCCTTTCACCCTTGTCTTTTTCTTCCAGCCACGCGTCATACGCGCCGCGGAAGGTTGTCATACGCGTCTTATGATCCTCGCCGCGATCCAAAAGCCAAAGCTGGGTGGCCAGCGCGGCCACCAAATAGCGGTCGTGGCTCACCAGTAAAAGGGTGCCATCAAAGTGTTGCAAAGCCTCGGTCAAAATTTCCTGCGAAGGGATGTCCAAGTGGTTCGTCGGCTCATCCAGCAAAAGAAAGTTTGAGCCTTGCAAGGTGAGCTTGGCCAGCGCCACCCGCCCGCGCTCGCCGCCGCTCAATACCTCAATTTTTTTATAGGCGTCATCGCCGCTGAAGAGAAACCGCCCCAAAATGTTGCGCGCCTCTGGCACGGTCAGGCCGGGCCGGGCATCCAGCAACTCATCCAGCACGGTTTTATCCAAATCAAGCCCCTCGTGGGTCTGGGCAAAATACCCAATTTTCACCGCCGCGCCAATGCGCACATCCCCGCTCAACGGGGCCACATCGCCCAAAATGGTTTTGAGAAAAGTGGTTTTGCCTGTGCCATTTGGCCCAATGAGCGCGGCCCGTTCTGTGCGCAGCAACTGAAAATTGGGCGCGGTGAACAGCGTGGTCTCGCTGTTTTCGTTTTTGTAACCCACGCGCAGGTCTTTGGTCTCCAGCACAATATTGCCGCTGCGCGGGCCAGCGTTCAGGCGCAGGGCCATGGCTCTTTGTTCGATGGGTTTTTCGAGCCGCTCCAGCCGGTTGAGCCGCTTTAGCCGGCCTTTGGCCTGGTTCACCAGTTGCCCGGCCATGTTCCGCCGGATGTACTCCTCGGTCTTGGCGATGAACTCGCGCTGTTCCTCAAACTCTTTTTGCGCCCGTTCGCGGCGCTCGGCGCGCTGGGCCACGTAATCGGTGTATCCCCCGCGATACATCTCAATGTGCGAGAGGCCATCGCGGCGCGGCCCCATCTCCCACACGTAATCGCACACTTCATCCAAAAAATAACGGTCGTGCGAGACAGCGAACACCGTCCCTTCCCATTCTTGCAAATAATTTTCCAGCCACTCAATGCCGAGGGTGTCCAGATGGTTGGTTGGCTCATCCAGCAGCAACACATCTGGCGATTGCAAAAGCAACTGCGCCAACGCCGCGCGCACACGCTGGCCGCCGCTCAAATGGCTGACCGGCGTGCCCTCATCGCTTTTTTTGAACCCCAGCCCGGTAAGCACCCGCCGAATCTTGGCGTCGGTCTCGTAGCCGCCCAAATGCTCAAACTCGTGCTGCAATGCGCCGTATTTATCCAGCAGGGCGATGTCATCTCGCGCGGTCATTTCGCGCTCCAGCTCGGCCATCTGCCCAGCCAGCGCGTGAATTTCTGCGAATGACGATTGCATCTCGTCCCAAAGCGTTAAATCGCTGGATTCCTCGGCGGTTTGCGCCAGGTAACCCACGCGCGTCCCCCGCGCCATCTGCACGCTCCCGGCCGATGGCTCATCCAGCCCAGCCATGATGCGCAGCAAGGTTGTTTTGCCGCAACCATTTGCGCCAACCAGCGCCACCTTGTCGCCTCGCGCCAGGCTAAAACTTAGCCCGCTGAAAACATCATCCGCGCCGTAGGCTTTGCCCAAATTACTTGCCGTAAGAATTGACATGCGGGGCTAATTGTATTGGGTCTTGGGCGGCGGGCATTTACAAGACAAGTGTTTATCTTTTCACCGCGGAGGCGCGGAGACGCAGAGCAATTTTTTGTTTTCTCCGCGTCTCAGCGGTGAAAACGAAAAAAGCGGGCGATGTGAGCTCGCCCGCTTTTGTGTTGCGTCAAAATCTCCCGCGATTATTTCAGATCGCGCTCCATCCACGCCAAAATATCGGCCATTTGCTGCGGCGAGAGCGTTTTGGCAAATGTCTGCGTCATCAAGTTCGGCTGAAATTTATCCACCACAACCTTGTTGGGGTTAACGATGCTCTCGTACAGATATTCCTTTGCTCCCACGTTTGGCTCGCGCGTGGCGGCGGTGGTGAACGCGCCCGCCAGCGATGGCCCGACCAGCGTTTTGCCTGCCTCCAAACTGTGGCAGCCCGCGCACGCCTGGCTGGTGAACAACGCCTTGCCGTTATCCGCGTTGCCTGCGGGCAGCTCGGCAACAATCTTGGTGAGGTCGCCGCTCACGGCCAGACCTGCCGCGGCGGGTTTGGTCTCGCTGGCCGCGCCTTCCTTTGCGGGCAAAGGCTTGGCGGTGAGCGAAGGCAGCAACATGCTCACAACCAGCGAGATGCCCACAAAGCTCGCCAGCGCAATCGCAATTGGCTCTGCGCGCGGGCCAAGGCTAAAACCCCGGGTGGCGGCCCGCTCACGCGCGGCCACGTTCTGCGCCGTTTGCGCGGCGTTGAACTCGGTCAAAACTTTTGGCGCGGGCACGCTGGAGCGGAAGAATTTTGAGATCAACCACACCAGCCCGGAAATGACAACGCCGCCCGCGATGGAGGCCGCAATTGCCCCGCCCATAAATACAAGAATAGTAGTTTGCTCGTTCATGTCGTGTGTCTGAGTGGGCGAATTGTAATATGAATTCAGAATTTAGAAGCCGGAAGAAGCCGAAATGCGGAATTTGGAATTTAAGCTTCTGCGTTCTTCCGGCAGGCGTTCACAAATTCCTTAAACAGCGCGGCGGCTTCATCGCGCTCTGGGGCAAGGTCTTCCGGGTGCCACTGCACGCCCACCACAAATTTTTTGGATGGGTTCTCAATCCCCTCAACCACGCCGTCATCGGCATACGCAACCGGCACAAACCCATCCCCCAGTTTTTTTACCGATTGGTGATGGAAGCTGTTGGTGCGCACCTCGCCTGCGCCGGTCATGCTTGCCAGTTTTGTGCCTGGGTTCACCTTCACCGTGTGCGCAATGTCGTTGCGGGCGCCCTGCCAGGCGTGGGTGGTATCGGTCTCCCACTGGCTGGGGATGTCTTGAATCAGCGAGCCGCCCATCGCCACATTCATCACCTGCTCACCGCGGCAAATGCCAAAAATCGGCTTATCCTCGCCAATGGCCCACTGAGCGATGGCGTATTCCGCGCGGTCGCGGTCGCGGTCAATGCCCATCGTTTTCTCGTGCTGCGCCTCGCCAAAATCTGCCGGGTCGCAATCTGCCCCGCCGGTCAGCAACACGCCATCGCATTGGTCATAGGCCGCGCGCAGGTCGTCGTTTGGCAAGGTAACCGGGGCAAGGATGGGAACACCGCCCGCCGCGATCACCGCTTTGATGTAGGTTTGCGCCAGCGCGAAACGCTTGCGCTCCTGATCTTGAACTGATGCCGGGATGAGGATAAGAGGTTTTGCCGATTTCATTTTGACAATTATTCCATAAAGGTGAATAATAGGCCAACTCAAATTGGAGTGAATTATTTAACCTTTGGAGGATTGAAAACTATGAGCGCAAATAGCATCGGAATTGGAAAAGTTCGCGGCATTACCGCAACTCTGGCCGCCAGCATGAAGAAAGGCGGCGTTAAGAACAGCTTGCATCTTCTGGAGCAGGCCAAGACACCCAAGGCCCGCGCCGCGCTGGCCGCCGCGCATGGCGTGAGCGACAAAGAAATTCTGGAGCTTGCCAACCGCGCCGATCTGTCTCGCGTGAAGGGTATTGGCGAAGTGTTCTCTAACCTGCTGGAAGAGGCGGGCGTGGACACGGTGAAGGAGCTTTCTCATCGCAAGCCAGAGAACCTGCACGCCACCCTGCTGGCCAAGCGCACCGAGAAGGGTCTGGCTGGCCGCGCCGCCACCCTGAAAGAAGTGACCGACTGGGTTGAGCAGGCCAAGCAACTGCCCAAGACGCTGACCTACTAAAAAAAAGAGAGAAGGGTGAAGGGTGAAAAAATTTCTCTCTTCACCCTTCACCCTTTTCACTTCCAAAACGCTTGCCACGCAAAAATCAAAATCATCAGCGCAGACAAGCCCACATCCACAAGCTGAGAAACCACGCACCCCATCAAATACGCTTTGCTGGCCTTTAGCGCGGCGGCACGGTCGCGGCGCATGGCGTATTCCACGGCAACCACCGCCAGCACGCTGCCAATTACCGCGCCAAAAATACTGCCAATCACGGGAATCTCGGCCAGCACAGCGGCCCCGCCAATTCCACCCAAAATTGAGGCGAGGATCGTTTTCCACGATGCGCCGCTTTGTTTGGCAAACGCGGCGCTCATCGCCAGGTCAGAGGCGGTGGCAAGCGCCATCAGCACAAACAAAATGATGAGCGCGGGCGCGCCCACCCGCTGAAACCCATCGGCCAGCGCCCACACGAACGCCCCCACCCAAATAAGCGGCGGCCCCGGCAACATGGGCAGAATTGCGCCAATGAAGCCAACAAAAATGATGAGCAGGGCGAGGCTTTGCAGAGCTTGTGTTTGCATGAAAGGTGATTCTAATTGTGTTGTTTTATACGCTTGTCTGGCTTAAAATGTTTCGTTCATGCCAGAGTTACCCGAAGTTGAAACCGTGGCGCGGGCCATGCGCCGCGATTTGCTGGGCCGCGTTGTGCGCGAGGCGCGCATCCTGTGGCCGCGCGAGGTGAACCGCCCCGAGGAGGAGTTCAGCGCGGCGTTGCGCGGCTTGCGCTTTGAAGCCGTTGGCCGGCACGGCAAATATCTTATTTTTAGATTTGCGCTGCCCACCCCAACCCCATCTCAAAATGAAGGCGGCGCGCCTGTCATGCTTTTGCATCTCAAAATGAGCGGGCGGTTGGATGTGGTGCCCGCCGCGCAAGCCATCACCCCGCACGCGCGGGTGGTGTGGCTGATGGAGGACGGGATGGCCTTGCGGTTTGAGGATGCCCGCAAGTTTGGGCGGGTGTGGCTGGCAGATGACCCCGCAAAAATTATCGGCAAGCTGGGGCCAGATGCGATTGCGGTGAGCCGCGACGAATTTGCCAGCCGCCTGCGCCGCAAAAAAGGCGCGCTCAAACCCATCTTGCTGGATCAAAGTTTTATTGCCGGCGTGGGCAACATTTACGCCGATGAAAGTTTGTGGCGGGCGCGGCTGCACCCGCGCCGCGCCGCACACACGCTGGGCGATGAGGATATAACCCGCCTGCACGAATCCATCACCAGCGTTTTGCAAGAGGGGCTGGCCGCCAACGGCGCAAGTTTTGACTGGGTGTACCCCGGCGGAAATTTTCAGGAAAACTTTCGGGTATACGGCCAAACAGACAAACCCTGCCCCAACTGCGGCATGCCCATCCGGCGCATTTTGGTGGGTCAGCGCAGCACCCATTTTTGCGAGGAATGCCAGGTGTAGCGCCGCAAAATTTTGCGGTTTTACACGCTGCGCTTGCCGTGTTCCAACTGGTTGTTAAACTTTTGCGCAGCCCGGCTCTAAAATTTGTGTAAATCCAGGTGTAAATTACATTCGCTCATGAAAAATAAAAAACTAAAACGCATTTTTTTGCTTGCGCCGCTGGCGCTCATTCTTCTTGCTGCGCTTGGCTTTGTGGGATGGGCCAGCCTGATTCCCGCGCCCATGCCCGAAGCGATGCAGGCGCTGAACTCTACCGCGCAGGTGAAGGTTGAAACGCAGAACTGGCTGGTCTTTCGCCCGGCGCAAACCCCATCCACCGGGTTGATTTTTTACCCCGGCGGGCGGGTGGACGCGCGAGCGTATGCGCCTTACGCGCAGGCCATCGCGGCGCAAGGATATTTGGTGGTCATCCCGCCTATGCCGCTCAATCTCGCCATCTTTGGCGTGGACAAAGCGGCGCAAATTCAGGCCGCCTTCCCAGAAATAAAGCGATGGGCCATTGGCGGGCATTCGCTGGGCGGCTCAATGGCGGCCACGTTTGTCGCGCAACATCAAGCCCAGATGCAAGGGCTGGTGTTTTGGGCCAGCTACCCGGCAGATGGCGCTTTGGCAAACAGCGCGGTCAAGGTCGTCTCGGTTTCGGCCTCGCGCGATGGCCTTGCGACCCCAGACAAGATTCAGGCCTCGCGCGCCAACCTGCCCCCCGGCACAACCTGGGTCGTCATTGAGGGCGGCGACCATGCCCAATTTGGCTGGTATGGCGATCAGGCGGGCGATAACCCCGCTCAAATTTCGCGGGCAGACCAGCAGGCGCAAACTGTTAAGGCCACGGTTGATTTGCTTAAGTCATTGGGGAATTGAGGTGTATGGTGTAACGTGTAAGATGTAAGGCGTAACTTGTTCTTGCACGTTACATCTTACACATTACACGTTATTTGTCATGTCGCGCTCCCGCGTTTACTCCACCGAGGCCATTGTGTTGCGCCGAGCCGATTTTGGCGAGGCCGACCGGCTGCTCACCATCCTCACGCCGGGCATGGGCAAGCTGCGCGTGCTGGCCAAGGGGGCAAGAAAGATCACCAGCCGCAAGGCCGGGCACGTGGAGTTGTTCACGCGGGTCAAGCTGCTCCTTGCGCAGGGCCGCACATTTGATATTGTGAGCCAGGCCGAGACGGTTGAGCCGCATCGCCCGCTGCGCGAGGAGTTGCAGCGCGGGATGATGGCGCATTACTTCGCCGAGCTGGTGGAGCAATTTGCCCAGGAAGACAACGAAGATGCGCCGCTTTACGAGACGCTGGCCGAAGGGCTGATGTGGCTGAGCGAGTGCAAACATATTTCGCTGGCGGCGCGGGCGTTTGAAATGCGGCTGCTCACTTTGGCAGGGTATCGCCCGCAATTGTTCAAGTGCGCGGTCACCGGCGCGGCGCTGGAGGTTGATGCCAAACCCGATGAGGCAAAAATCACCACGCTGTTTTCTCCCGCGCACGGGGGCGCGCTGTGCGCCGCCGCTGCCAGCCACGCCCGCGAAGGCATGATCCTCACGCGAGATGCGCTTACCTTGATGCGCATTTTGCAGTTGCAAACATTTGATGAAATTGACAGGCTGGATGTGCCCGATACAACGCAAACTCAGGTGGAACGCGCCTTGCAGCGCCAGCTTGCCTTTGTGATGGAGCGCGGCCTGCGTTCCGCGCCGCTGGTGAGGCAAATGCAGGTGGATAAATAATAGCGCCCGGAGCGCTCCGGGCACTTAGGTCATCATCTTGAACACAGAACCTGTTTTTATCAGTCAAAAATTCACCGAGCGATTCCCCGCGCTGGCCTCTCGCGATTTCCGGCTGTTCCTCTCCGGGCAGGCCATCTCGGTCATTGGCACCATGATGCAAAACACGGTGCAACCCTATCTCGCATATCGCATCACCGGGCAGCCGTTTTACCTGGGGTTGGTGGGGTTTGCCAGCACCCTGCCCGCGGCGTTGTTCACGTTGCCCGGCGGGGTTTTGGTAGAGCGCATGGACAAGCGCAAGCTGGTGATCTTTTTGCAGGGTGTGTTCACTGTTCAGGCATTGGTGATGGGCATCCTCGCGCTCACAGGCGTCATCACCATTTGGCACATCCTTGTGTTGGCAACAATCAACGGCATTGCCCAGGCCATCGAGATTCCGGCGCGTCAATCCATGCTGATTGACCTTGCGGGGCGCAAGGCCCTGCCCAACGCCATCGCCCTGCAATCTACCGCGTTTAACGTGGCGCGGGTGGTGGGGCCATCATTGGCCGCGCCCATTTTGGTGATCTTTTCCACCAGCGGCGAAGGCTGGGCGTTCATCATCAACGCCATCAGCTATTTGTTTGTCATTGCCGGGCTGATGGCGATTGGGCGGGGCAAACCGCCCAGCGACCCGGTGGAAAAGGCGCCGCGCCGCAGCGCCATGGCCGAGTTTCGCGAAGGACAGGCCTACATCCGCGCGAATTCCATCATTATTTTGCTGATTGTGGCGGTGGCGGCGCAAAGCCTGCTCGCGTTTCCCATCCAGCAATTGCTGCCCGCGTTTGCCCGCGATGTTCTTTCCAGGCCGGGCGATGGCGAATCGGCGGTGGCAAGCCTGAACGCGCTGCTGGCGAGCGCGCAGGGCGTGGGGGCGCTCATCGCCGCGGCGTTTATGGCCAGTTTTAGCCACGTGAAGCACAAAGGCTGGCTGGCAACGGCGGGGCATTTTGCGCTGGGCGCGGCCTATTTGGGCATGGGGCTTTCGCACATGGTGCCGCTTAGCATGGCGTGTATGGCGCTGGCTGGCTGGGCCGGTGTGACGCTGTATGCCAACACAAACACCATCATTCAACTGCTCGTGCCAAACGAGTTGCGCGGGCGGGTGATCAGCACCTACTTGTGGGCCACACAGGGAACCGCGCCTTTTGGCAGCCTGCTGATTGGCACTTTGGCGCAGGGGGTTGGCGCTTCGTCCGCGGCTGTTATTGGCGGTGGGGCGGCCTTGCTCATCGTCATCATCATCAATCTGTTCACAAACCGCATCCGCAAAGTAGAAATTTAAAAAAGTCTGTTTTGGCGCGTGTGGTATTCTCCGCCGCCATGCCTCAAGCACGGCGTTTTGCACTGGCATTTTTGGCGGCGATGATTTTCATCGCGCCATTTTTTTGCATTCGCTTTTGTCAGCTTCATCACGAGATGGAGGCAATGGCCGGCGCAACTGGCGAGTTGGCCTTTTTGCAAGCCATGCCAAACTCGATATGCGGCGATTTGCCAAACCATGCTTTGCCTGCTCAGAACGCGGGACATTCTGGCAATTCGTTCATAGATAAGCTCAACCAAATGTTGAGCCACTTGACCGAGTTTTTGCCCGTCGCGGCGACCCTGTTTGTCGCGTATGTTTTGGTTGGATGGGTTTTCGCCCGCCAGCACAGCCTTCGGCCAAACACCCCAGAAACGCCGCGCCGCCCCCCGCGCCTGGCTCTGGCTTGATTTTTTCCACTCACCCAACTTTACATTTTTACAACACACCTGCTTGCGCCAAAACGCACGCGGGTTGCTGTTTAGCTTTTTTCATTCTTAAAAGATCAACATGAATAAGTTTGTTTTTGCCGCCATTGCGGCTGCTTTTGTTTTGGCTGGATGTGGTGCGGCTGTGCCTGCGCCAACCGCTGCCCCAGTTCCATCGCCAACCATGGATCACTCCATGCAGTTGATGGCGACCAGCGCGCCAACAACTGTCCCGGCTGCCGCGCCATCGCCCACAATGGATCACTCTGCGCACATGATGGCGACCGCCGCTCCAACACCCGCGTCTGCTTCTGCCCCAACCGTCAAGCCAGCCACCCCATACGATGCCGCCGTGGGCGACCCGTTTTCGGTAAGTCTGGCGCAATACTACATGGACACCGCCGGTTTTCATGACATGGCAACAGCCATCAGCAACACAAAAAAGCTGGATGGCAACTATGTAAACACGGTGAACCAAACCAAAAAGATTTTGGTGCAAGTAACTTGGGGCACCAAGCTTGGCGCGCAGGCGCAAGAGTTTATTGGCTCGCTGGGCAAACTGGCCGCCGCACTAACCGCCAAGAACGTTGCCGACGCGACCAGCGTGTCTGGTGTGGTTCATGACCAGCAACACGCGCTTTCGCACGCCATTGATGATTGGGCGGCCAGCCAGCCCGGCAAAGCGCCATCTGCCGACCCGCTAAATGTGAGTCTGGCCCAAAATATTTTGGACACCACTGGTTTTCATGGCATGGCAACCACGCTATCCAACACCCAAAAGATTGACACATCATATCTTTCAAAGGTGAACCGCGCCAAGAAGGTGTTGAGCCAGACCACCTGGCCTGCAACGCTGGATGGCGATGCGCAAAAATTTATCGCCTTGATTGGCAAGTTTGCCGATGCGCTGAGCACAAACAACGTGGCCGATGCGGTGAAGCTGAGCGCCGATGCGCACGATGCGCAACACGCGCTCTCGCATTCCATCAACGACTGGCTGGCCACAAAACCCGCCAAAGCGCAAAAGGCCAGCCCGTTTGGTCTTGCCATGACCCAATACTTTATGGACTACGCTGGTTTTCACGAGATGGCGACCAAGCTGGACGAGACCAAGACGATTGACGCGGCGTATCAAACCCCGGTTGACCGCGTGAAGAAACTTGTGGCTCAAACCACCTGGCCCGCCGAGCTGGATGCGCCCGCGCAGGAATTTCTAAAGTCGCTGACCGACTTTTCAACCGCGCTCTCCAAGAAAGATGTAGCTGGCGCGGTCAAAGCCGCGGATGCTGTGCATGACCAGCAACACGAGTTGTCTTTCTCGATTGATGAATGGCTGGCCAAAGCCGCCAAATAAACCAGCTGCCAACAAAAAAAGCAACGCTCACAAAAATGAGCGTTGCTTTTTATTTCACTCTTCACCCTTCACTCTTTAATTCACCCCCACCGCCACCCGCTCCGGTTTTGCCATTGGCGCAACCTGCAACTCCTCCAACTGCTTGCGCGATTGCTCGTGCGCGTGGACGAGGCGGTAATACAACCCGCGTTTGGCCACCAGCTCCTCGTGCGAGCCTTGCTCGGCGATCTGACCCTCCTGCATGACCACGATCACATCTGCATTGCGAATGGTGCTGAGGCGGTGCGCGATGATAAACGCCGTGCGCCCGGCCAGCAGCACCGAGAGCGCGTGCTGAATCATCCGCTCGGTTTGCGTGTCCACGCTGCTGGTCGCCTCATCCAAAATAAGAATTCGCGGGTCGGCCAGCAACGCGCGGGCAAACGAGACAAGCTGACGCTGCCCCAGGCTCAACCGCCCGCCGCGCTCTTGCACGTCGTACTCATATTTCTCTGGCAGTTTGTTGATGAACTCATCCAGCCGCACGGCTTTGGCCGCCGCCTCAACCTGCTCTTGCGTGGCGTTCAAGTTGCCATACCGAATGTTGTCGCCAATGGAGCCGCTGAACAAAAACGGGTCTTGCAGCACCAGCGAAATTTGCGAGCGCACCGACTCCAGCGTCACATCGCGCAGGTCGTGGCCGTCAATCTTCACCGCGCCTTCGGTGGGGTCGTAAAACCGCATGATGAGATTGACGATGGTCGTTTTGCCCGCGCCGGTCGGGCCAACAATCGCCACCGTTTGGCCGGGCTTCACCCGCAACGTCACATCGCGCAGGGCGGGCTTGGCCGTCTCGGCGTATTTAAACGTCACGTTTTCCAGCGTCACCTCGCCATTCATTTTGGGGATGGCGCTCGCGGCGGGCGCGTTTGCCACCTCTGGCTTGGTGTCCAGAAATTCAAAAATTCTCTCTGCGCTGGCCATGGCGGCCAACACCTGCGAATACACCCGGCTGAGGGCGCTCACCGGCCCCCAAAACCGCCACACGTAATTGATGAACGCCAGAATCACGCCCAAACTCAGTGTGCCGTTTAGCACCTGCAACGCCCCAAACCACATCAGCAAAGCGCTGCCCGCCGTGCCCACCATCTCCACGCTCGGCCAAATGATGTTGTCATACTTCACCGCCTGAACATTGATGTCGCGGTTGTTGGCGTTGATCCGCGCAAACTTCTCAATGTTGCGCTCCTCGCGCCCAAACGCCTGCGTCACGCGGATGCCGTTCACGCTCTCATTCAGGTTGCCGTTCATGTTGCTGGCGCTCTTGCGCACGTTCTTCCAGGTGTTCTCAATCTTCACCCGCAGCTTGCCAAACAAAAAGTAAAACGATGGCGTGATGGCAAACGAAGCCAGCGCCAGCCGCCAGTCAATCAGCAACATGATGATGACGATGCCGATCAGGCTCAGCCCCTCCACCAGAATCGTCGCCACGCCGCCGGTCAGCAGTTCGTTGATGGCGCCCACATCGCTGGTGATGCGCGACATGATCTTACCCACCGGTCGGCTGTCATAAAACCGCAGCGAAAGAAGCTGAATGTGCCCAAACAACTCTTTGCGCAGGTCATACAACACCGTCTGCCCAATCACGTTGATGCGATACATGCGCACATGCGCTGCCGCCCACACAATCAGGCGGAACACAAAAAACGTGGCGATGAGCGCGGCCAACAAGCCCACGTTCTTCTCTGGCACGGCGCGATCCACCGCAACTGCAATCAGCACCGGCTCCAGCAAAGTGGTGATGGTGCTGACGAGGATCAAAGCCAGCACAACGACGAGCTGTTTGCGATACGGGTTCACGTATCCCATCAGCCGCTTAAAGTAGCCATAGTTGAACGGGCGCTCCGCCGCCTCATCCAACTCTTCTTCCATGTTTTCAATTACTGCATCTGCCATTTTTGCACTCCGTTTGGTAGCTAGTAGCTAGTCTCCAGTTCCCATCCACTTCTCCATCACCACATCCAGCTCTTTCTGGGTGATGGCGTATTCGGCGCTCAGGGTTCGCACCTTGTCCTGAGTATTCTTCTGCGCGGCGGCTTGCATTTGCTCGGCCAACTTTTCCAACTTTTGCTCCAACATCGCAATCCGCAGCTCCATCTCTGCCCGCGCTTTCTCGCGTTGTTGCTGGGCGTTCTTGGAGACCGCAGACGGAGGACGGGAGACGGAAGACTGCCTGCTCGTTTCCGTCACCCGTCTCCCGTCTTCCGTCTCTTGTCCGGGCGCTTGCTTCGCCGCGTAATCCGCATACTTCCCTCTAAACACCTCTAGCTTTCCATTTCGTATCTCCCAAATCTCGGTTGCCAACTTGTCAATCAAATACCGGTCGTGCGAGACCAGCAAAATTGAGCCGTCAAAACTTTCCAGCGCATCTTGCAAAACCTCCTGCGCCTGAATATCCAAATGATTCGTTGGCTCGTCCAGCACGAGGAAGTTTGCCCCGCGCAGGGCCAAAATCGCCAGGGCCAGCCGCGCCTTTTCGCCGCCGCTCAACCCGCTCACATATTTGTCCAGCTCGTCGTTCCTAAACAAAAACTGCGCCAGATGTTTGCGCGTCTGCTCCTCGTTCATGCTCGGCCAGTGGCGCTGCAACTCCTCGCGCACGCGCAAGGTCACATCCAGCTCGTCATGCGCCTGAGCAAAGTAGGCCGGCTTCACGCTCGGCCCCAACTCAATCTCGCCGGCCAGCGGCGGGATCGCGCCCAACATCGTTTTGACAAACGTGGTTTTGCCCGCCCCGTTTGGCCCAATTAGCGCCACACGGTTGGTGCGAGAAAGCACGAGGTCGCGGCACTCAAACAGCAGACCAGAGACGGAAGACGGGGGACGGGACTCGGCCGTCTTCCGTCCTCCGTCTTCCGTCTTGCTCATGTAACCAATCTTCACCCGCTCTGCCTTCACCACCTGCTCGCTCCCGCGGTTCTGCGGCTTCAGCATCATGTTGATGCGCGGCGGGGGCGATGGGCGGCGCAAACCGCGCACGCGGCGCTCCGCTTCCTCGTAACCCCAGGGCCGCGTGCTGCCTTCAATTTGATCGGCCAGCGCCATCCATTGCTGGCTCTCGTAGGCCATCATGCCAAGCTGCTCAATCGCAATCACATCGCGGGTCAGCCGTTTGAGCTTGCCCTTCACCCATGTCACCGATTTGTCGCCATTCGCGCCCTTCAAAAAATCCAGATCGCGCTTGATGACCTCAAGCTCATGCACCAGCGCGTCTTTTTTCTGGTCAAACAAAAACACCTCGCGCTCAAACCGCTCTTGCCGCTGGCGCAGGTAGGCGGTGTAATTCCCGCGATACACATCCAGCCGCACGTTGCCGTTTGTTGGCCGGTGCATCTCCCAAATTGTGTCCACCACGCGGTCCAAAAAGTAGCGGTCGTGGCTGGAGATGATGAACGCCCCGCGCCATGTTTTGAGCGTGCCTTCCAGCCATTCGATGGCTTCAATATCCAGATGGTTGGTCGGCTCATCCAAAATCAGCACATCGGGCTGCTCCAGCAAAAGTTTGGCCAGCAACGCCCGCGTTTTTTGCCCACCGCTCATGTGACCAATCTTCATCGGCCACATCTCGCGCCCAAACCCAAGGCCATCCAGCGTGCGCTCAATTCGCGTGTCTGTCTCGTAACCACCCAGCCGCATAAACTCCTCTTGGAGATGGCCGTATTCGTCCAAGTGGTCGTCAGAGCGGTCAGAGCGCTCGGAGCGCTCTGACCGCTGATCCTTCTCCATCTCTCTTTCGATCTCCCGCATCCGGCGCTCAATCACATGCACATGCTCAAACGCGGCGCGCATTTCATCCAGCACGGTGTGGTCTTGATCCACAAACGCCTCAACGGCTTCCTGGCGCAAATACGCCACGCGTGCCCCATCCGCCAGATGAACACCGCCGTATTTGGGCGTATCCACCCCGGCCAAAATGCGCAAAAGCGTGGTCTTGCCCACGCCATTCGCGCCAATCAAGCCGATTCTGGATTCGTTGGGCACGCTCACGCTGATGCCCTCAAATACATCCACACTGCCCAGCCCCTGGCTGAGGTTTGTTCCGGTTAATACAGCCATGATTTCTTTAGACGGAAGACGGAAGACGGTCAGACCGTCCCCCGTCTTCCGTCATCTTTCATACCCAACATACTTATCCACCACATTGAACCCCGCCGATTTGTAAAAGGGCAGGTTGTTCGCGTAGCAATACACCAGCGCGGTGGTCATGCCCTTCTCGCGCAAGCGGCGAAATCCATCCAACAAAAGCGCCTTGCCAAAGCCCTTGCCGCGATGCGCCTTTCGCGCGCCCACCGGCTCAAACTCGGCAATTTTGTTCAGCGCGTCTGGCCACACAATGCAATACGCCGCAAACTCGCCCGTGTCCAGCACAACCGCCAAGTCCAGCTCCGGGTCGTAGCCCGGCGCAGCGCGGGTGAGCCGGTAGCCCTCCAGCGTCACCTTGCTCGGCTCCCAAACCTCGCGGTGGATGGAAAGCCGCTCGGCAAAGTCGCCCTCACCCGCCACAGGCCGGATGACGGCGTTTGCCAGCGCGGGCGGCGGCTCGGTTTTGCTTAAATCACACGTCAAAATAAACATCTCAAAATCGTTCCGCGCAAACCCGTGCGCCATCAGCCAGGCCTGCGTTTTTGTCTCGCTCTCCATCACCTCGGTGGTCAGCTTGATGGGTTGCGCGGCGGTCTTTGGCTGTGCGACTGCGCTTACGCTCGCAAGCGCATAATGCGCCTGCACCCAGGCCAGCATGTCTGGCTCAACCTGCCCGCGCAAATGCGCCGCGACCTGCATCTCAAAGTAGCCCGGCTGGCCCAGGCGCAAAAAGCCCGCCACGCTCCCATCTGCCGCAAACCAAATGCGGTAATCCCGCTCTGGGTTCATGTGGGTGTGCATAAACATGCCCCAGAGCAAATCGCCCACATGCGTGTAGCCCGTGTGACCCGTGGCCCGCTGCGCCATCAAAAAACTTTTCAACCTTTCAAGGTCGGCCAGGCCGGCGTAGTTGCGAGAATGAAATTGGGACGATGGACGATGGACCATAGACGATTCTTCATCGTCCATCGTCCATCGTCCATCGTCAAAAGCGCGTGAATTACTCATGGTCTAGCGTCAGAATTTTGCGATACTGAAACGTCTTCATATCCACCACAAAACCCATGTCTTCATACAGCTTTAGCGCACCGTTTGGGTTTTGCGCATCCACGCCCAGGCAGGCTTCGGTCATGCCAACCGCCCGCAGCGCCATCATGCCCCGCGCAATGAGCGCCTTGGCCAAACCCTGCCGGCGGTAGGGCCGCCGCACGGCAATGGGATCCGTCCAGCCGCGCTTCAAGCCATAGGCCTCGTTGTCCGAGGTGATGATCGAGACATGCACCTCACCCGCCACCTCGTTTGTTCGCGCATCCCACGCCACCTGCCACAAGTCCTGGCGGCTGAACGGGTCTTTGCCCCAGCCTTCCATCTCGCTCTCGGTGGCCTCTCTGTGACCAAAGTGATCGCGGAAGGCCTCGTTGCGCGCGGCAAAAATGGCCTTGAACTGGGCGGGCGCAACCGCGCGGGTCTCAACGCCCGCAGGCAAAGGCAGGTCTGGGATAGGCGCGCTCAGGTCGCGCTTCATCAAAAAGCCATACCGGAACGGCGTGAATTCCGCGTTTTGTAAAAGCGCAATCTCCTCGGTCATCGCACCCACCACGCTGGTTTGGAAAAAGCGCGGCCCGGTGTGCGGGTTGGCCCGCGCCAGTTCCGTGCTATGCGCTATGCACCACTTGAACAAAGCCGGATATGCGCCCGCTGCCCGCGCCTCTTTTGCAGCGCAGACTTCGTGCCACGCCACTTGCTCGCCAACGTCATTCGTGTAAAAACGCACCCGGCCATAGCCCGCTGGCTGGCCGTTCATCTCGGCAAAAATCACATCGCGCTCTGGCGCAAAGTCGCTGCGGCCAGTCCAATAATTTTCAATGCTCTGGGCAGTCTCGGCAAATGGAATGCCATCCGCCGCAAAACTGGCCGACTGAATCTCTGCCGCCGCCGCAAAATCTTGTTTGCCCATAAATGGGCGGAAAGTGAATGTGTTTGTCATGATGTTTTTCTTGATGGGAGGATGGGAGATGGAAGACGGAGGACGGAAGACGGCCTTTCCGTCCTCCGTCTCCTGTCTTCCGTTCTTTTACTCCATCGCCAATACAGTCCAAGACCGTCCTCCGTCTCCCATCTACCGTCCCTTTATTCCTTGGCCAAAGTTGTTGGTTTGCCAAACAAGGTCGAAATTTCGGCTTCACTCAACTCTGATTTAGCAGAGCGTTTGCCCCAAAACTTTGTTTTGTTCAACATTGCAGTTGGAATCACGATGCTCATTCCATCACCGAGATCGTAAAGTGTGAAATCTGCCAGAACGCCAATTTCAAAACGCAACGCGCGCGTTTTTGATAGTTTTAGCAGCAGCAAAATCAATTTCGTCAACAAGTCACCCTCTTTTAGAGATGGCGACCGTTTTGTTTTAACCAACGACCGCCATCGCCAAATCTTTATTTACTTCATCACTTAAAAACCCGTCTTCCGTCTTCTGTCTTCCGTCTTCGCTCACCTTCATCTCCTCGTCCCGAATCACATCATTTTCGGTGTTGCCCTGCTCCTTAAGTTGCAGGTCATACAGGGCGCGGTATTCGCCGCCCAGCGCGTAGAGCTGTTCGTGCGTGCCTTCCTCGGCCACGCGGCCATCTTTTAGCACCACAATTTTGTCTGCGCCCAGCACCGTGCTGAGCCGCTGCGCCACCACGATGCTCGTTCTGCCTTGCATCACCTGCGCCATCGCCTTTTGAATGGCCGCCTCGGTGGCGGTGTCCACCGCGCTGGTGGCCTCATCCAAAATAAGCAAACGCGGGTTCATGATGACCGCCCGCGCCAGCGCCACGCGCTGTTTTTGCCCGCCGCTCAAGCCCACGCCGCGCTCGCCCACTTTTGTGTCGTAGCCCTTGGGCAACTCGTGAACAAACTCGTGCACATGCGCAATTTTTGCGGCCTCAATCACCTCTTCCAGCGTGGCGTCTGGTCTGCCAAACGCGATATTCTCTTTGAGCGAGGCGCTATACAAAAACGTCTCTTGAGGCACAATGCCAATGCCGCCGCGCACATCCTTTAGGCGCATTTCGCGCACATCTTTGCCATCCAGCTTCACGCTGCCACCGGTCACATCGTAAAAACGCGGCACCAGGTTGATGACGCTGCTTTTGCCGCTGCCCGTGCCACCCAGGATCGCCACCGTCTGCCCCGGCTCCACCGTGAAGCTGAGCCCGGCCAACACCGAGGTGGTCAGGTCATCTGGAAAGCTAAAGCTCACATCCGCAAACTCCACTCTGCCGCTCCCCTCGCCCATCCAGGGGATGGCGTCCGGGCGGTCTTTGATCGTTTCTTCGGCATCGAAAATCATGAACAAACGCGGGGCCGCCGCCGCCGCCTGGCGCATGATGTTGACCAAAAAGCCCACGCTGCGCAAAGGCCAAATCAGCCCCCAGATATACCAGTTGAAGGCAAAGAACACGCCTAGGGTCAACGTGCCTTCCATCATGCGAATACACCCGACCAGCACCAGCAAAATCCAGGACATGGCCGAGAAAAAATCCGCCGATGGAAAGTAGTCGGCCTCCAGCTTTGCGCGGTAGACATTCTTCTCTTTGTTCGTG
>DAORUN010000033.1:19579-27949 GCA_035433205.1 Thermoflexales bacterium | reverse complement strand
AAAAATGAGCGATATTGTTTTTGGAACCGATGGCTGGCGAGGCCGCATTGCCGAAGATTACACGTTTACCAACGTTCGGCGCTGCGCAACGGGCTACGCCAAATATATTCTCACCACCAGCAAGAAGGGCAAAAAGCCAACGGTTGTGATTGGACATGACAAACGCTTTCAGAGCGAGGATTTTGCCGCCGCTGCCGCCGAGGTGTTGGCCGCGCATGGCATCAAGGTGTGGCTGACCGATGGCGCAACCCCCACCCCGGTGATCGCCTTTGCCGTCCCCGCCAAAAAGGCGCTCGGCGCAATCAACATCACCGCCAGCCACAACCCGCCGCAAGACAACGGATTCAAGGTGCGCGGCAGCACGGGCGGGGCCATTGACCCCGAAGGTCTCAAGGCCATCGAGGCGGGCATCCCAGATGCCAGCGAGGTGAAAACCCTGAGCTATGACAAGGCCGAAAACAAGGGGTTGATTGAGAAATTTGACGCCAGCGAAGATTACATCGCCAATCTCAAAACGCTGGTCAGCTTGCCCCCCATCAAAAAAGCCGGGCTAAAAATTGTGATGGATGCGATGTGGGGCAACGGCGCGGGCTGGCTGCCGCGTTTGATTGGCGGCGGCAACACCATGATTCACGAGATTCATAACACGCGCAACCCATCCTTTCCAGAAATGCGCCGCCCAGAGCCGATTCCGCCCAACGTGGATGTGGGCCTGCGCACGACCAAAGAAATGATGGCCGATGTGTGCTGCATCACCGATGGCGACGCCGACCGCTGCGGCCTGGGCGATGAGAAAGGCCGCTTTATCAACCAGTTGCAGGTGTATGGCTTGCTGGCGTTGTATTTGCTGGAGATTCGCGGCCAGCGCGGCGCAATTGTCAAGACGCTGAGCACCACCGGCATGTTGGAAAAGCTGGGCAAAATTTACAACGTGCCCATTTACGAGACCGGCGTGGGCTTTAAGTATGTTGCGCCCAAGATGACCGAGACCAACGCGCTGATGGGCGGCGAGGAGAGCGGCGGGTTCGCTTTTCGTGGCAACGTGCCAGAGCGCGATGGCATTTTGGCGAATTTGTATTTGCTGGACTTTATGATCAAGACCGGCAAGAAGCCCAGCGAATTGCTGGAGCTTTTGTTCAGCAAGGTGGGCGCGCATTATTACGACCGCATTGACACGCGCATTGACCCGGTGCGCCGCGAGGCCATCAAAGCCAAAGTGATTGCCGCGCAACCCGCCACCATTGGCGGCCTAAAGGTGACCGGCAAGAACATGACCGATGGCTACAAATTCTCATTGGAAGATGGCGGCTGGTTGCTCATCCGCATGAGCGGCACCGAGCCGTTGATGCGCATTTACTGCGAGACTACGAAGAAGAAACTCGTCCAGCCCATTTTGGAAGATGGTGTAAAGCTGGCGCAGATTTAATGTCACTTGGCGCTCGGAGCACTCCACCCAACGTGTTGGGACGTGCTCCGAGCGCTTGATAAAGAATGTTCTTTGACACGCACTGCCACCTGGATGACAAGCAGTTTGACGCGGACCGCGAGGAGATGTTCGCGCGGGCGATCCAGAACGGCGTGACGCGCTTTGTCAACATCTCGTATGATCTGGACAGCAGCAAGCGCAGCATTGCGCTGGCACACGCCCGGCCAGATGTGTACGCGGCCATTGGCATTCATCCCAACGACGCCAGCCACGCAGACGCGGGCGCGTATGATGCGCTGCGCGCGCTGGCTGCCAGCCCGCGCGTGGTGGCCATTGGCGAAATTGGGCTGGATTATTACTGGGATGCCGCCCCGCGCGAGGTGCAGCGCGAGGTGTTTGAGCGTCAACTTGACTTGGCGCAAGAGGTCAACCGGCCGGTGATTATTCATTGCCGGGATAAAGCGGGGAGTTACGCCGCGTATGACGATGTGCTGGCGGTTTTGTTTGGGCGGGATGGGTTGCGCGGGCGGGTTTTGCTTCACGCCTATGCGGGAAGTTTTGAACAGGCCGAGAAAGCCATCGGCCAGAATTACACCCTGGGTTTTGGCGGCCCCATCTCTTACCCCAAGTCCGAGAACACCCGCGAGATTGCGGCTTGGGTTCCGGCCCCAAACTTTGTGCTGGAGACAGACGCGCCCTACCTGCCGCCGCAAAAATTTCGCGGAAAACGCAACGAACCGGGCTACATCCCCTTGTTTGCGGCCACATTGGCAAAAGTGCGGGGGATGGAGCTGGCCGCGCTGGCGGACCTCACCACCCGCAACGCCAACGCCTTTTTTGGCGTTCCAAATACCTGATTTTTAATTCGTGATTCTTAATTTAAATGGGCGGGTACAATCCGGTTCGACATGATTGAGTTAACTGCGTCCGTCATCGCAGGCAACAGCGTTGCCGTAAATGACGGCGTTCACGGAAACGGCAAAGCTGCCCGAAGCGGGATGGAGCAGGCGCAGGCGTTGATTACGCCCGAGCTGGAGCGCGTTGAGAAAATGCTGCGCAATTTTCCCAGCCTCAAGCCCGATGCGTTGCGCGAGGCCGTGGAAATGATTGTGGCGAGCGGCGGCAAACGCCTGCGCCCGGTTCTCACATTGTTGACCGCTGGCTTGTTTGGCAAGCACACCGACCCGCGCATTATTTCCATTGCCAGCGCGGTTGAAATGCTGCACACCGCCACGCTGGTGCATGATGATTTGATTGATGGCTCGCTCATGCGGCGCGGCGCAACCACCCTGAACGCGGTGTGGACGCCCGTGGCAACCGTGCTCACCGGCGATTATTTGTTTGCCTACGCCGCCGGGCTGGCCGCCAAAGCCAACAACGTGCAGGTGATGACGCTGTTCTCCGAGACGCTGGGCGTGATTGTGGGCGGCGAATTGCAGCAAAGTTTTGCGGACTGGGAGCAGCGCAGCACCCGCGAGGATTACTTCCCGCGCATTTACGCCAAGACCGGCTCGCTCATTGTGCTGGCGGTGATGACCGCCGCGGTGATTGGCGGCGCGGACGAAAAACAAAGCGCCGCGCTGCGCAGCTACGCCCACAACCTGGGGTTGGCTTTTCAAATTGTGGATGACATTTTGGACTTCACCGGCGAGCAGGCCCGCGTGGGCAAGCCGGTTGGCAGCGATCTGCGGCGCGGCCTCATCACGTTGCCAACGCTTAATTACGCCAGCGCCCACCCACAAGATGAGTTGCTGGCCTGCGCGATGAAGGGCGAGTGCAACACCCGGCAATACGATGAGCTTGTGCGGCGCATCAGCGCGTCTGAGGCCATTGCGGCCTCGTTTGATGAGGCGCGGGCGCTGGCAAAGCAAGCCTCCGATGCGTTGCTTGAATTTACCGCCAGCCCCTTCCGCGCGGCTTTGCTGGATCTGATTCAATACACCGTTGTCCGAACAGCCTGAAACAAAGAGCGGTTTCTTCGCCATGTTCACCCTCCGCGAAGCCGTTGCCGGGGATTACCCGCGCGTGATAGAACTGCTGGATCACGCGCATCTCTTCACGCAAGACATTCACGCCATCGGCGGCAAACGCTGGGTTTTGGCAGATGGCGCCGAGGTCGTTCAAGGCTTCATTGGTTTGGAGGTTCGTGGCGGGCTGGCGTTGCTGCGCAGCACGGTGGTTGCGGCAGAGGCCCGCAGCGCCGGGTTTGGGGCGCGGCTCACCGCTCACGCGCTAAACTGGGCGCGTCAAAACGCCATCACCCGCGTGTATTGTTTTAGCACCGATGCGGGCGGTTACTGGCAGCGCTTTGGTTTTGTTCCCGCGCCGGTGGATGAGCTTGTGGCCGCATTGCCAGACGCATCGCAGGTGAAACACTTTGAGCGCATGGGCTGGCTGCCCACCGAGCTGGCCTGGCGTTTGGATTTATCCCATCCCAGCGAGAGAGATTAGGGGCGGGCAACTGAGAATGCTTTACGTCATCATCGTCAACTGGAATGTGCGCGAGTTGTTGGCCGCCTGCCTGCGCTCGTTGCAAGCGCACCCGGCCACAACCCACGCCCAAGCGGTCATCGTGGTAGATAACGCCTCAGCCGATGGCAGCGTGGAGATGCTGCGCCGCGATTTCCCCGATGCGCATGTCATCGCCAACGCCACAAATCGCGGGTTTACCGGCGGCAATAACGATGGCCTGAAATATGCGCAAGGGCTTGTTCTTTCCTCCCAAATAAATCTGGCGGCAGGCCAGCTTGCCCCGGAAAACTATTTCCTTTTGCTCAACCCAGACACAGAAGTGACGCCCGGCGCGTTGGACGCACTGCTGGCCTGCGCAGACGCCCAGATGGATGCGGGCGCGGTTGGCCCACAATTGCGTTACCCGGATGGGAGCATTCAATCCTCGCGGCGGCGGTTTCCATCCTTAAAAACTGCGCTGTTTGAAAGCACCTGGCTGCAAAGTTTTGCCCCGCGCAAGCTGCTGGATGATTTTTATATGCGTGACACGCCCAATGACCAGCCGTGCGAATGCGACTGGCTGGTGGGCGCGGCCATTTTGGCGCGGGCGGGCGCCATCCGCCAAATTGGCCTGTTTGACGAAAACTTTTTCATGTATTCCGAGGAGCTGGATTTGTGCAAACGCCTGCGTGGCGCGGGCTGGCGCGTGGCCTATTGCCCGTCGGCGGTGATCGTGCATCACGAGGGCAAAAGCAGCGAGCAAGCCTCGGCGCGGCGGATGATCAACTTCAACACCAGCAAGGTCAAATATTTTCGCAAACATCACGGCGCGGCGCAGGCCGGCGTGTTGCGTTTTGCCTTGCTGGGCATGTTCCTCTGGCAGATGGGGCTGGAGGCGGGCAAATACGCGCTGGGCAGCCAGCGCCCCTTGCGGGCGGGGCGCATTCGCGCGTATGCGGGCGTGCTGAGGTCTGGGTTGTTATAACGCCCAGAGCGCGGGGGGCATTTTTGCATTCGTATAATTGCTCAGTTGTGACTCAAAATACATCTGGCCCGCTGGTCAGCATCATCATCCCGGCATACAACGAGGAGCGGCGATTGCCCGCCACGCTGGCCGCGCTGGATGAGTTTGCGCAAAATCCCGCCCACGCGCACATCACCCTGGAGGCGATTGTGGTGGACAACGCCAGCAGTGATGGCACAAACGCCATCGCCAGCGCGTTTGCCGCGGCGCACCCGTATGTGCGGGTGATCCGCGAGATGACGCGCGGCAAGGGCGCGGCGGTGAAGGCGGGCATTTTTGAGGGACGCGGCGAATATCTGTTCATGTGCGACGCCGATTTGTCTATGCCCATGAGTGAGTTGCCCAAGTTTTTTTCGCCAAAGCTGGATGGCTATGATGTTGCCATTGGCACGCGCGAAGGGCCGGGCGCCAACCGGTTTGACGAGCCGTCCTCGCGGCATTTGCAAGGACGGGTGGGCACCCTGCTCACCAAAATCATGGTTGGTCTGCCCTACGAGGACACCCAGTGCGGCTACAAATCCATCCGCCGCGAACCGGCGCGAAAGATTTTTGAGAAACAAACGCTAAACGGCTGGGGATTTGATATTGAAATTTTGTTCATCGCGCGGCGGATGGGATACAAAATTGCCGAGGTGCCAATTGACTGGTATTACCGCGCCGAGAGCCGCGTGCGCCCCGGCATAGATGCGCTTAAGACTTTGCGCGAACTTTGGCATGTGCGTCAAAACGCGCGCAAAGGCATGTACGGCTAGGCTAGACCTCACAAGTTTCCAAAACCCGTGAGGTCTTTCTGGACAATGCCATCACTCCTCCACGAAAACGAGTTGCGCAGTTTGGGCCACGCGCTGGTGGCGGGGGTGGATGAGGCCGGGCGGGGCGCGTGGGCCGGGCCGGTTATGGCGGCGGCGGTTATCCTTCCGCCCAACGCCGACCAGGTGACCGACCTGCGCGGCGTGAATGACTCCAAAAAGTTAAGCGCGACCCAACGAGAAAGATGCCGAGAAGCGATTGAGCGTTTGGCGGTCGCGTACGCCATCGGCCAAAGCACAAACAGCGAGATTGACACGCTGGGCATTGTGCCCGCCACCCGTTTGGCGATGGCCCGCGCGATTGCCGCGCTGCCCGTTAAACCTCATGCGCTTTTGATTGACGCGGTGAAACTGCGCGAGGTGGACATTTTTCAGCGCTCGTTCAACTTTGCGGATTCAATCAGCCTCTCGGTGGCGGCGGCGTCTATCCTTGCTAAAACCGAACGCGACCGCACATTGTGCGAGCTGGCCACGCAATACCCGGCGTATGGTTTTGACGCCCACAAGGGCTATGGCACACGCAAACACGCCGCCGCGTTGGCAGAATTTGGCCCCGCGAGCGTTCATCGCATGAGTTTTGCGCCCTTGAAAATATTTCTAACCGCAGAGACGCAGAGGCGCTGAGTGAAATAATTTTTGCGCCTCTGCGGTGAAATACAATTCCCCTCATGGCTTACTTTGACCTTCCGCTTTCCGAACTGCAAACGTATTTGCCCCCGCGCGAGGAACCCGCCGATTTTGACGCATTTTGGCGGCGCACGCTGAGCGAATCTGCCGCGTATCCCCTCAACCCAATTTTTGAGCCGGTAGACACCGGGCTGAAAACGATTGACTCATTTGACGTGACGTTCAGCGGGTTTGGCGGGCAGCGGGTGAAAGGCTGGCTGCAGTTGCCGCGCCATCGCACGGGCAAATTGCCGTGCATGGTGGAATTTATTGGCTACGGCGGCGGGCGCGGGTTTGCCACCGACTGGCTGCTTTGGGCCAGCGCGGGATACGCTCATTTTGTCATGGATACGCGCGGGCAGGGCAGCGCATTCACAAAGGGCGACACGCCCGATGTTGAGCCGGAAGGGAGCAATGCTCAGTTCCCCGGATTCATGACGCGCGGTGTTCTGAACCCAGACACATATTACTACCGCCGGGTTTTTACGGATGCGGTTCGGGCGGTGCAGGCCGCGCGGTCGCATACGGCGGTGGATGGGTCGCGGGTGGGTGTGACTGGCGGGAGCCAGGGCGGGGGCATCTCGCTGGCGGCTGCTGGCTTGGTGGGCGATGTGGCTCTGGCGATGCCGGATGTGCCTTTCCTGTGCCACATGCGCCGCGCCACCGAAATTGTGGACAGCGCGCCGTATAACGAGATCGCCAAGTTTTGTCTGGTTCACCGCGACAAAGTGGAGCGTGTGTTTAACACCCTGAGTTATTTTGATGGGATGAATTTTGCCGCCCGCGCCAAAGCCCAAGCGCTTTTTTCGGTTGGGTTGATGGATGAGATTTGCCCGCCCTCCACCGTTTTTGCCGCGTATAACTATTATGCCGGGCCAAAAGACATCCGCATTTGGAGCTACAACCACCATGAGGGCGGCGGGGCGTATCAGACAATTGAGAAGGTGAAGTTTGCGAACAAATTGTTTGCGTGATCAATACGTGAAAAATAACCGGGCATGCGTAAAACCTGACAAGTGGCGCATTAAAGCAATTCTAGAAGTCATCTTAAAAACACATATTTGAATTTGTCACCCTGAGCGAAGCGAAGGGTCTCTGCCAAAATTTAGCTCCAAAATGGGTCAGTCAGAGATGTTTCGCTTCGCTCAATATGACATTCCACTATCCAATTTTAGGATGACTTCTAGATGCGATATCACGCGCGCCACCAGTCTGCTTTTCTTTTTTGATTGGAAAATTGCGGTTTGTGCAATTCTGATAAAATCTAGCCAATCTAGACAGATTTGGAGGTGCAACAATGACAGCATGGCAACTTCAAGAAGCAAAAAACAAACTATCTGAGTTGATTGACCGGACACTGGAAGAAGGCCCGCAGGTCATCACGCGGCATGGCAAAGAGGTGGTGGTGGTTATGCCCATCTCGCGTTATCGCAAACTTACCCAACCAAAACAACGCCTTAAACCCGGCGATTTTTTTGCGCAATCCCCTTTGCGAAACAGCGGCATTAACCTGGAGCGCGATAAATCTACCGACATCCGCGAGTTGGACTTGTAGGCAAAATCATGCGCTACCTGTTAGATACCAGCGTTCCATCTGAGTTGACAAAACCAAAATCCAGCCAGCGTGTGTTGGACTGGATGAACGCGCAGGATATTGAAACGTTGTATTTGTCTGCGGCGACCATTGGAGAAATTCAACGCGGTATTTATTTGTTGCCCCCATCTAATCGAAGAACAAATTTGGAAACGTGGCTAAATGTGCGCTTGGCCGAAGAATATGCAAACCGCATTTTGCCCCTGGATGAAGAACTCTTCCGCGCATGGGGGAGCTTTATGGCAAAGTTAAAGCAGGCGGGTCATCCCATGGCGCTGTTCGATTCATTGATCGCCGCAACAGCCATCCACCACCGAATGACGCTGGTGACCTGCAATTTGGACGATTTTCGTTACGCGGATATTAGCCTGTTAAACCCCTGGGAGGAATAACCCGTGCC
>DAORUN010000033.1:0-19479 GCA_035433205.1 Thermoflexales bacterium | reverse complement strand
CCGTGCCAGCCATCCGCTTTTTGTTGAAAGGATTACTCATTGGCGATGGATGCTGCCTGTATTGCCCGTGCAAATGCCCAGCGGGCCGCACAACTGGCTGGTCACCGCTCGCAAGAATTTAAGTTGAGGAAAATATGGATGAGATACAAAAAAACATCGGCCACTGGGTTGAGATGTGGAACACCTATGACCTTTCTCAAGTAAATGCCTTGTTTTTGTGCGATGACCGGCTGACTTATTTCTCGTCAGAACAGGAGGGTGCGGTTATTGGTATTGATGCCGTGCGCGAACATCATCGCAGGTTTGGGTTTGTGGAAGGCGGCAAAATCAGCCCGAACAAATTGTGGCTGGATGATCTGCACATCACAGATTTTGATTCTTGCGCCGTTGTGACCGGAATATGGTTTTTTCGCCGCGCGGCCACCGGGCAGGTGCAGCGAGGACCGGTCACATTTGTCTATCTCAAACAGCCAGATGGGTATCGACTGGCCCATTTGAATTTTGGCAATTACAAGTGATGGAAGCGCGAAGCTGGACACAGCCGGGCTTCGAGCAAATTTAAAACAAATATCACAGCCATATAGCCCCCATTAATAAACATCGATTAAGAAATTCAATACACCCCTACCCCCGGGGGGAGGGGGTGTATACTTTTCGCATGGAGCGAGACAAAAAAGACCTGCTCAACCGGCTCAAGACAATTGAGGGTCACATTCGCGGGGTGCAACGCATGGTGGAAGAAGATGCGTATTGCATTGACATCATCCAGCAGACACAGGCGGTGCAGTCTGCGCTGGAGAAGTTCAACTCGGTGGTGCTGGCAAATCATCTCAACAATTGCGTCACCACCGCCATCCGCGGAGACGACCCCAAAGAGCGCGAGCGCGTGGTGAATGAGTTGGTGCAGGTGTTTGACCCCTCGCCCAGAAAAAAGTCCAAATAATTTCAGCACAAAGAAAATAAGAGACAAGAAAAGCTTGCGCCGCCTAATTTCTTGTTCTTCACTTCTTGCGTTTAATTCAGGAGAAAAATGAACACAAAAACAGTCAAAATTCCAAACATCGGTTGCATGGGGTGTGTGCGCACCATTAAGAATGAGATTGAGGAAATGAAGGGCGTGGCAAAAGTTGATGGCGACAAAGACACCAAGTTGGTCACAATTAACTGGGATGCCCCCGCCGACTGGAAAGCCATTGAGGCCAAGCTGACTGAGATTGACTACCCGGTGGAAAAGGCGTAGACCAATGAAAAAACTAAACCGGCGCAAGTTTTTGAAGTTGAGCGGGTTGGCCGCGGGAACCAGTCTGTTGGCCGCCTGCGCGCCCAAAAATGCCGCGCCAGCTTCTACCGCTATGCCTGGCATGGCGATGGGAGCCGCGCCAACCGCAGCCCCATCTGCAAATTTTGCGCCGGATTTGGAAATTGCGCTAAAGGCCACCAGCGGCGCCGCGCAGATTTTGCCCGGCAAGCCCACCAACGTTTGGCGATACGCCGCTAACGTCGTCAAAGGAGACCCCGGCGCGGTGGTGACTTTGCCCGAAACCTACACCGGGCCAATCATCCGCGCGAAAAAGGGCCAAAAAGTGCGGGTAACCTTTACGAACGATCTGCCCGCCGGGCAGCCCAGCATTGTGCACTGGCACGGCCTCATCGTGCCCCAGGCGGCTGATGGCCACCCGATGTATCAAATTGACGCGGGCAAGACATACGTGTATGAATTTGAAGTGGGCAACCGCGCGGGAACGTATTGGTTTCACCCGCACACGCACGGCAAAACCGGCTTGCAGGTGAACAAAGGTTTGGCCGGGCTGTTCATTGTGAGCGACCCGGAACAAGACGCGCTGGCGCTGCCCTCCGGCGAGTTTGACTTGCCGCTGGTGATTCAAGATCGCACATTTGACGCGGATAACCAGTTTGTTTACGATGTGCAAAACATGTCTGGCATGAACCACGACATGGGCAGCATGAACATGAACGCCATGATGCAGGGCATGATGGGTTTTCTGGGCGACCGAATTTTGGTGAACGGCAAACCCGATTTTGCGCTTTCGGCCTCCACGCGGGCGTATCGCCTGCGGCTGCTCAACGGCTCTAACTCGCGGATTTACAAATTGGCGTGGAGCGATGGCACACCCATCACTGTGCTGGGTGTGGATGGCGGCCTGCTCGACAAACCCATCAGCAAGAAATATGTGATGCTGGCCCCCGCGCAGCGCGCCGAGATTTGGCTGGATTTGAGCGGGCGCAAAGTGGGCGATGAAATCACGCTGGAGAGTTTGGCATTTGAGACCGGCGAGACCGGCGGGATGATGATGGGTGGCGGGTCGGCCCCGGCGCTGGGCCAACCCATGCGCATTTTGAAAGTGAAGGTAGACAAGCAAAGCGCGGAAACGCTGAAACTGCCAGATAAGCTGACGGCGCTGACCCCGCTGCAAACCAGCGAGGCGGGCAACGCCGCCGCGCCGCGCCAGTTCAAGCTCACGCTAAATGGCATGACCTGGCTGATTAACAACCGCCAGTTTGAGATGGACAAAGCCGCCGCGGACGAAGTGGTGAATCTGGGCGCGACCGAAATTTGGGAGTTCAGCAACGAGAAAAACCCCGGCGCGATGATGGACGCCAACGGGATGCCGCATCCGATTCACATGCATGGCGTGCAATTTAATGTTCTCTCGCGCGAGGTTTTGCCCGACCTCAAACCCATCCGCGATACGGTGATGGATGGAATTGTGGATGAAGGCTGGCGCGACACGGTGTTGGTGATGCCCGGCGAGAAAGTGCGCGTGATTGTGCGCTTCACCGTGCCTGGGCGGTTTTTGTATCACTGCCACAATTTGGAGCATGAGGATCAGGGCATGATGCGCAACTTTGACGTGAAGCCGCTTTCTGCGTGATGCGCGCTCACGCGTTTTGTCAACACGGGTGTGGCTAAAATCGGTGTTGATGCGACACATACATTCATTTTTCTGCGCCGCGCTTGTGTGCGGGCTGATGGCCGCTTGCAGCGCGCAAAACCCATCGCCAACTTCTACGCCAAATGTGGCAAGCCACGCCATGCCCACGGCCAACGCGAACCTGCCCTACGATGCCGCGTTTATGGATGCCATGATCGCGCATCATCAAGGCGCCATTGATATGACGTATCAGGCGCGGCAGGGCGCCGAGCGCACCGAGATCAAAGATTTTCTGGAGCAGATCGCGCTGGAACAGGCGGGCGAGATCAAGCAAATGCGGGCGTGGCGGGCAGAGTGGTACCCCAATTTGGCCGCGAGCGCCATCGCCCCAAACGATATGGTGATTAGCGGCGATGCTGCCACGCCGTTTGACATTCGTTTTATCAACGCCATGATTCCGCATCACGAGGCGGCCATCAAAATGGCGAATGAAGCCAAAACAAAAACCACCCGCCCAGAGCTGCTCAAGCTGGCAGATGCGATCATCAAAACTCAAACCAGTGAGATTGGGCAAATGCAAAAATGGAAGGCCGAGTGGGCGAAGTAGCGCCATCTGCCAGGTGAAACCCCGCCGTCAAGTAGGACTAGAATCAGGTCGTATCAATGTCTCGTTCAAAAAGAGGAGATCTGAGATGAACAAGTTTTTTAACAAAAGAATACTGTTTGCCTGTACCGCCGGGATGATTGCCGCCGCATGTGGCGCGCCAGCCGCGCCCACCGCAGCCCCAACCGCCGCGCCCGTCAAACCCACCGAGGCGGCCAAGCCAGCCGCCGGAGCGCAAACCAACGTGGAGATGTATTACCCCATTGCCGTTGGCGGCCCAATCGCCCAAATGATTGATGGCTATTTTGCCAAGTTCAATGCCGCCAACCCAGATGTGAAAGCCACCGCCGTGTTTGCGGGCAGCTATCAGGAAACGCTGGCCAAGATTCAAACCACGCTGCAAGGCGGCGGCAAACCACCCGCGCTGGCCGTGCTGCTCAGCACCGATATTTGGACGTTGCTGGATACCAACGCGATTGAGCCGATGGATGCCTGCCTGTCCAAGATGGGCGATGCGGTTGTCAAAGACTTCCAGCCTGCGTTTATGGCGAACAGCAAAGATGACACCGGCAAGGTTTGGGCCATCCCGTTCCAGCGCAGCACACCGGTTTTGTATTACAACAAGGCCGCCTTCAAAGAGGCCGGGTTGGACCCAGAAAAGCCGCCCCAAACTTGGGATGCGCTGGTGGATGCCGCCAAGAAGCTGACCAAGCCCAATGGCGAGCGCTGGGGCATTCAAATTCCATCCGATGGCACGCCGTACTGGCTGTTCCAAAGCCTGGCCATTGGCGCGGGCAGCAACGTGTTTGATTCTTCCACCAAGGTCACCTTTACCAAAGATGCGGTTGTGACCGCGCTGGATAACTGGGTCAAACTTTCTAAAGATGCCAAGGTTTCGCCAGAAGGAATTGTGGCGTGGGGCACAACGCCCGACGCGTTCCTTGCGGGCAAAGCCGCGATGATTGTTCACACCACCGGCAGCTTGAGCAACATTTTGAACAAGGCCACGTTTGATGTGGGCACCGCGTTCATTCCGGGGCCGAAGGGATTTGGCGTGGGCACAGGCGGCGGCAACCTCTACATTCTGAAAGGCGCGCCGCAGGCCGAGAAAGACGCCGCTTGCCGCGTCATTCAATATCTGACCCAGCCAGAAGTGGTGGCGCAGTGGAGCATTGACACCGGCTACGTGGCCTCGCGCAAGAGCGCGTATGACACGCAGTTGATGAAGGATTTCACCGCCAAGAAGCCGCAGTATTTGGTCACCCGCGACCAACTGCAATACGCCCAGGCCGAGATTTCCACCCATCAGGGCGGACAAGTGCAAAAAATTCTGGGTGATGCGGTTCAGGCCGCCCTCACGGGCAAACAATCTGCGAAAGACGCGCTGACCGAAGCGCAGGACAAGGCCGACAAGCTGCTCTCGCAGTTTAAATAAGGCATTCTAGAAGTCGGACTTCTCCGAGAAGTCCGACTTCTTTTGATCATTTACCCCCATGTCCACCCATTTACGCGCAAGGCTGAACACCACTTTGCTGGGTGTGGCGTTGCTTTTGCCATCGCTGGTTTTTCTGGCGTTGTTCACCGGCTGGCCGCTGCTCAAAACGCTGGTCAGCAGCTTGTATAAGCAAAACCTCGCCACGCGCGGAGAGCCGCGTTTTGTGGGTTTGCAACAATTTGTAGACCTGTTCACCGACCCCGCCTTTTTGCAGGTGATGGCGAACACGCTGGTCTTCACCGCCATCGTGGTCACATTCAGCATCACGCTGGCGTTTTTGTTTGCCACCTTGCTCAACCAAAAATTGCGGGGGATGGGGCTGTTCCGCACGAGCATCTTTTACCCCACCATTTTGCCAATGGTGAGCGCGGCAACCGTGTGGATGTTGATGTATGACAACGATTTTGGTTTGATAAACGATGTCATCCGTTTTTTGGGGGGCAAACCGCTGAACTTTTTGGGCACGCCAGAGCTGGCGTTGCCCGCGCTGGCCGCGCTCACCATTTGGAAACAGGCTGGTTATTTGATGGTGTTTTATCTGGCCGGGTTGCAAAGCCTTCCAGCCGATGTGGTTGAGGCGGGCAAGTTGGATGGCGCCTCGGCATGGCAGACTTTGCGTTACATCACCTTGCCCATGCTGCGCGGCACCACCATCTTTGTGCTCACCATCGCCGTCACCGCCAGTTTCCAAACGGTGGACCAGGTGTATGTGATGACGCAGGGCGGGCCAAACAACGCCAGCAACCTGCTGCTTTACAACATTTATGAGACCGCCTTCCGATTCCAAAATACGGGATTGGCCTACGCGATGACAGTTGTGCTTCTGGCGATCTTGCTCATCTTCACGGTTCTCAATTCGGTTGTGGCCGATAGGAAAAGCTATGACGCAGACTAAATCGCGCGGCTCATTTGCGGCATGGCTGGGGTTGGCCGCTGTGGCCCTGCTCTGGGCCATCCCCCTGATTTGGACGATTGCGGTGGCCCTGCGCCCAGCCAACGTGCCCATCTCGGTGGGGTCGTCGTGGTTTGGCGGCAGGCTCACGCTAGATAGCATCATCGCCGCGTGGAACGCCGCGCCTTTCCGCATTTATTACCTGAACACGGTGACGGTTGTGCTGGGCATTTTGGCTGTGCAAATTGTGACCGTGACGTTGGCGGGGTTTGTGTTTGCGCGCTTGCCCTTCCCCGGGCGCGATGTGCTGTTTGTGTTGTTTTTGTTGCAGTTGCTGGTGCCCACCACCGCGCTGCTCATCCCCAACTACGCCACCATCCGCACTTTGGGCGCGTTCGACACGCTCACTGCGGTGATGTTGCCATATTGGGCCAGCGCGTTTGGCACGTTTCTTATGCGGCAAACCTTCCGAACCGTGCCAAAAGATTTTGAAGAAGCCGCGCGGCTGGACGGCGCAAACTGGTGGCAGGTGATTTGGCACGTGTATTTGCCGCCCGCCCGCCCCGCGCTCATCGCCTTTGCGCTGGTGTCCATCAGCTCGCACTGGAATGAATTTTTGTGGCCGCTGGTGGTGACAAACAGCGTGCAAAGCCGCACGCTCACGGTGGGGCTGGCCGCCTTTACTCAAATGGGCGAAGCCGCCGCCGAATGGTCTTTGTTGATGGCCGGCACGCTGCTGGTGATTTGGCCGCTGTTTGTGCTGTTTATCATCTTCCAAAAACAGTTCATCTCCAGCTTTGTGCAAAGCGGGTTAAAGTAACGCGGGTTGCCAGACTGCAATTAACCTCGCGGGTTGGTCTGCTAAACATCGGCTTTCCAAATCGTATTGACCAACCCACGAGGTTGTGTTTATTCGTGATTTGTTGCTTGCACGCCAAACAACGAAAACGTCGCCAGCGCACAAGCCATCACCAAAAGCCACCAGACCGATGTGTAACTGCCGGTTGACGCGACCAACAACCCCGCGCCCACCGGCGAAAGCCCCCGCGCAAACGTGGCCGCCAATGAGACCGCGCCGTTAATTTCGCCGTAACTTTGAATGCCAAACGTATCGGCGATGAGCGCCGCCCGCATGGGTGTGAGCGCGCCGTGGCCGAGGCCGAACAAAATGGCATACACAGCCAGCGATGGCAAATCTGCAAGCACAACCAGCGCAGCCAGCCCCAGCGCCATCAGCACACACATGCTGGCGGTGATGAGATTGCGCCGCACGCGGTCGCTGAGCGGCGCGAAGGTGAGCCGCCCCACCACTTGCATCACGCCCACCGCGCCCGCAGCCGCGGCTGCCACCGCCGCCGCCTGCCCGCGCGAAAGTTCGTAGGCGATGAGGTGTACGCCGGTCACGCCGGTTGCCAAATTGGTGAGCGCAAACGCCAGCGTGATTAGCCAAAAGGCGCGGCCCGCGCGGGCTTGTTTTAACGCGCCGGCGTTTTGGCGGATGGCTTTTCCGCCGCGCAGGTGCTCTGGCTGGTGGCGCAAAAACCAAAAATGCGGCGGGATGGTCGTCACGGCCAAAATGAGCGCCAGCATCAAAAGGGCGGCGCGCCAGCCCAGCGATTGCGCCAGCGCGTTGCCCAGCGGCACAAAGGCGGTGCTGGCCAGCCCGCCCCAAAATGTCACAATCGTCAGGGCTTTGCCGCGCTGTCTGGCTCGCTCTCCGCTAAAAAATTGCGCCACCACCCAAAACGCGGGTTCGTAAAGGGTCGCGGCCATCGCAATACCCATCCCGCAAAAGATGGCGTATAGCGCGGGCAAGGTTTGCGCCTGCGACCACGCCACAAGCAGCGCGGTTGCCGCAATTGAGCCAAACGTCATGCTGGCGCGCGGGCCGCGCCGGTCTAGCCAGCGGCCAAAAGGGATGGCGACCACCGCGCTCACAATCGTGGCGATGGAGAAGGCCAGGGTGGTCTCGGCGCTGCTCCAGCCCATCTCGGCGGTCATGCGCGGGAGCATCACGCCAAAGCCGTAATACATCACCCCCCAGGAAACCATCTGGGTCAGCCCCAGCGCCCACGCCAGCGTCCAGCCATGAAATTTTTGCGAGGGTGGGGGTGCTTGCAAAGGCATGTCACACCCGATTATCCAATAACCAACACGGGTTTTGGTTGAGAAAATTTTGGAGAAACCGGTTATTCTGAATGCAGTTATGAGGCACAGGCAAATCGGTCAATTTTGTTTTGAATCAAACGATTTTTGCCGCATGTTTAGGCGCAGGGGCGAGACATGCCGCGCCCCTACGCGCCCTTCTTCGGGTGAAGGAAGGTCTTTTGTTCGAAAATTGGCAATCGCCTGCATATTTGCAAGAGACAAAAAGCAACTCGCGTTATAGTTAAGGCTCATGTCCGAAAATA
This sequence comes from Thermoflexales bacterium, assembly GCA_035433205.1. Taxonomy (GTDB): domain Bacteria; phylum Chloroflexota; class Anaerolineae; order J036; family Brachytrichaceae; genus DAORUN01. The sequence goes on along the minus strand of DAORUN010000033.1, from coordinate 11,183 downwards.
ACACGACGGCTGATCTGGGGGAGCTGTACGACGCGCATTATTACGAAGCGGGTTGCGGCGTTTCATACGACCTTGCCGAACACTGGGAAAAGTTTTTCGGCATTGTGGCAGACCGCATTAAAAGCGAAATTGCCCCGCACACTGTGCTGGATGCCGGGTGCGCATCGGGTTATTTGGTGAAGGCGCTGCGCGAGCGTGGTGTGGAGGCGTGGGGCGTGGATATCAGCCCGTACGCCATTGCCCATGCGCCAGAGAGCATACGCCCGTTTGTGCGGGTTGGGTCGGTGACCGAGCCATTTGAGCGCCGCTACGATCTGATTGTGTGCATTGAGGTTCTGGAGCATTTGCACAAACCGCATAGCGAGCAGGCCGTTGCCAACCTGTGCGCTCATGCCGATGATATTTTGTTTTCATCCACCCCGCTGGATTACAAAGAGGCCACCCACTTTAACGTGCAGCCGCCGGAATACTGGGCGGAACATTTTGCGCGGCATGGCCTGTTTCACGATGTTGAGTTTGACGCGGGTTTCATCACCTCGTGGGCCATGCGGCTGCGCAAATTACAAAATCCATCTCTGCAACTGGCAAAAGATTTTGAGCGCCGCTGGTGGAAGCTGCAACACGAAAATGCCGAGTTGCGGGCGATGGTGGTTGAACTGCGCGAGACCGAGGCAAAATCACGCGAGGAGATCCATCGCGCCCAGGAAGAACTGCGCCAAAGCCAAAGCCAGCAGGCCGCAGAAAATGCCGCGCTCAAAAATTTGGTGGATGGCTACCGCAACGGCAAGGTGATGCGCTTGATGCAAGGCGTTCACGAGACGCGCAACCTGGGCCGCGCCGCTGCCACCGCACTGGTTTCTGCCGTGCGGCGCGATGGCTTGGCCAGCACGGCGCGCCGCGGGGCGCGGTTGGCGCAAACTGGCGGCGCAAAGGCGTTGGCAACCGCCAGCGGCCTCGCCCCAGATGCCGCCTATGCCGAGTGGATTGCCCGCAACGAACCCACGCCCGCCCAGCTTGCGGCCCAGCGCGATGAGGCCAGCCGCATGGTAGACCCGCCGCTCATCAGCGTGGTCATGCCTGCGTTTAACACCCCAGCCCCGGTGTTGCGCGCCGCGCTGGATTCGCTTTTGGCGCAAACCTACCCGCGCTGGGAGTTGTGCGTGGCCGATGGCGCATCGTCTAACCCAGACACCCGCGCGATTTTGAGCGAGTACGCCCGGCGCGATGCGCGCATCCGCCCGCGCCTGCTGGAAGCCAACGCGGGCATCTCTGGCAATTCCAACGCCGCGCTAGAGATGGCGCAGGGCGAATTTGTCGCGTTTCTGGATCACGATGACACGCTGGCCCCCAACGCGCTTTACGAAATTGCGCGGGTCATGCTGGGCAGCCCTGCCTGCGATTTGATTTACTCGGATCACGATGTGCTCTCGGCGGATGGCGCCCGGCGCTCACATCCGCTGTTCAAGCCAGATTGGTCACCGGATGTGATGTTGTCCTCGTGCTATGTCACGCACCTCACCGCCGCGCGAACGGCGCTGGCGCGGGAGTTGGGCGGGTTTCGCCCGGTGGTGGATGGGGCGCAGGACTGGGATTTGTTTTTGCGCATCGCAGAGCGCGGAGGGGGTGTGGCGCACATCCCCAAAATGTTGTATCACTGGCGCAACGCAGAAAATTCCACCGCCATGAACATTTACAACAAGGAGTACGCGGTGCGCGCCCAATTGCAGGTGATTCAAGAGCATCTTTCGCGGGCCGGGTTAAAAGAACCCCGCGCGTTTTTTGACGTTTCGGGTTTCCTTCGCGCAAGCTGGCAGATGGAGCGCCAGCCGCTGGTTTCGATCATCATCCCCACCCGCGGCGCGCCAGCCATGCTAAAAACGTGCGTCAAGGCCATCCTTGCCCAAACGCGTTATCCGTCATACGAGATCGTCATTGTTAACAACGGCCCCGCCCGCCCGGAGGCCATCCCCTGGTTTGCCGAGGCGACCCGTGACCAGCGGGTGCGCGTGGTGCATCACGAGAACGCGAAAGGCGCGTTTAACTACTCGGCGGTGTGCAATTTTGGGGCGCGGCAGGCGCAGGGCGAGCTTTTGCTGTTCTTGAACAACGACACCGAGCCGCTTGCGCCGGACTGGCTGGATGAGTTGTGCATGTGGGCCGCCCGGCCAGACATTGGCGTGGTGGGCGCAAAGTTGCTGCGGCCAAACGGCAAAATTCAGCACGCGGGCGTGGTGATTGGTCTGACCGGTTTTGCGGGTCACCTGTTTGCGGATGAGCCGGAAGGGCTGGGCAGCATGATGGGCTTTGCCGAGTGGTATCGGGATGTGAGCGCCGTCACCGGGGCGTGCCAAATCTTCCGGCGCGAGGTGTTTGAGGCGCTGGGTGGCTACGACGAACAGTTTGAGCAAAATGGCAGTGATGTTGCCATCTGTCTGAAGGCGCGGGAGAAAAATTTGCGCGTGGTGGTGAACCCGTTTGCGCGGCTCACCCACGCCGAACACGCCACGGTGCAAAGCCGCATCCCCCCCGCAGATTTTGCGGCGTCTCTAAACGCATACGAGCCGTATCTAAAAAATGGCGACCCGTTTTTTAACCCCGGCTTGTCATACTGGCATACCCAGCCCGCGCTTAGCCAGCCAGATGAGCCATCTCCCCTGGATTTTGCCCGCGCCCACGCGGAAAAGTTAAACTCTGGGAGAAGGAAAATGTAAGATGTGATGTGTAAGACCAAACTCTTGCACATTACACATTACACTTTGCAACAAAATCCAAATGCAGCAAATTAAAGGCGTTGTGCGCGTTGCCAGAGAACGCGGGCTTACTGGTGTACGGCAAGAGGTGGCCCGCGAGCTTTCGCGGCGATATTTATCCACCAGTTTGTGGGAAAAATACAGCGACGAGGCGCGGGTGCTCGTCTCGTGGCTGGATTTTTCGCCCGCAGAGCTGGAAGCCAGCCATGCCGCTTGCGCCGCAGAGTCGGAGCTGGTGGATGTGAAGTCAATCACCTGGTTTTTGCCCGATTTTGACAACGCCTTTTACGGCGGCATTCACACCATTTTGCGTTTTGCAAATTATTTTTCTTTGGCGCATGGGGTCAAACATCAGTTTGTCATTGTGGGCAATCTTCCGGCAGATGAGGCCCGCCAGAAAATTGGCGCGGCGTTCCCCGCGCTGGCTGGCGCGCGCTTTGTCCGCGTCAGCTCCCATCACGATTTTGACCAGCTTGAGGCCACCGACGCCGGTATTTGCACGCTTTGGAGCACGGCCTATTTTCTGCTGCGGTTTAACAAAGTTCGCCGCAAGTGCTACTTTTTGCAAGATTATGAATCGCTGTTTTACCCGGCGGGTTCAACTTCTGCGCAGGTAGAGGCCACGTATCGGTTTGGCTTTTTGGGCATTTGCAACACGCCCACGCTGGCAAATATCTACACCCAGCAATACGGCGGCCACGCCTATGGCTTTATGCCCGCGGTGGATGGGGCCGTGTTTCATGCCAGGGATCGCCGCCCGCATGAACACACCCCGCCCGGTAAAGTTTTCTTTTATGGGCGGCCCGGCAACCCGCGCAATGGCTTTGAACTGGGCGGGGCGGCGCTGGCCCATCTCAAAGAGCGATTAAAAGACCGCGTTGAAATTGTGTGCGCGGGCGCAAAATGGAACCCCGCCGAATATGGGCTGGGGGGAACGCTAAAAAATCTGGGGTTGTTGAAATACGAAGAGACCGGCGCGTTATACCGCTCTTGCGATGTGGGTCTGGTGATGATGTTCACCCGCCACCCATCGTATTTGCCGTTTGAGTTGATGTCGTGCGGGGCGGCGGTGGTGTCAAACTTCAACGCGTCAACAACCTGGTTTTTGAAAGACAACGAAAATTGCCTGCTCTCCGAAGCCAGCGCCTCGTGCCTGGCCGATGCGATGGAGCGCCTGCTAACAGATACCGCGTTGCGCCAGCGTGTGGCGCAGGGCGGCGTTCAACACATGCTTTTGCACAACCGGGAATGGAATGCAGAAGCCGAACTGGTCTGGCAAAAAATCGTCAGACCGCAAAACCCGGCGTAATGAAAGAGAGGCCACGAGGTCTCGTTTTGGTTCGTTCATTGCGCGGGCGCAATCCCAAATATGTCAAAGACTTTTTCTCGCGCGGTTTTCGCGCTGGCTGTTTTTTGCTTGCTGATGGCCGCCCCAACGACCAGCCGCGCTGGCAGCAACGCGGTCATCACCGTGCCAGAGAGCAATGATTTTGCCACCCGCGTGTTAAATGACCCGTGGGATATGAACCAGTTTAGCGATGTTTCGCAAGGGCTGAACTTGTCTGGCCGCAAAAGTTACGTGAGCAATTTTGCGGCGGGCAATGGCCTTTTTAGCGGCATGTCTACCGCAGAAAATTATGCCTGGTTCTACCCGCTTTTCCCCGGAAATTATTACACCATGATGAACGGAAAGGTGGGGGCGCGTTTTCCAATCTCAACCCAGCAATATCGCTGTTTGTATGTTCGTATGCGCGTGCAGTCGCCTTCCAATGACAGTTGGTATGTTTTTTGGCAGGCCCCCAACGAGACCGATGGGCGCGGGCAGGCGTATGGCATGCCGCTGCACGACGATGGGCTGGCGGCGGGTAGTTGGCGGTTGTATTCGCTGAATCTGTCATCTGCAAACGCTTTTTACAACGCCTGGAACAGCCGCGCTTTTTGGCAGGGGCTGCGCATTCATCCCACCAACACGCCAAACACACGGTTTGATGTGGACTGGATTCGCCTGACGGATTGCGCGCCAATCAACGCCACGATTCAATGGACGGCCCAGGCGGGCCAAACGCGGTTGTGGGCGGGGATTGGCGGCGCGCAGCAAAAAGATATTCCCATCCACACCGTGCAAGCGGGGCAAACCACGTTTGCGTGGGATACGCAAGGGCTGATGCCCGGTGTGTACTCCATCGGCCTGGAAACCAGCAGCGGGCAAATGACGTGGCTTGGCGCCCAGGTGCAGGTTGTTGCCGGGCCGCAGGCGCGGTTTGCGCGGCCATCGCCAGAAACAGGCCAGCCGCTCCGTGATGGGAGTTCGGCCCAGTCTCTTTGGTCCATGACGCCCGCCGACCTGTATGATTTTGCCTGCACCACCCCCTCGTTTAGCGCGGGTCAACTTCATCTTTCCACGCCCTACCCAGCCGCGCAACTGCCAGAATGCCGGGGGATCAATCCGCCGGTTGGCGAGGCCGACGCGCGATTTTCTTTGCGCGTGCCGCAACCATTTTCTGGCGCAGAGTATCGCTATCTTGTTTTTCGGCATTACATCAACGGGGCGCAACAAGAGGTGGCCGATGGCATGATTGGGCGTTTGATGTGGTGGATGCCCGGCTGCTTGAATGTGTCATTGGGCATTCCTTACGATGTGGGTTGGCACAATTACGTGGTTGACCTGCACGACCCGGTGATGGGTTACCCGGAAGATAATGGCGGCTGCAACAAAATCCACTGGAAAGATTCCAACGGGATTACGGCATTGCGGTTTGACCCAAATGAAAACTGGACTGGAAACCAGACCCCGCAAATGACGTTTGAGCAGGTGTTTGAGGAACTGCGCCTGACAAAAGTGGATCGCATTCTGCGCGGCCAGCCGTATGATGTGGCGCTTTCGGTCAACTCGGATTCATTGGCAAGCTACGCTTTTTATTACACCACCGATGTGAGCAACCCAACGCAGAACATGGCTGTCATGCAAACCGCGGGCGGTTATCCCCGGCGGGTGTATTTGCCCGCGCTCATGCCAAATGCTGGGCAAGGTTCTGCCCTGCCAACCGCGCCCGCGACCAATTTTGTGTGGCAAACCGCCAGCGTTTCACCGGGCGAGTATTACTTGTGCGCGGTGATTTCTAACGCGGGCGGGCGCATCACCCGGTGCAGCGAAGCGCCTGTGCGGGTGTACTAAGCATCTATTCCGAGTAAATCGCTCAAAGTGTTGATTGAAGTCGCTTCCTGCTCAAAAACGTTGCTCAAAAGCGCATTTTTGCCAGATCTGCTTTGCATGACTTCGTTTGTGTGTATCTGCGCTCCATCGGCAGCGGATAAATCCGGTGGCGGAAACGGGCGCACATTGCGTCAGAGTGAATTACTCGGAATGGATGGTGTACTAACCGCCCGCCCGCCGGTTATTTCTCTTTGCCACGCAAATGCGCATACCGCCCGCGCACGGCAAATGGGTTGGGCCAACCCGTCACGCAGCGCGGCGCAAACGCCCCCGGCAAATATTCTCCGCGAAACTCGCGCCAGCGGCGCAACCCATCCGCCCGCCCCCGCGCCCCCGCGCCCGACCCGCCCCGCGCGAGGCCATACGCCGCAGCCAGCGCGTCGTAACAAGCGATCAGCGGCACATCGCGAGGCGAGGCGTTTTTGGCGACCAGCCACATCTTATTGCGCCCCAAGAGCCGCTGCTTAAATGGCGACCCCTCGCCGCTGGTGGCGCTGGTGAAGTGTTTTGTAACCGCCCCGGGTTGATACACGCAGCGCCAGCCGGCCCGTTGCGCCCGCCACGCTAAATCCACATCTTCCAAATACGCAAAAAAACGCTCGTCAAACAAGCCAATTTGGTCCAGCATCTCGCGCCGGTAGAGGGCCGCCCCGCCCGACGCGCCAAATACCTCGCATGAGGTTTGCGCGGGCGCGCTGGCGGCGGGCATACCGCCCAATCTGTCCCAGGCGATGGCTGCCCGGTCAATGGCGATTCCTGCGCTTTGGGTAATTTCCGGGTTGTCCGCAAACACCATCAGGCTGGCCGCGCTGCCCACATTTGATGCGGATTGAACGGCGGCCAACATTTGCTCCAGCCAGCGCGACTCCGGCTCGGTGTCATCGTTCAGCAACGCCACAAACGCGGCCTTTGATGCGCGAATGCCCTGATTGCACGCCGCGGCAAACCCCGCGTTGGCCGGGTTGCGAATGACAAACAGGTTGGCATCGGGCTGGGCGGCCAGCCATTCTGCGCTGCCATCCGCGCTGCCGTTGTCCACCACGATGATGCGCTCTGGCCGCGCTGTTTGCGCCCGCAACGCCGCCAGGCATCCCGGCAGCCATGCGCGCCCTTTCAGAGTGGGTATGACAATATCGGCCATCAGAGGTATCATACAATCACATTGAGTTGGAAGACAAAATATCCTCTGGAGAATCCAAAACCATGCGAAACAAAATTACTATCATCGGCGCCGGATTTGTAGGCGCAACCACCGCCCACTGGCTGGCCGAGCGCGAAATTGGCGACATCGTTCTGCTGGATGTGCCCCAAACTGGCGATATGCCCAAAGGCAAGGCGCTGGACATGATGCAGGCTGGCCCAGTTCTGGATTACGACACCCAGATCACCGGCACAACCGACTACGCCGACACGCAGGATAGCGACATTGTGGTTGTGACCGCCGGTGTGGCCCGCAAGCCCGGCATGACCCGCGAAGACCTGGTGGGAATAAACCAAAAAATCATCACCGATGTCTCGCACAAGATCGCAGCCACCTCGCCCAATGCCATTGTCATTGTGGTCACCAACCCGCTGGACACAATGGCGTATCTGGCTTACCGCATCCTCAACCAGCACGGCTTCCCGGCGCACCGCGTCATTGGGCAGGCCGGTATTTTGGATGGCGCCCGCATGCGCACCTTTATGGCGCAAGAGATGAACGTGAGCGTGGAAAGCACGCACGCCTTTGTGCTGGGCGGCCACGGCGATGAAATGGTGCCCATCGTGCGATATAGCACCATCGGCGGCATCCCCATGAATGAGTTGATGCCAAAGGAAAAAGTGGATGCCATCGTTCAGCGCACCCGCATGGGCGGCGCGGAAATTGTGAACCTGCTCAAGACTGGCAGCGCCTACTTTGCCCCCGGCGCCAGCGTGGCCGAGATGGTGCAGTCCATTTTGCGCGACAAGCGGCTCATCGTGCCGTGCTCGTCTTATCTCACCGGGCAGTATGGCCTGAACGACATGTACTTTGGCGTGCCAGTTGTGCTGGGCCGCAAGGGCGTGGAGCGCGTGGTGGTGGTGAACCTGAGCGAGGAAGAAAAGGCGATGATGGACAAGAGCGCCACCCTCGTGCGTTCGTCCATGGCCGCCCTCAAGTTTGATTAATTTTTAGCGCAAAGTGCAAAGTGCAAAGTGGGTTCGCGCCCGGTGGACGCACTTTGCACTTTGCACTTTCTGAATGCGTGACCTCCGCAAGTGCCTGCTGGATGAACCGCTGGCCCGGTTGATGGCGATGGCCGATGCGTGGAGCATCGCCATTGAGGTGGCCAGCCCGCGCGAGGCGGCAGAACTGCTGGCCGCGCACATGCTTTTGCCCGCCGAGGCAGCCCGCGCCTGCGCCGACCTGCCCGCCCCCGCGCGAGACGCGCTGGCTGCGCTGGCCGCCGCGCGCGGGCGCATGCCATCTGCCGCGTTTGAGCGCCGCGCTGGCGCCATACGCCCGATGGGGCCGGGGCGGTTGGAGCGCGAACGCCCCTGGCTAAACCCCGAAAACGCCGCGGAAACCCTTTGGTATTCCGGGTTTATCTTTCGCGGGTTTGACCGCAACGCCAGCGCCGCGCTGGAGATGATGTACATCCCCACCGATCTTTTGCCGCTGCTGGCAGATTGCCTTTCGCCCGACCCAGACCCATCTGCCGAACAACCCATGGCGTTTGAGCGCGACGCCGCGCCCGGCAAAGCGCCATCTGGCAAACCCATGCGCTCGGCGTTGCTGGATGACGTCACGAGTGTTTTGGCGTTTTACCAAAACGGAAAAATTCGCGCGGGCAAGACCCATCCCCCGCAAGCCATTTTGCGTGGCGGGGGCGGGCTGGCGCACATGTTAAGAAACCCCGATGAGAGGCGCATGGAATTTCTCCAGCATCTCATTGGCCAGATGGGTTGGCTGAAACCGGGCAACCCACCGCGCTTGAACGCCGCGCCGGTGATGCGCTGGCTGCAAGCGCCGCCCGATGAGCAGCGCGAGGCGTTGCTGGCTTGCTGGCGCGATGACGCGGCATGGAACGATTTGGCGCACGCCGACCCATCCTTGAAATTTGAGATGGCGCACGCCTGGGCCAACGCGCCCGCCCGCGAACGCGCCAGCATTTTGGGCGCGTGGCGCGGGCTGATGGAAGCCGGGCAGGCGGCGGATGCGGCGGCCCTCGCGGCGCACATCAAACAAACGCAGCCCGATTTTGCCCGCGTGGATGGCCGGTATGACACATGGCACATCCGCGATGCCGATGGCAAATTTTTGCACGGGTTTGAGCATTGGGATCGCATTGAGGGGGCGCTTATTCGCTATGTGGCCGATGGCCCCCTGCGCTGGCTGGAACAAACCGAAACCGCAATTCCAGAAGGCGCGGTTGCCCCGTTTGAGGTTGAGGCTGAGGCGCGGGTTCGCATCGCCTCGCATTTGCGGTTTGAGCGGTTTCAACTGGCCCGCGTGGCCGATTTTGTCTCTTTGGATGAAGATGGTTTTACCTACCGGCTCACGCCGTCATCGCTGGCGCGGGCGCAAGAGCAGGGCATTTTGGCCAGAAGAGCGACCGAATTTTTGGAGAGAACATCGGGGAAGCCGCTGCCGCCCTCCGCCGCAAGAGCCATCACCCGCTGGGGCGAGCGCGGCGCAGAGGCGCGGCTGGAGCAGGCCACGCTTTTGCGGGTGAAGGAAGCGGGCATTTTGGACAAGCTTTTGGATCTGGCCGAGATTCGCAAGCTGGATATTGAGCGCATCGCGCCCACGCTGGCGCTGGTGCGGGCCAGCCACGCCGCGCTGGTTCAGGCCGAGGCGGCCCGGAATGGGTTGCTGGTGGATGGAGGATAGGGGATGGGAGTTAGAGGTTGGGTGAGCGCGACGCAAGTTACCCAATACCCAATACAATACTCTCAATGTTTCTCAAAGTTTTGTGCTTGGCTACGCTGGTTGCGGTCTTGTGCGGGTGCGGGGCGCAATCGCCCACGCAAAAACCCACCCTGCTGGCCACCGCGCCGCCGCGCAACTTCACCATCACCCAACTGGCCTACCGCGATGGGAAGTTATCGGATTTGCTGAAGGCCGAGGCGCAAAAGGCTGCGGCGCTGGGGCGCAAGCCGTTTGTGGAGTTTGGCGCGTCGTGGTGCCCGCCATGCATCGCCATTGAGCAAAGCCTAGATGACCCGCGCATGGCCGAGGCATTTAAGAATACGTATATCATTCAACTTGACTTTGATGAGTGGAAGCCCCATCTGGCTGGCACGGATTTTCGGGTGGTGGCGATTCCGATCTATTACGAGATTGACAAAAATGGGCGCTCCACTGGACGCACCGTTTCTGGCGGGTCGTGGGGCGCAGACACACCAGAGAACATGGCCCCCGTGTTGAAAAGTTATTTTCAAAAATAAGGAGGTGGGGCTGGGGGTTTGGGGCTGGGGGCTGGTAAAGCGCCCAACCCCAGCCTCCAGCCCCCCAAACCCATGACTGAGAAATTTCGCCTGATTCTTGACCAGCATTGTGATGGCGCGACGAACATGGCGCGAGACGAAGCCATTTCGCGGGCGGTGAGCCGTGCGCAAGACCCCGAACTGCCCACGCTGCGCTTGTATGGCTGGCAGCCCGCCTGCGTGAGTTTGGGGCAATCTCAAAAATTTGACGCGGCGCGGGCCGACGCCTGCGCCGCAAATGGCGTGGGCATTGTGCGGCGGCCCACCGGCGGGTTGGCCATCTTGCATGTGGATGAGTTGACGTATAGCGTGAGCCTGCCGCGCGATCATTGGCTGGCCGAGGGCGACGTGATGACCAGCTACCGGCGCATTGCCGCGGCGATTATTTCTGCGCTCAAAATGTTGGGCGTGAGCGATGCCAGCGCCAGCCCGGTGGCAAAAGAGGACAAGGCCAAAAGCGCGGTGTGTTTTGAAGCCCCCAGCGATTACGAGGTGATGGGCTTTGGCAAAAAACTGGTGGGCAGCGCCCAGTGGCGGCGGGTGGATGCGGTGATGCAACACGGCAGCTTGCCGCTCAGCGGCGACATCGCCCGGGTGTGCGCCTATCTGACCGATGCGCCATCGCCAGAGCAGGTGCGCGCCCACGCGGGCACGCTGCGCGATGTGCTGGGGCGGGATGTCTCTTGGACAGAAGCCGCACAGGCATGGATGACCGCGTTTGAGCGGGAGTTTGGCATTTCGTTCATCCCCGGCGAGTTGACGCATGAGGA
>DAORUN010000032.1:20568-28168 GCA_035433205.1 Thermoflexales bacterium | reverse complement strand
CCTTTTGTTATAACAGGTAGCAACGGCTATATCAATGCAGGAATAGTCTCAATCTCTCCAACACCCACACCCACTCCAATTCCTGGATATTCCCTGTCTGGGGATGTTTGGATAGATAAATATATCGAGCGAATGGGTATGCCGGGCTATTTTGATACAGGATCACTTTGGGGTGAGGATGACCCGCCAGCTTATGAGAGCATCGTTGCATTAATGTCGCAATCGGGTGAAGTTCTACAGGTTACAAAAACCTCTAAAAATGGCAGTTACGTATTTACAGGGTTAACGCCAGGGATTTATGTGATCAGTTTTACGCTTCATTCTGGTTTTGAGTTCGTTGCAAAACCACCCCTTCCTTATGATGAACGGACTTGGGCGGACCCAGCTACTGGCGCTACCGACCCAATAACGGTCACCAGCAATGTTGGTCAAATTGGGGCTGCGATCATTAGGTTGCCGATAACAACAAAGTGGCTGCCATATGGATTCTTTTTGCCAAACACCATCCGAGATACATCCGCAAACTGGTAGCCCAATTACTTTGCGTTCAGCTCCAGCAAAATCACCAGCACATCATTTTGCGCGGGAATGCTGATTTGCCCGCGATACACACCGGGCTGGAGCAGGGATGTGCGGATGGAATACGAGCCATCCGCATTTTCTGCCAGCGGCTGAGTGGGCGTCTCTGTCTGTCCATCCCGCGCTAAAAACAGGGTGGGGCGCAGCCCGCGCAAAACCCGATGATCGGCCGAGATGACGACCACCCGGACCTCCTCCGCCTGACCAGCCACCGGCGGCCAGGGTTGCGCCCGCACATTCACCGATGTGCCATCAAACACCTGCGCGCCATTGCCGTCGGCGTCCAGCCGTATTCTGCCCGCCGCCAGTTGCGCCTCGGTCATTTGGGTGATGTCTACCGGGGCGGCGGCGGTTTGTTGCTGGAGGCGGCTGATGCCCAGACCAGCGGTGACAATCAGCAGGCCAAACGCTAGCGCTGCAAAAATAAAACGAAAGGCAAGTTTTGGGGTCATTTTTAATTACGGGCGGCTGGTGAAAATTTCATCCATCGCCCTCTCAGCACGGATATACTTCTTTCATCACATGAAGAGCCGCAAATTTATTGCGTTGATTGTACTGCCGACGTTGATCTACATCGGCTTTTTGCTGTTTTACCCCAACCGCGACCTGCTCATTCTTTGGGAGCGCACGCCGCCAAACGCGCCCGCGCTGGCCGCCACCGCCGCGCTTTTGCTGGGGTATGGCGCGTTGGCGTGGCGCATTGTTCAATCGTTTGCTGGGGTTCGGGCCAGCCGCAGGCAACTCCTTGCGTTGTTCGCGCTGGTGTTTATGGGTGGCCTTGCCCTGCACATCGCTATCACCGCCATGGCCGAAGATGACGCGCTGGTAGCCATTGCCCAGCGCACATATGCGTGGAAAGCGGGCGGCTACTGGACAGTCGGGTCGCCCATCACCAACATTGCCGATTTTATTGGCAATTACGCCGCGCGGTCGCCCACGTATCCCGTCCACCAAATGCGCCACCCACCCGGGTTATCGCTCATCTTCACCGCTGGCAGCATGTTGTTCAACCTTGTGCCGGGCCTGGCCGCGCAAGTGGCAAACTGGTTTCGGCCATACAGTTGCAACTCGCTGCTCAGCGTCAACTCTCCCAGCGGGCAAATGGCGGGCGGGCTATTTGGCATGTTGATGGAATTTGCGCTGGCGATGTTGCCCGTCATCCCGCTGTTCGCGTTGGTGCGGCGGCTGGCCGGGCAAAAAGCCGCGGCGTGGAGCGCGGTGTTTTACATGCTGATGCCCGGCATGGGCATTTGGGTGGCGCAACTGGATCGCGGGTTTAACCTGGCCACCGCGCTGGTTTTGTATTTTGTAGAGCGCATGGTGACCGAGCGCTCTTTGCGCCACGCCCTTTTTTGCGGGTTGGTTCTCTCGGTTGCCACATTTGCCAGTTTTGGCGCGGCGCCCATCGCGCTCATCGGCGCGGTGTATGCGCTTGTGCGGCTATTCCAAACGGCAGGCGGCGGGTTTACTGCTTCCCGTCTCCCATCTCTTTTGGCCCAGGCCGCGCTGGTTGTGCTTGGCGCGTTGTCCGTTTGGCTTTTCTGCTGGCTCGCGTTTGGCCTCAACCCCATCACGCTTTACAAGGCGATTTTTGACAGCCACCTTGGCATTGATTTCCCATTTTGGCCGTTTGTGTTTTGGCATCCCTGGGACGCCATCACTTTTGTTGGCGTGCCGTTGGCGGTGGTTGCGCTGGCAGGATGGCGCAAGGCCGCGCCGCTGACCGCCGCGTTCTTGGTTCCGCTGGCGGCGCTCTCGCTCATGCACGTGGCGCGCGGCGAAACCGGGCGCGTTTGGATGTTTTTTGGCGCGGTAGCCTGCGCGGCGGCCGCAATTGCCATCACCCAGCGCGGACGAAACGCCCAATTTGCCCTGCTTGGCGCTTTGTCTGTGCAAACGCTGGTGATGGGCGCCGTGCTCAAGCCGATGATTGACATTGGAATCCCGCCGCAAAAGCACGAATCGGCGCAAATTCCATCTAACGCCACGCTGGTGGATACGCGCTTTGGCGCAAGCGGGCAAATTGCGCTGCTGGGGTATTGGTTTGAGCCGCTCAAACAAGGCCGGGAGTCGCGGGTGCATTTGTTCTGGCAGCGCAAATCAGACGCGCCGCTGGATGCCTCGTTCAAATCTTTTGTGCATGTGGCGCAGGATGAAACCGATCAGGCGCGGGTGGCGCAAACAGATTCGATCCCGGTGGGCGAGAAATACCCCACCACCTGCTGGAAAAAAGATGAGGTGGTGGAGGACACGCAGTATTTTGCTGTCTCGCCAAACGCGGGCGCGGGGCCGTATCCGGTGTTTATTGGCTTGTATGACCCGGCCACCGGCCAGCGCCCGCCCACGTTTGCCAGCGCCCCATCCAAACAAATGTATGGCTCGGTGCTTGTGCCAGATAAAGTGTCTGTTCAAAAATAACGGCATCCTCGCTTAATCCCTTCTTAACACGGATGTTAAACAATGCTTAACCAGAAAAGCATAGCCTGATGCTGGTTTGAAATAGAAAGCATTAGGAGAAAACATGAATATGAAATTTACAAGCGGCTTGGCCGCATTTGGATTGATCTTGGCTGCGTGTGGCGGTGCAGCCCCCGCGCAACCCAAAGGCTCCATCAAGCTGAACGGCTCTGGCGCGACCTTTCCCCAGCCGTTGTACGAGGATTGGGCGTTTGGCTACTCGCAGGTGGACCCGGTGGCGGCGATAAATTATTCTGGCGGCGGGAGCGGCCAGGGCAAAAAGGATATTTTGGCGGGCACGGTGGACTATGCCGGGTCGGATGCGGCATTGAGCGATGACGAAGCCAAGCAAAAGCCGCTGGTGCAACTGCCAATGGTCGCTGGCGCGGTCGTTGTCATTTACAACCTTGCAGATGTGACCGATGCATTGTTTTTGGATGGCAAGACCATTGGCGATATTTATGCTGGCAAGATTGAGAAATGGAACGACGCAGCCATCGTCGCGCTGAACCCCGGCCTTAAGTTGCCAGATATGACCATCAACGTGGCGCATCGCTCGGATGGCTCTGGCACGACCAGCATTTTTACCACTTACTTGTGCGCGGCCAGCGAAACCTGGAAGACCGCCGTGAACCCCTGCAAAGGCACAACGGTGGATTGGCCCGCCGACAAACTTAAGCGCGGGCAGGGCGGCAGCGGCAACCAGGGCGTGGCGGCGGCGGTGCAAAAAACAGCGGGCGCCATTGGCTATGTTGAGCTGGCCTACGCCAAAAACAACAAAATTCCGTATGCGCAAATGGTGAACCCGGCGGGCAAGAAAATTGATGCCACCATCGCCAGCACAACCGCGGCGACCACTGGCGCAAAGTTTAGCGACCGCAACGCGGCGGATATTGTGAACAGCGCCAGCGCCGATGCCTGGCCGATTGCGGGATTCACTTACATTATCCTGAACAAGGATTACACCGATTGCGCCAAAGCCACAAAGCTGGTGAGCTGGCTGTCGTGGAATTTGACCGATGCGGCGGCGACGGACCGAGCCAGCAAGCTGCTTTACGCGCCATTGGGCAAAGACACGCAGACGCTTTCGTTGAATGCGCTCAAGACCGTGACGTGCAATGGGCAGCCGGTGTTGAAGTAAAACAAGCCAGCGCCCGGAGCGGTCAGCCAACTTGTTGGGACACGCTCCGGGCGCTAAAGCCAACATGACCCCCGCCAAAAAACAAACCACCTTTGAGCGCGTATTTGCGCATGGCGATCTGCTTTACCGCATTTTGCTGGTTGCAAGCGCGGTGGCGCTGATTGCGCTCATCGCGGGCGTGGGCATCATGCTCTGGCAGGCATCGGGCGCGGCGCGGGCCAGCGCGGGCGCGGGGTTTATCACCGGCGAGCGATGGAATCCCAGCGGGGGCGTTTTTGGCGCGTTGCCGTTTATCGCGGGCACATTGCTCACTTCGCTGATCGCAGTTCTCATCGCCGTGCCGTTTGGTTTGGCCATTGCGATTTTTTTGGCCGAGCTTTGCCCGCCCGCGCTCCGCAGACCCATCGGCACAATGATTGAGCTGCTGGCGGCGGTGCCGAGCGTGGTGTATGGGTTGTGGGGCATTTTTGTGTTCATCCCCAATTTTGTAAAACCCATTGGCAATTTTTTGATGAACACCTTTGGCGCGGCGTTGCCGGTGTTTGGCGGGCCGTTCTTTGGCCCGTCTATTTTTGCGGCGGGCGTTATTTTGGCGGTGATGATTATCCCGACCATCACGTCTATTTCGCGGGATGTGTTTTTGGCGATTCCAAGCGCCCAGCGCGAGGCTTCGTTTGGCTTGGGCGCGACTCAATCCGAAACCATTTTGCGGGTGTTGGTGCCGTATGGCCTTTCTGGCATTTTGGGCGCGGTGATTTTGGGGCTGGGCCGCGCATTGGGCGAGACGATGGCTGTGACCATGACCATCGGCAATGTCTCGCAAATGCCATCATCTATTTTGAATGCGGGCTACACCATGTCTAGCGTGATTGCGAACGAGTGGGGCGAGGCCAGTTCGCCGGTGTATTCCAGCGCGTTGCTGGAAATTGGGTTGTTGCTGTTTGTGGTGAGCTTGTTGCTCAATCTTTTTGCGCGCGCGTTGGTGTGGAGCGTGTCTCGGCGAAACCCGGAGCAAAGATCATGAAAATTAGTCAAACTTCCATCCGCAGGCGAAAGACGATGAACGCGGTATTGCTGGGTAGCACGCTGGTGGCAACTGCGCTCGCCACCATCCCGCTAATTTGGATCATCGTGGAGGTGATCTCGCGCGGGTTGCCCGCGCTTACGCCAGAATTCTTCACCCAAAGCTACATGCCGCTCACGCGCGGCGGGGGCGGGGTGTTGCACGCCATTTTGGGCAGCTTTGTGCTGATTGGCATTGCCTCTGCCATCTCAATCCCCATCGCCTTGTTTGCCGCGATTTATGCCGCCCAACACCCCAACACAACGCTGGGTTTGGTGATTCGGTTTAGCACCGATGTGATGTCTGGGTTGCCCTCAATTGTGGTTGGGTTGTTTGTGTATACCTTGTTTGTGAGCGGTAACGGATACAGCGCGTTGGCGGGCGGCGTGGCGCTGGCGATGATGATGTTGCCCATTGTGTTGCGCACGACCGAGGAAATGCTCAAGCTGGTGCCGCGCGCCATGCGAGAAGGCTCGCTGGGGCTGGGCGCGCCGGAGTGGAAGACGATGTTCTCGGTGATGTTGCCCGCCGCGCTGTCTGGCATTTTGACGGGTATTTTGCTGGCGGTGGCTCGCGTATCTGGCGAGGCGGCCCCGCTTTTGCTCACCGCGCAGGGCAGCAATTTTTTGTCAACCAGTTTGGGTGAGCCAATTGCCGCCTTGCCGCTGGTGATGTTTAAATACGCCATTGACCCATCGCCCGCGCGGAACAGCCAGGCGTGGGCGATTGCGCTTGTGATTTTGGCGATTGTTTTTGCGTTGAATCTTGGCGCGCGTTTGCTGGCGCGAAATAGACATTAAATTAGATGTTGAACTTGACCACGAATCCCATCACTTCTACCCAGACCGGCCAGACCGGGCTGCCGACAAAAATGCAGCTTGAAAAAGTCTCGGTGTATTACGGGGCGTTCCGCGCCATTTGCGAGGTGAGCCTGCCGGTGTATGACCGCACGATCTCGGCCATCATTGGGCCAAGCGGGTGCGGCAAAAGCACCTTGCTCAGGTCGCTCAACCGCATGAACGATTTGGTCTCTGGCTCGCGCGTGGAGGGCAAGGTTTTGCTGGACGGCGAGGATTTGTATGACCGCAGCGTGGATGTGGTGAACGTGCGCCGCAGGGTGGGGATGGTTTTTCAGCGGCCTAATCCCTTCCCCAAAAGCATTTACGACAACGTGGCGTATGGCGTGCAACTATACGGGCGCATTCCAAAATCTCAGTTGGATGGGGTTGTGGAGGCCAGTTTGAAACGGGCCGCCCTTTGGGATGAGGTGAAGGATAAACTCAAACAATCGGGGATGGCGCTTTCGGGCGGGCAGCAACAACGCTTGTGCATCGCGCGGGCCATCGCCGTGCAGCCAGAGGTGGTGCTGATGGATGAGCCGTGCAGCGCGCTGGACCCGGTGGCGACGATTCGCGTGGAAGAATTGATGCAGGAACTGAAGAAGGATTACACAATTGTGATCGTGACGCATAACATGCAGCAAGCGGCCCGTGTGAGCGACTTCACCGCCATGATGATGATGCGCCCAGACCGCGCCGGCGAGTGCATTGAGTTTGACGTGACCGAAAAGATTTTCACCAACCCAAAAGACAAACGCACCGAAGATTACGTTTCGGGAAGATTTGGCTAATTAATGCAAAGTGCGACGATTCATGCTTTGCACTTTGCACTTTGCACTTTTATGAACACATCCACACGCCCCGGTTTTGACCGCGAGATCAACATTATTCGCGGAGATATTTTGCGGCTGGGCAGTCTGGTCGAAGATCAGATTCGCCGCGCGGTTCAGGCGCTGAAAGACCGCGATGTGAGCCTGGCCCAAATTGTGATTGACACCGATGACCGCGCGGACGAACTGCGCTACAAAATTGAGAACGAGTGTCTGGTGTGCATTGCCCGCCAGCAGCCCGCCGCCAGCGACCTGCGGGTGATTGTGGCCTCGATGCACATGGGCGTGGAGTTGGAGCGCATGGCCGACCACGCGGCGGGCATCGCGTCCATCGTGGTGCGCATGGGTGGCGAGCCGCTGCTCAAACCGCTGGTGGATATTCCGCGCATGACCGATATTGTGTGCGAGATGACGCACACCGCGCTGGATGCGTTTGTCAAGCTGGATGCCGATATGGCGCGGGCGGCGGTGGTTCAAGATGAGGAAGTGGATTTGCTCAACACCCAGATTTTGCGCGAGCTGCTCACCTATATGATGGGTGATGCCAGCACGATTCCCCGCGCCACTTACTTGCTTTGGATCGCGCACAATCTGGAGCGCATTGGCGACCGCGCCACCAACCTGTGCGAGCGCGTCATTTTTGCGGCCACGGGCGAGCTAAAAGACTACACGCCAAATCAATGACGGATTG
>DAORUN010000032.1:3525-20468 GCA_035433205.1 Thermoflexales bacterium | reverse complement strand
TTGAATGAGCAAAATTTTGATTGTTGAAGACGAGCGCACGCTGCTGGATCTGGTGGCGGGGCACTTCCGGGCGGAAGGCTACGAGGTATTTGCCGTGCCGGATGGCGAAGAAGCTTTGCGCGTGGCCCGCGCCGAGAAACCCGATTTGTGCATTTTTGATGTCATGCTTCCCGGCATGGATGGCCTCTCGTTGTGCCGCATTTTGCGCAAAGAGACCGAAGCGCCAATTATTTTGCTCACCGCGCGCGGGTCTGAGCCAGATAAAGTGATTGGGCTGGAGAGCGGCGCGGATGACTACGTGGTCAAACCCTTTGGCTTGAACGAGTTGATGGCCCGCGCCCGCGCCGCGCTGCGCCGCTCCAGCCGCGCGGCCAACCCGCGCTTGCAGGCCGGGCAGGTGGCGATGGATCTCACGGCGCACCGTGTTTTCGTGAATGGTGAAGAGGTCAAACTGAGTTACAAAGAATTTGAACTTCTGGCGACGCTCATGCGCAACAAGGGGGCCGTGCTCACCCGCCAGTTTCTCATCACCCAGGTGTGGGGTTACGATTTTGAGGGCGACATGCGCACGCTGGATGTTCACATCCGCTGGCTGCGCGAGAAGATTGAGCGCGACCCATCTCAGCCCGCCGTTTTGCAAACTGTGCGCGGGGTGGGCTACCGTGTGGAAGGGTGAGATGTAACAGGATGAGATTCTGGCAGCAGTTGCGCTAAAGCCTGAACCGGGCGATAATCGGCGGCAGAAATCATGCTGACCACCATTGAAAAAATCCTGTTTGTGTTTGTTGTGGCCGCCTCGCTGTATGGCGCGTATATCACCTTTGGGCAGATGATAAAAGTGATTGAGCGCGGCACGGGCAAGCTGGCCTTTGACAACCCATCGCGCCGGATATGGCAGGGCATCAAAGCGTTGTTTACCCAGGGCGGCATTTTGCGCCACCGCAAAATTGTGTCCATCTTTCACAACGGCGTGGCGCTGGGGTTTATTTTTTATTTGCTGGTCAACGTGTTTGATGTGATTGAGGGCTACTTTGACCTGCACGGCCTTGCGGGTTTTCCGGGCATGGCCGTCCTCAGCCCCATCTACCGGCTGGTGACCGACCTGCTGACCGCCAGCGTGTTGATTGGCGTGATTTACTTTTTAGTCCGCCGGTTTGTGAAGAAAGACAAGGCGCTCACCATTCGCGAGAATGTCAAAATGCTGGATGGCGCGCGCGAGGGCATCCGCCGTGATTCGCTGATTGTGGCCACATTTATCTTGCTGCACGTCGGCTTCCGCTTGCTGGGGTCGGCGTTTGCGGTGGCGCAAGAAGGTCCGGATGTATTCAGACCCTTTGCCACACTTTTCTCTTTGCCGTTGGCTGGGCTATCTGCAAGTGCGCTAGAAATTGGCCGTCATGTGAGCTGGTGGCTGGCGCTGGGGCTGATACTTGGCTTTTTGCCGTATTTCCCCTACACAAAACACGCCCACTTGTTTATGGGGCCGTTTAACATCGCCACAAAGCCAGAGCGCAAGGCCTTGGGCGCGCTTGAACCCATCAACTTTGACGACCAGAGCATTGAAAAATTTGGCGTAAAGACGCTGACCGAATTGCCAAAAAAGCACCTGGTGGATGCGTTCTCGTGCATCATGTGCAACCGCTGCGCCGAGGCTTGCCCGGCCTATACCACCGGCAAAGAGCTTTCGCCCGCCGCGCTGGAGATTAACAAGCGGTATTACATCCGCGACAACTTTAAGGCGCTGGCGACCGGCGGCGAATCTGCGCCGCTGATGGATTTTGCGATTAGCGAAAGCGCGGTGTGGGCCTGCACCACCTGCGGCGCGTGCGTGGAGGTATGCCCGGTGGGCAACGAGCCAATGTTTGACATCATGAATCTTCGGCGCGACCAGGTGTTGATGGACAGCCAGTTCCCGGCGCAGCTCAAGGGCGCCTTCACCGGCATGGAGCGCAACGCCAACCCGTGGCAAATGAGCGAGGATCGCATGGCGTGGACGCAGCCGCTGGATTTTGAGGTGCCAACCGTTGAGCAAAACCCAGATTTTGAGGTGTTGTATTGGGTGGGGTGCGCAGGCGCGTTTGACCCCAACGCCCAGGCGATTGCGCGGGCCATCGCCACAATTTTGCACAAGGCGGGGGTGAATTACGCCGTGCTGGGCAACATGGAAACCTGCACGGGTGATGTGGCCCGCCGCGCTGGCAACGAATACCTCTTTTTTGAAATGGCGAAGATGGTGATTGAAACGCTGAACGGCGTGGGCGCGGACAAAAAGACGATCATCGCAGGGTGCCCGCACTGCCTGCACACCATCGGTAAGGAATACCAGGATTTTGGCGCGCACTTTAACGTAATGCACCACACCCAGTTCATCAACAAGCTGGTGGGCGAGGGCAAGCTGAAGATTGACAGCAAGAAGATGCTGGACAGCGTGACCTTCCACGACCCGTGCTATTTGGGCCGGCATAACAAGATATACGATGCGCCGCGCGAGGCGCTGGCCGACACGGGCGCAACCCTTGTTGAGATGAAGCGCAGCAAGGCCGATTCGTTTTGTTGCGGCGCGGGTGGGGCGCAGGTGTGGAAGGAAGAAGAGCATGGCACGGCGGCGGTTAACCTGGTGCGGTTTGATGAGGCCAGGGCCACCGGCGCGAAGACCCTCGCCATTGGCTGCCCGTTCTGCGCCCGCATGTTGAACGATGCCAACGCCGCCGCTGGCGCGCCCATGCAGGTGAAAGATGTGGCCGAGCTGGTGGTGGAAGCCCTCTAGCTTTACAAGTGGCTGTTGGTTGATGGGTGATTGGTTTATTCCACGCTCATCAACCATTAACCATTAACTAAAAACCCGCATCCCCTGCGGTATAATCCAGCGTTCAAAATAACAGAAAATCTAGCAGTTCTGCCGGAAAGCGGCAGAGGAGGAAGACTTATACCGCCGCCAAGACAGCAATATAACAATACGCCGCAATATCGGATCAACAATCAAATTCGCGTGCCAACCGTGCGCTTAATTGATGCCGATGGGTCGAACAAAGGCGTGGTTGACACTCGCGATGCCATTGACATGGCCCGGCGCAAGCACCTTGACCTGATTGAGGTTGCGCCCAACTCCGATCCCCCTGTGTGCAGAATCTTTGACTTTGGAAGATTTCAGTACGAGCGGGAGAAGAAGGAGCGCGAGGCGAAGAAAATGCAAAAGCAGTTCGAGCTTAAAGGGGTGCGGATTCGCCCGAAGACGAGCGACCATCACCTGACCTTTAAGATTCGCGCAGCGCGGCGTTTTCTGGCGGCAGGCAACAAAGTCAAAATACAGTTGAAGTTCAAGGGCAGAGAGGATCGCCTTTTGCATGTGGCCGAAAGAATGATGCGCCGCGTGGTTGCAGAGACGGCAGACCTTGCGCTTGTGGAGGTTCCGCCCAGCATGGAAGCAAAAACCATGAACCTGGTGCTGGCCCCAACCGCCGCAACGCTGGCCGCCGCCAACCTGAAATCTACGCAGGATCGCATTCAGGCGGAGCGCGCAGAAGACGAAGCGCAGGGCTTTGCGGAAGAAGCGGTTGATTTGGACGCCGACACCGAAGAGGATGACGACGATGACGATGAGACCACATCTGCCGAGCAGCCCGCGCCCATCCCAGTTGAGCGCTTGCAAGAGCACAAAGAGCGTGAGAAGAAGCTCGCCAACCGGGAAAAGACGCGCAACAAGCGCGCCGAGGAGCAATACGGCCTGCCCTGAATGAGTGTGATGCGAGCCAGACCGGTCATCGGTTTTTAGCGGAGCCTCGATGACTGACAGGCCGCATCTTTTGGAGAGAAATGCCTAAAATCAAAACACACAAATCCACAAGCAAGCGCTTCCGCGTGACAGGCACCGGCAAGGTGATGCGAACCCGTCTGGGTAAGAGTCACTTGCGCCGCAAGAAGCCATCCCGCGTGAAGAGCGAATTTCCAGAGATGTTCCCTGTGCAGGGCAAGGCGCAGATCAAGCGTATCAAAATGCTTGCGCCATATCTCAAGGATAAATAAACGAGGGACAATATGGCAAGAGTAAAAGGTGGCGTAAAAGCCCGACGCAGGCACAACCGGCTTCTTGAAGTAACCAAGGGCCATTTTGGCGCAAAGCACAAGCATGTGCGCAAGGCAACCGAGTCTAAATTGCACTCGCTGTCTTACGCGACGATTGACCGCCGTCTGGAGCGCAGAGAGATCCGCAAGTTGTGGATTTTGCGCATCAACGCGGCTGCGCGCTTGAATGGCACAACGTATAGCAAGCTGATCGCCGGCCTCAAGGCCAAGGGAATTGAGCTGAATCGCAAGTCGTTGGCCGAGCTGGCTGCGCGTGAGCCAGATGCGTTCGCGACAATTGTGAAGCAGATCGCCTGAGCGGTTTCCATCCGCCAAAACAGACGGAACAAATAAAGAGCGACCGAGGGGCAGGTCGCTCTTTTTATTTTTCACATCGCGTAAAATTCTGTGTGTCCTGTTCAACCAAGTTGGATATTTAAGCAAAATGAGCGAAACACAAACTGGCGAACCCATCATCATCTGCCGTAATGTGCACAAATGGTATGGCAATTTTGAAGCCCTGCGCGGAATTGATCTTGACGTGTACAAAGGCGAGGTGCTGGTCATCATGGGGCCGTCTGGCTCTGGCAAGTCCACCTTCATCCGCACGCTCAACCGGCTGGAGGCGCACGAGCAAGGCAGCATTGTGGTGGATGGGACTGAGCTGACCCGCGATATTCGCAACATTGAGAAAATTCGCATGGAGACCGGGATGGTCTTTCAGCAGTTCAATTTGTTCCCGCACATCACTGTGCTGGAAAACATCATGCTGGCCCCGCGCCAGGTGCGCAAATGGCCGCGCGAAAAAGCCGAGCAAATTGCCCGCGAGCTTCTTACACGGGTGGGCATACCAGAGCAGGCAGATAAATTTCCCAGCCAGCTTTCTGGCGGGCAGCAGCAGCGCGTGGCCATTGCCCGCGCCCTCGCCATGCAGCCGCGCATCATGTTGTTTGACGAGCCAACGTCTGCGTTGGACCCGGAGATGATCAAGGAAGTGCTGGACGTGATGACCGACCTTGCCCAGTCTGGCATGACGATGGTGTGTGTGACCCACGAGATGGGCTTTGCCCGCAATGTGGCGAATCGCGTGGCGTTATTTGACCAGGGGCAACTGGTGGAGATGGGCCCCCCGGACAAAATCTTTAAAAACCCGGAGATGGAGCGCACGAAACTTTTTCTATCGCAAATCTTGCATTGATGCCGCAACATTTTTGCGGAGTGATTCGTAAAAATATAGACGGAAGAGCGAAGACGGAGGACGGCCGCTGGCCGGGTTTCCATCTTTCGTCATAATTCCATTTTTGGAGGAATTTTTTAGATGGATATTTCTCAAGTTATTACTGCCTTTGGTCTGGCTGGTTCCGCCGGGTTGAATGCCTATATCCCCTTGCTGCTGGTCTCGGTGCTGGGCAAGCTGGGTGTGATTCACCTGAACGCGCCGTTTGACGTTTTGTCTAACCCGCTGGTTATGGTTGCGCTGGTGGTGTTGCTGGTGATTGAGGTCGCGGTAGACAAGGTGCCTGGCGCGGATCACGTAAATGACGTGGTGCAAACGCTGGTGCGCCCGGCTGCTGGCGCGATTTTGTTCGCGGGCAACTCTGGCGCCATTGGCAACATGTCGCCAGAGCTTTCGCTGGCGCTGGGTCTGGTGATGGCCTTTGGCGTACACGCGGCCAAGGCAGCGGCTCGCCCGGTGGTAAACGCCACCACGCTCGGTATTGGCGCGCCCGTCATCAGCGTGGCCGAGGATGTCACCTCGCTGGTTGGCTCGCTCCTCGCCATCTTCCTGCCGCTCGTCTTCTTGATTTTTGTGGGCGTGATTGCGTTTTTGATTTACCGTGTGAGCGACAAGTTCAAGCGGGCATTTGCAAAGTAAATGTGAGCGGTGGACTCCATCCGTGGGGTGGAGTCCACAGACCTGCGCGGCCCCTCTTTGCTGATGGGATAATGGCCGCCGCATGAACCTGATTGGCAACGCATGGGCGGCAAAAAAATTGCGCGCGGCAATTGAGCGTGACACGCTGGCGCAATCGCATTTATTTGTTGGCCCGGCATCGGTTGGCAAAGCCACTTTGGCGAGAGAACTCGCGACCGAGCTTCTTTCGCGCGGCGCCGCAGACCCCGCCCGTGCGCGGCGGCTGGCCCTGCAAAACAAACACCCAGATTTATCGTGGGTGGAGCAGCAAGCCGAGAAATCCAAAATTTCCATTGAACAAATACGCGAGTTGATGCAAACGCTCAGCCGGGCGCCGGGCGAGGGCGCGCGGCGGGTGGGCGTGATCAACGACGCGCATTTGCTCAGCGTGGAAGGCCAAAACGCCATCCTCAAAACGCTGGAGGAGCCGGCGCCCGCGGTGGTTCTGGTTCTCATCACCCCCAACCAAGACAGCCTTTTGCCCACCATTATTTCGCGCTGCCAGGTGATGGCGCTGAGGCCGGTTGCGGAAAAAGAAATTGCCCAGGCGCTGGTTGGGCGCGGCGCAGACCCCGCCCGCGCGGATGAGCTGGCGCATTACGCGCGTGGGCGGGTGGGCTGGGCCATCCGCGCGCTGGAAGACCCATCCCTGCTGGAACAACGCAAGAAATGGCGTGATGATTTGCGCGCGCTGGCCGCGGCAAACCGCACCGCGCGTTTTGCCTACTCCGAAAAACTGGCCCGTGATGATATGCCGGATATTGAGGCGCGGCTGGATGAATGGATGGCCCAGGTGCGCGAGGCTGTTCAATTTGACCAGAGCGATGCGCTGAGCCGCCCGCATATTTTGCGCGAGTTGATGCTGGCCCGCAAACATTTGAGCCAAAATGCCAACGCGCGGTTGGTTTTAGATGCGCTCTTTCTTGGAATTACGAATTAATTTTTTTACCCCTAACTTTTATTTTTTATCATGACAAACATAGACTGGACTCAACGATTCTCAACGGGCGCAAACGAGATGCGCGGCTCTGCCCTGCGCATCATTTTCAAAGAGACCCGCAAGCCGGGCATGATTTCTTTGGCGGGCGGCACACCCGCGCCAGAAGTGTTCCCGGTGGAGGACATCGCCGCCGCCTCTGAGCGAGCCATCATTCAAAAAACAATTGACTCTTTGCAATACGGCCTGACCGAGGGTTACACGCCCTTGCGTGAGTATTTGGCCGAGCGCATGAACGGCAACGGTTTCAAGATTGGCGCGGATCAAGTTCAGATCACCGTTGGCTCGCAGCAGGCCATTGACATTGTTGGGCGGTTGTTTTTGGACCCAGGCACACAGGTAGCGATTGAAGACCCAACTTACATGAGCGTCATCACCGCCTGGGCGCCGCTGCGCCCGGCTTATCTGCCCATCAAGATGGAAGAAGATGGGCTGGATGTGGATGCGCTCGATGCCATGCTCAAAAGCGGCGTGAAACCCGCGTTTTTGTACACCATCAGCGCGTTCCAAAACCCAATGGGTGTGACGATCAGCATGGAAAAACGGCGCCGCCTGATTGAAATTGCCGCGAAATATGGGATGCCCATCGTGGAAGATGACCCGTATGGCGAGCTGGTGTTTGAGGGCAAACCCATGCCGCCGCTGGCCGCGCTAGATT
The DNA here is from genome assembly GCA_035433205.1 of Thermoflexales bacterium. GTDB lineage: Bacteria > Chloroflexota > Anaerolineae > J036 > Brachytrichaceae > DAORUN01. The sequence goes on along the minus strand of DAORUN010000032.1, from coordinate 12,836 downwards.
GCCAAATGCATGGCGAATTGCGCCATGTAATTTACATGAGCACGTTTAGCAAGCTGGTTTCGCCGGGCTTGCGCACGGCATGGGCGGTTGGGCCAAAAGAAGTTGTTGCCAAAATGACGCTGGCAAAACAGGGGATGGACCTGCACGCTTCTGCGCTTTCGCAGGTGATTGTGCATGAGGTGTGCGTGGATGGCTTGCTGGAACGCCACGTGCCGCTGATTCGGCAAACGTATAAGACACGGCGCGATGCGCTTTTGTCGGCGTTGGAAGAGCAAATGCCAGATGGATTCCACTGGACAAAACCGGCGGGCGGCATGTTTGTGTGGCTCACCATGCCAGACAACTTTGACTCACAAAAACTGGTTCGCCTGGCGCTGGATCGGTTGGTGGCGTTTGTGCCCGGTTTCTCGTTCTATGCCAATGGGGGGCCAGCCAACACCGCGCGGCTCAGCTTTGCCAATCCTTCCCCAGAAATGCTTCACGAGGGCGTGCGGCGGCTGGTGGAAGCGATTAAAGCCTATTAGGAATGCAGAGTGCAGAAGTCAGAATACTTTTTCTGACTTCTGCACTCCGATTTCTTTACGTCCCGGGCGTGGGCACTGGCGGCGGCAGGGCGGGCAAGCCCATAATCTCGCGGAACTCTACCGAGTCCAGAGATTCGCGCTCTAAAAGCGCTTGCGCCACAGCCACAAACTTCTCTTTGTTATCCAGCAGCAACTGCTTGGAACGCTGGTAGGCCGTGCGCAAAATCTTGATAACTTCGTTGTCAATGGTCTCGGCCACTTTCTCGGAATAATTGCGGCCTTCGCTCAGCTCGCGGCCCAGGAACACCAGCTCCTGGCGGTCGCCAAAGGAAACCGGGCCAATCTCATCGCTCATGCCGTAGCGGCGCACCATTGCCCGCGCCTGAGATGACGCGCTGTCAATATCTGCCACTGCGCCAGCGGTCACATCGCCAAACATGATTTCCTCTGCCGCGCGCCCGGCCATGCTCACCACCAGCCGCGCCTCAATGCTCTTGCGCGTGGTGTTGGTCAGCATATCCTCTTCTTCGGGGGCATACCAGGCCGCGCCGCCGGTTTGACCGCGCGGAATGATGGACACTTTTTGCAGCGAGAGATTTGACTCTGGCAGCATGGCCGCAGAAACGGCGTGTCCTGCCTCGTGGTAGGCGATGATCTCTTTCGACTTGGGCGGAATCAGGCGGCTCTTGCGCTCTGGCCCCAGCGCCACTTTTTCGATGGCTTCCTGCAATTCCTTTTGCGTTATTTCCTTGCGGTTGGCGCGGGCGGTCAAAATGGCCGCCTCGTTGACAAGGTTCTCAATATCCGCGCCGGTAAAGCCCGGTGTTTGGCGGGCAATCGCCTTCATATCCACATTTGCCGCGATGGGTTTTCCGCGCGAGTGAACCTTCAAAATCTGCTCGCGGCCCAGAACGTCTGGGGCATCCACCGTCACGCGGCGGTCAAACCGGCCGGGGCGGAGCAGGGCGGGGTCAAGAATATCCGGGCGGTTGGTGGCCGCAATCACAATCACGTTGGTCTCGGTGTTAAAACCGTCCATCTCCACCAGCATTTGGTTGAGCGTTTGCTCGCGCTCGTCGTTGCCGCCGCCCAAGCCAGCGCCGCGCTGGCGGCCCACCGCGTCAATCTCGTCAATAAAGATGATGCACGGAGAGGCTTTTTTAGCCTGCTCGAACAAATCGCGCACGCGGCTTGCGCCCACGCCCACGAACAACTCCACAAACTCCGAGCCAGACAGGCTGAAGAACGGCACACCGGCCTCGCCGGCAACCGCTTTGGCCAGCAGGGTTTTGCCAGAGCCAGGAGGCCCAACCAGCAAAACACCCTTCGGAATGCGCGCCCCAAGTTGAATAAACTTTTCTGGAGATTTGAGAAACTCCACCACCTCAACAAGCTCGGCCTTGGCCTCATCGCACCCGGCCACATCCGCAAACGTGACTACCGGGGTCTCGCTGCTCATTCGCCGCGCCTTGCTGCGCCCAAACGAGAACGCCTGATCTGCGCCTGTCTGCGCCCGGCGCATGGTCATAAAGAAAAACAGGCCGATCATAAGCAACGGCAACAGGTAAAACAGAGCCGATGAGAAAAACTGACTGAGCAGCGGCACGGTTTCCACCCGGTAATCAAAACTCGCCAATTGGTCGGCGGTGATGCCATACGAACCGCGCAGCATTTCTGGCGCGTTTTGGTTGGATGGCTTTGTGACAACAAATTCGCTGCCGGTTTTACGCACTACGCGCACACTGGAATAATCTGCTGCTTCCAGCAAGGTCTTTACATTGTTTTGCTTGACCTCGTTGACCAGCATGTTGATGTTGGTCTCTTCTGTGCGAGACGTGCCAGTGCGGGCAAAGGCCAGCATGGCGTATCCGATCACCAGCGCGATCAGAATCATTGGGATGATGTTATTACGAACGCTTTTGGGCATGTTCTATGCAACCTTGTTTGAAATACGATCTAAGTCTGCGTGATTATAAGTCCACGACAAAAAGTACGTGTTCCAGAAAGACTTATTATCACCCACTCATTAGATTTGCATGTGATAATTTGCTAATTGCAGAGCCAGGGATTTCCAAGACCTTTTGGCCCTCTTAACCAACATGCGAAAACACATCGAAATTGACCTGTCTGACCGGAGCATCAAGACACGCGAGCTTCATCAAGAGGATGCGGTGAAAGTGGGGCGGTATCTCATCGCCAAAACGCTGCTGGCAAAAAATGCCGCTCAGGTGGATGGCCTCTCGCCAGACAACCCGCTGCTTTTTTCGGCGGGGCCGTTTGCGGGCACAACATACAGCAACGCCAACCGCACCAGCGTGGGTTGCAAAAGCCCGCTCACGGGGGGCATCAAAGAAGCCAACGGCGGCGGCAATTTTGCGTATGCGATGGGTCAGCTTGGCATCGCCGCGATTGACCTGTATGGCGCGGGCGCCGAGTGGGTGGTGATTCATTTTGCCAAAGATGGCGCCATCCGCTTTGAGGACGCTGGCGGGCTGCTGGGCAAAGGCAATTTTGAAGCAGCCGAAACTTTGCATGCCAAATTTGGTAAAAAGGCCGCCATCGCCCTGTGCGGGCCGGTGGGCGAGTATGAAGGTTTGCTCGGTGGGATTGCCTTCAGCGACAAAGACGGGCGCCCCGCACGAATTGCGGCGCGGGGCGGCGTGGGCGCGGTGATGGGCAGCAAAAAAGTGAAGGCGATTGTGGTGGACATGGATCGCGCCCCCAGCTTTCATGACCCCAAGGCCGCGCGTGAATCCATTGTGAATTACTCCAAGATGCTGTTGGCCGATTCAGTGGTGAACAATTTTTATAAGGCCGTTGGCACGATGGGCATGGGCGATTACACCAACTTGATTGGCGGTTTGCCCACGCGCAACTTCACCAGCGGGCAAATTGCCGATGCCAGCAAAGGCGAAAAATTTAAGATGGGCGGCGATTTTATTGGCCCAATGAACACCGCGCGCGGCGGCGAGCAAGTGCATGCCTGTATGCCCGGTTGTGTCATTCAGTGCAGCAACGTGTATGCGGATGACAAAGGCAAGGAAGTGGTCTCGCCGGTGGAGTACGAGACGCTGGGGCTGCTGGGCACCAACTGCGGCATCACCGACCCCGATGAATTGGCCGGGCTGAATTACATTTGCAACGACCTGGGGATTGACACGATTGAAACCGGGGCCATGCTGGCTGTGTTGATGGATGCCGGGCTGGCGCAGTTTGGCGACACAAAGTTTATGGCGAATGCGCTGGCAGAAGTGCGCGCGGGCACAGAAGCGGGAAAGCTCTACGCGCAAGGCACGGCGCGGGTGGCCGATCATTTTGGCGTCAAGCGCTCGCCAGTCATCAAACGGCAGGCCATCAGCGCCTACGACCCGCGCGTGATTGAGGTGACGGGCATCACCATGATGACCACCGCCCAGGGCGCGGATCACACCGCGGGCAACGCGCCGCGCATCAAGAGCCGCGATAAAGAGATTGGCGAATTGCGCGATTTGAGCATCGCCGCGCAAATCAAAGTGGCCGCGATTGATTCGCTGGGGTTGTGCATTTTTAGCGGCACGGTGACCAACACCAATGTGCCGTTTGTGATGAACAGCATCAACGCCATGCACGGCACAAACCTGAGCGAGGATTGGTATTTCCGGCTTGGCAAAGACACCTTGCGGATGGAGCATGAGTTCAACAAACAGGCCGGGTTTGATGTGGCCGATGACGATCTGCCCGCCTTCTTTTACGATGAACCCCTCGCGCCCACAAATCAGACCGCCCGCTTTCATGGCGCGGATGTGCAGGGGATGTATGAGTTTGCCTGAAGACGATGGACGATAGACGATGGACGATAAAACCGGTTCATCGTCCATCGTCCATTGTCCATCGTCCATCATGCACATCTCCCAACTCGACTACCACCTCCCGCCGGAATTGATCGCGCAGAGGCCGGTGGAGCCGCGCGACTCTTCGCGGTTGATGGTGATTGACCGCGCCGCGGGTTCCATCACCCACAAGCATTTTTACGACCTGCGCGAGTATGTGCGCCCCGGCGATGTGCTGGTGGCGAATAACAGCCGCGTGATTCCCGCGCGGTTGTTTGGGCGCAAACCCAGCGGCGGCAAAGTGGAAATTTTGCTGCTGGAAAAACAAACCGACACGCGCTGGAAGGCGCTGGTGGGCGGGCGCAACGTGAGCCGCGTGATCTTTGACGCGGGCGTTTTTGCGGATGTGGCCCCGCATGAGGGCGAGCCGAGCGAAGGCAGCGCCGCGCGGATGGTGACGTTTAACGCGCCGGTGGAGCCGTTTTTGGAGAGCATTGGGCATGTACCGCTGCCGCCGTATATTCACGAGACGCTGCAAGACAAGGCTCGCTACCAGACGGTGTATGCCCAGCCACCGGGCAGCGCTGCCGCGCCCACCGCCGGGCTGCACTTCACGCCGGGGTTGATGGCCGACCTGGCGCAACGCGGCGCGGCATTTGCGTATGTCACGCTGCACGTGGGTCTGGATACCTTCAAACCCATCGGCGAGGAGACGGTGGAGGCGCACAAGATTCATGGCGAGTGGTGTTCGGTCTCGCCAGAAACTGCCCAGGCGGTGAACAACGCCGCCGGGCGCGTGTTCGCCATCGGCACAACCAGCGCCAGAACGCTGGAATCAAGCGCCCGGAGTGGTCAGCCGAACTTGTTCGGACGCGCTCCGGGCGCTTCGCGAATTTCCCCGTTTGAAGGCGCGACCAGCATTTACATCACGCCGGGCTACGCGTTTAAGGCGGTAGATGTGCTGGTGACCAATTTTCATTTGCCAAAGAGCACCTTGCTTGCCATGATCGGCGCGTTCATGGGCATGGATCTCATGCGCGAGGCGTATCGCGTGGCGGTGGCGGAGAAGTATCGCTTTTTCTCGTTTGGCGATGCGATGCTGATTGTGTGAGTGCAAGGTGTAAAGTAATTTTGAGTGGCGCATACTTTGCACTTAAAATAAGATTGAATGGCAGTTCCAGAGCATCTTGAAGCGGCGGTAAAAAATTTGCCCACCTCGCCGGGTTGTTATATTTATTACAACGCCAAAGACGAGGTGATTTACGTTGGCAAAGCCGTTAACCTGCGCAACCGCGTGCGCAGTTACTTTAACCCCACCACATGGGTCACCTACCCAAAAACTGGGCGGCTGGTGAAGGATATTGCGCGGTTGGAGTTTGTGGTGCGCGGGAGCGAACTTGAAGCGCTCATTCAAGAAGCCGAGCTGATCAAGCAGTATCGCCCGCGTTACAACATCCGCCTGAAAGACGACAAGCGCTACCCGTATTTGCGGGTGACATGGAAAGATGATTTTCCGACCGTGATGGTGACGCGCCGGGTGGAGCGGGATGGCTCGCGGTATTACGGCCCGTATACCGATGCCCGCGCGGTGTATGCCACGCGCGATGTGCTGCGGCGCATCTTTCCGTTTTTGAATTGCGACCGCGTAATTACCGGGCAGGACAAGCGCGCCTGCATGTATTACGACATCAAAATGTGCACCGGGCCGTGCATTGGGGCCATCAACCGCGCGGAATACCGCAAAAATATTCAACGCCTGTGCGATTTTTTGGAAGGCAAAAGCGAGCGCGTGCTGACCGACCTGCGCAAACAAATGGGGCTTGCGGCGGAGAACATGCAGTTTGAACGCGCCGCCGAGCTGCGCGACCGCCTGCGCGCGCTGGAGCACGTGGTGGAAAAGCAGCGCGTGATCAGCGGGGCGAGCAAAGACCAAGATGTGATTGCGTTTGCCCGCAACGAAGGCGATACGTGTGTGCAGGTGCTGTTTGTGCGCGGCGGAAAACTCCTCGGCCAGGAATATTTTGTGCTGGATGGGGCCGAGGGCGAAAATGATGAGGAAGTGCTGGAGTCGTTTGTTAAACAGTTTTATGGCGAAGCCAGCTATGTGCCGCCCGAAGTGTTGATGCCCGCGCAGATTGAGGAAGCCAACATCATTGAGAGCTGGTTGCGGCAACGCAGAGGCGACTCCGTCCAGTTAGCCATCCCACACGGCAAAGAGGATGAGGGCTTGGTGGAATTGGCAGCGCAAAATGCCACCGAGACGCTGGCCTCGCTTAAGGCGCAGTGGGCCGAGGATACGCACAAGCAGGAAGAGGTGTTGCGCGAATTGCAAGAAGGGCTGGAGTTGCCACGCCTGCCCACCCGAATTGAATGTTTTGATATTTCTAACACACAAGGCACGGCGATTGTGGCCGCGATGGTGGTGTTTGTGCATGGCGCGGCCAAAAAGAGCGATTACCGGCGATTTAACATCAAAGATATTGAAGGCCCCAACGATTTTGAAAGTATGCGCCAAGCTTTGCGGCGCCGGTTTGGCCGATGGAAAGAGTTGCAAAATGCAGGAGCGCCCCCGCCGGTCAACGATGAGACCGACCCAGCGCCCCGGGCGGTCAAATCGCCCGGAGCGCTAAATGGTGATCCAGCGCCCCCGCCGCTCCCAGCGACGGGGGCGCTAAGGACGCCTAGTGCGCTAAAAACCAAAAAAGAAGATTCATCTTTTGCCGTGTTGCCAGACCTTTTGCTGATTGACGGCGGGAAGGGGCAGCTTGGTGTGGCAAATGAAGTTTTGCACGAATTTAATTTGGCGCACATTGTGCCAGTGGTCTCGCTGGCCAAACGAGAAGAAGAAGTGTTTAAGCCAGACCGCGCCACGTCCATTTTGTTGCCGCGCCGGTCCCAGGCGTTTTATCTCATTCAGCGGGTTCGCGATGAAGCGCATCGGTATGGCATCACCAGCCACCGCCGCCAACGTGAGAAAATAGGCATGGCATCCAAGCTCGATGCTATCAAAGGTGTTGGGCCAATGCGACGCAAAAAACTTCTTATTGCGTTTGGATCGGTGGAAGGAATCCGCAAGGCCAGCGAAGAAGAGCTTGCAGCGTTTGTGCCGCCCGAGGTGGCAAAAACACTAAAAAATAATCTGTAACGGGTGAGGCGCAATTTAGTGCGCGCATCTTTTTACACGTTACATCTTTTGTTCCATGTTCAAGACACAACCTTTATCTCAACGCGACCCGCGCTGGGCTGATGTGCCGCTGGGGTTTAACACACAGGGCAGCACGATTGGCCTTCATGGCTGCTTGCTGACCGATGTGGCGATGGTCGCCAATGGCAATGGGTTTTCGGAAACACCCAGCACGCTAAACGAAAAACTCAAGGCGCTGGGGCCAGATATTGGCTACACCGGAGACACAAAAAATCTGTTGGTATGGACGGGCGTTGAAGGCGCGCTGAAGGATTTGAAGTTCAGCGATTACGATGCGTGCGCAAACGGCGCGCCAATCGAGCGCATCAATGCCCAATTGCAGGCGGGTGTTCCGGCCATTGTTAAGCTGGACTTTTCGCCAGTGCCGGGAATGCAGGAACACTGGGTGGTGCTTTACGAGCAGCGCGGCAACGATTACGGCATTTATGATCCGTGGCCAAAGCCAGGGCAGGGAAACGACCGCTCGTTGCTGACCGAATACGGGTTTGCCGGAGACGCGCAGAACATCATCCGCACGGTGGTATGGCTGACAGGACATGCTGGCACGGCGCCAGCCAGGCTGGTGGTGCGAGCCGTGGATGAATGGCGCAGGGGTGGTTTGCGAATGCGTCAAACGGCCTCGCTGGATGGCGCGGTGATCAAAACGCTGCCAAAAGGCGCCGAGTTGCTTGTGCTGGGTGATTTTGATACAGCCATCAAAAAAATAAACGTGGAAGGCCAGTGGCTTTATGCGCGTGACATTGAAGGGGATGAAGGGTTTGTGCCCGCGTGGTTTGTTGTTCAGCGGATTTGGAACCCGCAGCTAAACCCATCCATCAACAAACTTTCTGTTTTGTCTGCCGCAAACCCGCAAACAAAAAAGACAAAGAAAAAAACAAAAAAAGCCGCAAAGAAACTGGCGCAAAAACTGGCAAAAAAGAAGGCTAAAAAATGAATTTGACGCGATATAACAGCCCGGAAACTTTTCTGGGGGTGATGCGTTTGCCGTTTGAGCAGGACGAAGTTGCCAATGGCCTGATGTATGGCATCAGTTTGCGCTGCATTTCTCATCCAGAGCTGTATCCATCGCCATATTTTGCGGTGGTGGCCGATGGGTCTGGGCCGGTTGCGGCGGCCATGATGACCCCGCCATATAACGTGGTGGTGTGGGTTCGCCCAAACACAGAATTTGATGAAGCTCTGCGCCTGATTGCGCGTGACGTGGCCGCGTTTAGCATTTTGCCGCCCGGTGTTTTGGCCTTGCGCGATGTGGCCGCGGTCTTTATTGATATTTGGCAAAAGATGCGGCCCGTAACCGCCCAAATAGCCCTCCGCGAACGAATTTACGAACTGCGTAAAGTGACCCCGCCCGCGCCATGCCCTGGCAAGTTCCGCATGGCCGCCGAGGCTGAAACTGCGCTGATTGAGGACTGGTATTGGGAATTTACGAAAGAGGCGGGCGTGATTGGCGATGAACCAAGCACGCGGCGCAATGCCCATTTGCGCGTGGCCTCTGGCGATGTGTTTGTCTGGGAAGACGCCGGTCAACTGGTCTCGTTGGCCGCGCGAGGGCGTTCGACGCCGCATGGCGCAACCATTGGCCCGGTTTACACGCCACCGCAATTTCGCGGCAAAGGCTATGCCTCAAATTGCGTGGCGCGCCTCAGCCAGCTTATTTTGGACAGCGGCAAAAATTTTGCCACGCTGTTCACCGATCTGGCAAACCCGACCTCTAACAGCATTTACATGAAGCTGGGCTACCTGCCGCGCTGCGATGTGGACGAGTGGAAATTT
>DAORUN010000032.1:0-3425 GCA_035433205.1 Thermoflexales bacterium | reverse complement strand
TAAAATCCTCCCCATGTCAAAACAATATTCACAAAAACCGCCAATGGCGATTGACCCCAAAAAGAAATACACCGCGCATCTCAAGACGAGCAAGGGCGAGATCGTGATTGAGCTGTTTGCCGACAAAGCGCCGCAAACGGTGAACAACTTTGTCTTCCTCGCGCGCGAGGGGTTTTACAACGACACAACCTTTCACCGCGTGATCAAGGACTTTATGGTGCAGGGCGGCGATCCTACCGGCACCGGGCGCGGCGGCCCCGGCTACCGCTTTGCCGATGAGTTCCATCCTACGCTCAAGCACAACGGCCCCGGCATTCTGAGCATGGCGAACGCCGGCCCCGGCACAAACGGCTCGCAGTTCTTCATCACCCACGTTGAAACCTCTTGGCTGGACAACAAGCACACCGTGTTTGGCAAAGTCATCAAGGGCATGGATGTGGTCAACGCCATCCCAGAGCGCGACCCCATGCGCGCCCGCGACCCCGGCGAAAAACTAATCTCGGTTGAGATTGTTGAGGCGTAATTCCCAAGCGCCCGGAGCGTTGGAAAACCGCTCCGGGCGCTGATTGCCCGTGAAACCTCGCACCCTCGCCCTCCTCGCCATTCTTGCGCTGGCCGCGTTTTTGCGCTTGCAATCACTAGACCTGATTGACCTGCGTTACGACGAAGCCGCCGCGCCGGTTTTTGCCATGCAAATTACGCAAGGGCATTTGCTGGCGCTGGAGCCATTCAGCGGCTCTGCGCTCAATCACCCGCCGCTCATGCTGTATCTGCTGGCGGTGCCGTATTTGTTGAGCAAAAGCATTTTGGCGGTGGCGGCTTTTCGCGCGGTGTTGGATGTGGCGGCGGTTGGCGCGTGTTTTGCGCTGTGCCTGCGTTTTTTTGATTCGCGCGTAGCCTTTCTTTCCAGCTTGTTTTTTGCCGCCGCGCCCTGGGCGGTGCAATTCGCCCGCAAAACGTGGGTTGCGCCGCTGCCCCTGTTCACGCTTCTTTTTATCTGGGGCGTGATGGAAATTGCGCAGGCCAAAAACCCGCGCGGCTGGGCCATCGCAGGGTGGGGGATGGCGCTTGCGGCGGGGGCGCACCTGGCCGGGTTTTTGTTTGCGCCCGTGCTGCTGGCGCTCGCGGTGGCCTTCCGCCAAACGCTGAGAGTAAAGCCCGTGCTAATTGGGCTTGCGCCGCTGGCGATTTTGCTGGTGGTGTATGTTGGGCTGGGCGGGGCTTTGCAAAATGGCTTGGCCTCATCTGCCGCGCAACCCATCAACCCGCTTGGCGCGATAAACATGGCGCTTTGGGGCACGGGCGGCTCGCACCTCAGCGATCTGACCGGCCCCTCATTTGAGCAATGGCAGCAGGTTTTCCCGGATGTCATCAACTCGATTGACGGCTTGCAGGTGGCGGCGTTTGTGGGCAGCGTGGTGATGGGTGTCTCGGCGGTGGCGCAAGTGCGCGCGGGCAAGCCGGTCATCCGCGCCGAGTTCTCTCCTCTGGCGGTCGTCCTCTCGCTGGTATGGATTGGCGTGGTGGCGCTTTTGGCGGTGGCTCGCGCGCCGCAAATGCACTACTTCACCGCGCTGTATCCCATCCCGTTTATTTTGATGGCGCTTTTGTTTGACGCCATGATTGGGCAGGCCACCGTGCGCGGGCCGGATGGGCGTTTGTATCGCTCGCCATATTTTGTCATTGGCTGCGTCCTCACCGCCATTTTGATCGCCGCGCAGGTGTACACCACGCTGGTCTTCACCGATTTTTCCGCGAGCAACCCAACGGCCATCGCGCCAGCGCGTTTTGTGTTGCAGGCCGCAGATAAGGCGAAGAACGGCGCGGTGATCGCGGTCACGCCCGGCGATGACCCCGCGGTGAACGAGCAAGCCGCGATTTTGCAGGTCGCGCTGGCCGGTCAGCCGCATCGTTTTGCAAATGCCAACGCCGGTTTGATTTTGAGTGACAAACCCGCGCAATATATTTTTTCGGATCAGACCGATGCCGCGTATCGGGAATTTTTGCAGGTCACAAAACCCATCACCCAAAGTTTTGGGCAAAGCCAGGTTTTTGTGTTTGCGCAGGTTGATGGCGCAAGCACGGGCGCGTTTACGCCGCGCGCCGCGCACTGGGATGGCGGGCCAGACCTCATCGGCACCCGCGTTGAAACGTTGACCGAGACCCTGCGCGTTGGCGTTTTGCTGCGCGTGAATGAGCCGCCGCCAACGGGCGATGTGCATTGGTTTGCGCGTTGGCTGTCTGGCGATCAAACCATCGCGCAAAAAGACAGCGGCGGCGTCTCGGTGGGCAACTGGCGGCAGGGCGACCTGCTTTTGCACTGGTTTGACTTGCCGCTGCCATCTTCGTTGCCGCCTAAGCCCTGGCAAATTAAGCTGGGCAGTTACCGCTACCCGCAACGCGTGGGCATTGGCGTTTTGGCCGATGGCGCGTGGACGGATGGGGTTTTGATTGAGATTCCATGAATTTTCTTGTTTTTGGCGCGGGCGCAGTTGGGAGCTGGCTGGGCGCAAAGCTGGCGCACGGCGGGCATGAGGTGGCGCTGGTTGGCCGCGAGCCGTTTGTGCAGGCCGTCTCGCGCGAGGGGTTGCGCGCCGCGCTGCCCAGCGGCGAAACGTGGCAGTTGCGCAACGTCCGCGCGGCGGTCAGCGCGGCTCAGTGCGCCATGATGCAGTTTGACGCCGCGCTGGTGTGCGTCAAAGCCTACGATGTGGACGAGGCCATTCGCGAATTGCGCCCGCTGGCAGAGCGTTTGCCAGATTTGGTTTTCCTCACTTTCCAAAATGGCGTTGGCGCAGAAGAAAAATTTGCGCAGGCGTTTGGCGCGGCGCGGGTGATTGCCGCGACCACCACCACGCCCATCTCGCATTTGGCCCCCGGCGCGGTGAAGGTGGAAAAGCTGAGCGGGGGAGAGGGGCTGGCATTTTTTGACGGGAGACGGGAGACGGAAGACGGAAACGCTTCCAGTTCGTCCTCCGTCTTCCGTCTCCCGTCTGCGCTTGCCGCCACGCTCTACCCCGACCCCCGCGCCATGAAGTGGTCCAAGTTGTTCCTCAATGTGATGGGTAACGCGGCCAGCGCGGTCACGGGCAAAACGGTGGCGCAGATTTACGCCGATCCGCTTTTGTTCCGCCAGGAGCTGGGTATGCTCAAAGAAATCATCGCGGTGATGAGGATGGACAAGATTGGTTTTGTGAATCTGCCCGGCGCGCCCGCGTTTGCGTTGGCGCAGGCGGTGCGATTTTTGCCCGCCGTGGCGCTGCAACCCGTCTTTGCAAAGGCGGTGGCGGGCGGGCGCGGCGATAAGCGCCCTTCGTTGTTTTACGATGCGCAGAATCACACGGGCCGCAGCGAGGTGAACTGGCTAAATGGCGCGGTGGTCGAAGCTGGGCGGCGCGTGGGCGTTCCAACACCCATCAACCAAA
>DAORUN010000031.1:0-28316 GCA_035433205.1 Thermoflexales bacterium | reverse complement strand
AAACTACTTCAACAACCCCAGCGCCTTGTCCACCACGTTCTGCACCGTAAAGCCAAAAAACGGGAACACATCTTTAGCCGGGGCCGATGCGCCAAAAGTCTCTTGAGTGACAAACGCCACGCGCGGGCCGGTGTATTTGTGCCAGCCCATCGAAACGCCCGCCTCAATCACCACCTTGGGCAATTCTGGCGGCAAAACGCTGGCGCGGTAGGCTGCGTCTTGCGCGTCAAACAACTCCCATGAGGGCATAGACACCACCGAGGCGCGCACGCCCTGCTCGGCCAACGCCTTTGCGCCATCCAGCGCCAGCGCAACCTCGCTCCCGCTGGCGACCAACACAACCTGCGCATTTTCGGCGGGTTGCATCACATACGCGCCCTTCTCAACCCCATCCTGCTTGGGCAAAATGGGCACCGCTTGACGCGCCAACACCATGGCAAACGGCCCGCTCCCCGCCACCGCGATGCGCCAAGCCGCAACGGTCTCGTTCGCATCCGCCGGACGAATGACGGTGAGACCCGGCATGGCGCGAAGGCTGGCGAGCTGCTCCACCGGCTGATGGGTCGGGCCGTCCTCGCCCACGCCAATGCTGTCATGGGTGAACAAGAAAATGCTGTGCGCATGGCTGAGCGCGGCCAGCCGAATGGCCGGGCGGTTGTAATCGCTAAAAGCAAAGAACGTGCCGCCGTATGGAATCACCCCGCCGTGCAAAGCCATGCCGTTTAGGATGCCGCCCATGGCATGTTCGCGCACGCCAAAGCGGATGTAGCGCCCGCTGAAATCGCCCGCCTTGAACGAGGCGTAATCCTTGCCCGTCGCGGGGTCCTTCGGCAAGGTGTTGTTAGATGGCGTAAGGTCTGCGCTGCCGCCCAGCAAGGTGGGCACGGTTGCCGCGATGGCGCTTATGGCCGCGCCGCCCGCCGCGCGCGTGGCGACGGGTTTATCGGCGGGGTTATACACCGGCAAGTTCGCATCCCAGCCAGCGGGAAGTTTGCCCGCGATGGCATCTTTCAACTGCGCGGCCAGCTCTGGGTTGGCCGCGGCGTAGGCTTCAAACAGCTTTTGCCAGTTGGCCTGCGCCTGCGCCCCGCGAGCGGTCATCGCCCGCCATTGCGCCATCACTTCATTGCGCACAAAAAATGTTTTCTCCGGGTCCTCGCCATAAAACCGCTTGGCGGCTTTCACTTCTTCCTCGCCCGGCTCATCGCTGTGCGCAAGGCGGGTGCCCTGGCGGGTGGGCATCCCAATCCCAATAATGGTTTTGCAACAAATAATGCTGGGCTTGTTTGTGATGGCTTTTGCGGCGGCGATGGCTTCTTCCACTTCATCCATGTCGTGGCCATCCACCGTTTGCACGTGCCAGCCATACGCCTCAAATCGCCTTGGCACATCGTCGCTGTAACTCAGGTCGGTCGGGCCGTCAATCGTCACGCTGTTGTCATCGTAAAGCCAAATGAGGCGGCCCAGCCCCAAATGCCCGGCCAGAGATGCGGCCTCGTGGCTGATGCCCTCTTCCATGCAGCCATCGCCCAAAATGGTATAGGTGTAATGATCCACCACCTCAAAACCGGGGCGGTTAAAATGCGCCGCCATCCACGCCTCGGCAATGGCCATGCCCACGCTGTTGGCCGTGCCTGCGCCCAGCGGGCCGGTGGTCACCTCAATTCCTTTGGTGATGTGGTTCTCGGGGTGGCCGGGCGTTTTGCTCCCCAGTTGGCGGAAGCGCTTGAGTTCGTCCAGCGTCATCTCCGGCTGGCCCAGCAGATACAAAAGCGAATAGGGCAACATGCTGCCATGCCCCGCCGAGACGATCAGCCGGTCGCGGTTGAACCACGCCACATCCTGCGCGTTGTAGTTAAAAAATTTGTCGTACAAAACGTAAACGGCATCGGCCATCCCCAACGGCATACCCGGATGTCCAGACTTTGCTTTTTGGATCGCGTCCAGCGTGAGGGTGCGGATGGCGTTGGCGCAGGATTTATCGAGTTGGGTGTAGTTGCTCATTTTTTAGAGTCCAGAATTCAAAGAATAAACCTGCGCGCCGCTCGCGCGCACAGTCACAGAATTATCGCTGATATATTTTGCGGTGAACACCATTTCGGAGCCACTCAGGTTGACACCGGTTCACTTTTTGCCAGGGCTAACGGCGCATCTGCGCAAGCGCAAATGTGAATGAAAGTCGCTTCCTGTTCTAACAACAGTGCCAAAAACCGCATTTTCACTGGAATTATTTTGCATCATGAGGCTCATGTGTGTCGGCGTTCAACGGCAGCGGATAAAATCCGCCGCCTAAGCAGCAGGAAACCCGCTGGCGCGGGTTACAAATCTGCGCCAACCCGCCTGCGGGTTTTCCAACTGAGTAGCCGCCGGATTGATCCGGTGGCGGCAACATACGCGGATCCTGTCAGAGCGATTTGCTCAAAACACATGGGCACTGCCTCGCTCTTACCACCCCATTACGCACTTTTGTGTGATTAAAAAACAGTTTCTGAATGCTAATGACCGTGTTAACAGCGTCGCAAAGCCACCATCAAAGGCACTTGGCGCTTTCTGTTTTCTTCATGCGCAATTTCAGGCAATTTCACGGTAAATGCTGGAAAGATTGTAAGCTGGCACAAACCCGATGTAAAATCGCACCACACGGGGCGGTGGCGAAATGGCAGACGCCGGAGACTTAAAATCTTCTGCTGGGAAACCAGCGTGTGGGTTCGAGTCCCACCCGCCCTACTGGACTAAAGCGCCCTGAGCGCGTCCCAACAAGTTGGGCAAAGCGCTCCGGGCGCTCCATTTTGCACCATGACACACGGCCTACTCCTCATAGACAAACCCGCCGGGATGACCTCTCACGATGTGGTGGCGCGGACGCGGCGGCTGCTGGGCACGCGGGCCGTTGGTCACGCCGGAACGCTGGACCCAATGGCAACCGGCCTGCTGATTTTGTTCGCCAACAACGCCACCCGCCTGAGCGAATATGTGCTGGGCGCGGACAAAACCTACGAGGCAACCGTTAAGCTGGGCGAGCGCACCAACACCGATGACGCCGAGGGCGAGGTGGTGCAAACGCGCCCGGTGCAGGTGACCGCCGAGCAGGCGCAAACCGCCGCCGCCCAATTCATCGGCCAAATTGAGCAGATTCCCCCGCAATTTAGCGCCATCAGCAAAAACGGGGTGCGGGCATATGCGCTGGCCCGCAAAGGCGAAACGGTGGAGTTGGACTCGCGCCGCGTGGTCATCCATCGGCTGGATGTGGCCCTGGCTGGCGCGGACACCTTGCGCCTGAGCGTGGATTGCGGGAGCGGAACGTATATCCGCGCGTTGGCGCGTGACCTGGGCGAGGCATTGGGGTGCGGCGCACACCTGAGCGCCCTCCGGCGCACGCGGGTGGGCGCGTTTGACGTGCGCGAGGCCGCGCCGCTGGACGCGCTGACACCAGAGCAGGCGCAGGCGCGGCTTTTGCCAATGGATTTGGCCGCCCAACATTTTCCCCGCGCCGATTTGAGCGCGGATCAGGCTCAAAAATTCGCGCGAGGAATTGCCATTTCGCCCTTTCCAGCGGGCGGGGATGGGAGCGGGCTGCGCCGCGTCTACGACTCCGCTGGTCGGTTTATGGCTGTTGGCGAATACGACCCCGCCGCCCAAAAACTGCGGCCCGTTAAAGTTTTGGTTCACGAGTGAAGATGCAGGTCATACACGACGTTTGGAATTACAAAGCCGCGCGGCCCAGCGTGTGCGCCATTGGCACATTTGATGGCGTGCATTTGGGTCATCAATATCTTATTCGCCAGGTGATGGAAGATGCGGCGCAACGCGCGGCGCAGAGCGTGGTCATCACATTTCATCCGCACCCGCGGGCGGCGCTGGGGCGCGGCGATGTGCCCTACCTGACCCTGCCCGATGAGAAGGCCGAAGCCATGGAGGCGCTGGGCGTGGATGTGTTGCTAGTGATGGCGTTTGACGCGCGCACGGCGGCCATCAGCGCAGATGAGATGGTGAACTGGCTGTGCGCCGACCTGAAAATGGCGAGCCTTTGGGCGGGCGCGGATTTTGCGATGGGCAGCAAACGCCAGGGCGATATTGCATTTTTAACCGCGCGTGGCGCAGAGCGCGGGTTTGCGGTAAACGTGGTTGTGCCGGTGCAAGATGCGCGGCGAATTATTTCCAGCACGCGCATTCGGGCAGAGCTGGCGCTGGGGGATGTGGCGGCGGTGGGCGAGGCGCTGGGCCGCCCGTTTAGCGTGAAGGGCGTGGTGGCTGCGCCGCGGGCGGTGCGCGTGCCACCCGAACACGCCCTGCCCGCGCCCGGCGTTTACCCCGTGTTTGTGTGCGGGGCAATCAACTCCGCGCGAATCATCCCAAACAGCGCCGTGATTCAACTGGCCAACCCGGTGGAAGACTGCGCCCAGGTTGCGGTTGAGTTTGTGTAACACGCCAATTCCCACCAAACCAGTGGTATATTTAACGCATGAAGCTCACGTATCGGAGCGAGTATGCCCTGCTGGCGTTGGCGCATTTGGCGCGCGCCAAACCCGCTGAATTTATCTCGGTGGAGAGCATTTCTCAAACACAGAAAATTCCCCGAAAATTTCTGGAGCAGATCATGCAGGCGCTCAAACGCGCGCATTACGTGAGGAGCGCCCGCGGCAAACAAGGCGGATATTGCCTTGCAAAACCCGCAAATCAAATCTCGCTGGCAGAAATCATCCGCTTGTTTGATGGCGCTCTGGCCCCAACCGAATCGGTCAGCACGTATTTTTATGAATCAACTCCGGTTGAAAAAGAAAAGCGCCTGGTCAAAGTCCTAAAGGATGTTCGGGATTATGTGGCAAAGAAGATGGAGGCAACAACGCTCGCGGATGTGATTTAGTTTTTTTGCGCGTAAATCATACTAATTTGATGTGATAAAAGCTATTTGAGGAGACAATGAAAAATGCATTTGCGGCCCTGGCCGCGCTGATGATTGCGCTCGCAGGAGGCTGCGCCGCCTCATCAAACCCAGCAAACCCAGCCGCGCCAACCCCGGTGCGGGTTGGCTACTTTCCCAATATCACCCATTCGCAAGGGGTGATTGGAATAGCGGATGGGACGTTCCAAAAAACATTGGGCAGCGCCGCTCAAATTGACGCAAAAGTTTTTAACGCCGGGCCATCGGTCATCGAGGCGTTGTTCGCCAGGCAAATTGATCTGGCTTACATTGGCCCCAACCCTGCGATCAACGGCTATGTTAAATCGAACGGCGCGGCGCTAAAAATTATTGGCGGCGCCACCAGTGGCGGGGCCGTGCTGGTGGTGCGCGGCGATGCGGGCATTAAAACAGCCGCGGATTTTCACGGCAAAAAAATTGCCAGCCCGCAACTGGGCAACACGCAAGATGTGGCGCTAAAGATGTGGCTGCAAAAACAAGGGATAAAACTCAAAGAGGTCGGCGGCGACACGCAGGTGATCCCAACCGCCAACCCAGACATCATCACCCTGTTCCGCAAAAAGGAAATTGACGCCGCCTGGGTGCCAGAGCCTTGGGGGGCGCGGCTGACCCGCGAGGCGGGCGGCGCCATTTTTCTGGATGAGCGCGATTTGTGGCCGGACGGCGAATTTTCCACCACCTGCCTGATTGTGAGCGCAAAATTTTTGAAGGAACATCCCGACCTGGTAAAAGCCTTTTTGGCCGCGCACGTGGCGTTGACCGAGCGCATCAACGCCGACCCCGCCGCGGCTAAAACAAAGTTGAACGCGGAGATTGAGCGGCTGACCGGCGCCAAATTAGCGCCAGAAATTTTGGATGAGGCGTGGGGGCGGCAAAAAATCACCTACAATCCGCTTGGTTCATCCCTGTTCACCTCGGCCGATGCGGCTTTTAAGCTTGGATTTTTGGGAGACACCGCGCCAGATATCAAAAACATCCTTGATTTATCCATCCTAAATACTGTTTTGCAAGAGCGCGGTTTGCCGCAGGCAAGGTAAGAGCATGTTTGCAGTTGAAATAAAAAATGCGAGCAAGGTTTTTCAAACAAAAGCGGGGTCCATCGCCGCGCTGAAAGACGTTTCGCTAAAAATAAAACCCGGTGAATTTGTCTGTTTTCTTGGGCCATCGGGCTGCGGAAAATCCACCTTGCTGAACATGGTTGCCGGTCTGGATCAACCGACCAGCGGCGAGATGTTGTGCGATGGGCAGCCCATCCGCGCAAGCGGGCCAGACCGCGCCATGATCTTTCAGGAGGCAGCGTTGTTCCCCTGGATGAACACGCTGGACAATGTTGAGTTTGGTTTGCGCATGCAGGGTATGCCCGCAAAAGAACGCCGCGAAACCGCGCGGCGATTTCTTGACATGGTGCATTTGCGAGACTTTGAGCAAACGTATATTCATCAACTTTCTGGCGGGATGAAGCAGCGCGTGGCGTTGGCCCGCGCATTAGCCATCAACCCAAATGTGTTGCTGATGGATGAGCCGTTTGGCGCGCTGGACGCGCAAACCCGCGACTCTTTGCACGATGAGCTGCAAACAATTTGGTCTGAAACAATCAAAACGGTTTTGTTTGTTACGCACAATGTGCGCGAGGCGGTGGTGCTGGGCGACCGCGTGGTGGTTTTGCTGGCCAGACCGGGCCGCATCAAAAAAATCTTTGAGGTGAACCTGCCGCGCCCGCGCCAAATTGAAAGCTACGCGGTGGTGGATTTGTCGTTGGAGATCATGAAGGAGATGCGAGATGAAAACGCTGACTAATCCCATCGCCCGGCGCGTGATTTTTTTTGCGCTGCTCCTGCTGGCATGGCAGGGGCTGGTCTGGGCCAAACTTTGGCCGGAATATATTTTTCCTTCGCCGATGGGTGTTGGGCGGGCTTTGTTGCGCGGCCTGCAAAACGGCTCTTTGCTCATCGGCATCGTCGCATCTTTGCAGCGTTTGTTGCTGGGGTTTGCCATCTCGGCGGTTTTGGGGATTGGTCTTGGGCTGGCGTTGGGCCGCAACCGTCTGCTGAATGAAACGCTTGGCTCGCTGATCCTGGGTTTGCAGGCGTTGCCCAGCATTTGCTGGCTGCCGCTGGCTTTGATTTGGTTTGGCCTGAGCGAGACCGCCATGATTTTTGTGGTGGTGATGGGCGCGCTGTTTTCAATCACACTGGCGGCAGAAGCGGGGGTAAAAAACACGCCGCCGTTGTATCTTCGCGCGGCGGCAAACATGGGCGCAAAAGGGTTAAATCTTTATCGCTGGGTGATTTTGCCCGCCGCTTTGCCCGCCATCATCACCGGGCTAAAGATGGGCTGGTCATTTGCGTGGCGCTCGCTCATGGCCGCCGAGCTGCTTTACGTGAGCATTGGGCTGGGGCATTTGCTCACGATGGGGCGTGAGCTAAACGACATGAGCCAGGTCATCGCCGTCATGCTGGTCATCATCGCGCTGGGGCTGCTGGTAGATCGTTTGGTGTTTGGCAAAATTGAAGCCAGCGCGCGCGAACGCTGGGGCTTATAAAAAACGAAACTCGGCGCTGTCCCCTTCAAAACATGAAACAGCGCCGATATTCAATGAAGCAATCGCGCAATTTACTTTACTTCGCGCCACGAGCCATCAATCACCGAATCGTTGGCAGACGCGCCCGGCGCGGCGCCCGGCGCATGACCCGCGATGGCGTTTTGATGTTCCACCACAATATCATTTGGCACAAGCGAAATAAACGTCTCGATGCCCAACAAAACTGCCCCAATATCATCCAACTGGCCGAGCACAGGGATGAAATCTGGGACGATGTCTATTGGAAAGACGACGTAAGCCAAAGGCAGAATGGGAATGGCCTTGAGCGCGGTGGGGACCCGCGGGTCTTTCATGAGACGGACCAGCAGGCGTCCGCGGTTTACAAGCCCCATCAAAGCGTTCACCTGATTTTGCGGTGGTTGATTCATTTCTTATCTGCCTCCAAAGGTTATTTCAAACTATCACCTGTCATTTTTTCTCAGGCCTATTTGAATACGATTAGAGCGCCATGAAAGTTTCACCCAACGAAAGGATGGCTTTGGGGTCGGATGGGTCGCAGGCCAGCAGCGGCGCGGCTTGTGCCAGCACACGCCACGCATCACACACGCGCAACACTTCTGGGGGATGGATTTTGCGGCGGGCGCGGATGGCCGCGCGAAGAGAGGCGTTGTCTCGCGCGGCGGCTTGCAGTTCATCCACAAGTTTTTGTTCGTTGGGCAACGCATAGCGAAGGGCTAGCGAAAAGGGGTCAGAGCGCTTCGAGCGCTCTGACCCCTGCGATTCCCGAACAACCACAACGCCCCTCACCCGCGCCCATGCTTCGCCCTCGCGCACATACGCTTCGGGCGGGAGGTCAAGGTCAAGATCGCGCAAAAAAAACAGCGGTTGCACACCGTTGGGCATCAGGCCAACGATGTCGGCGCGGGGCTGGGCCAGATAATTTTCCTCAATCCACGCAAAAAGCGAGAAGTCATCGAACCGCGCGCCGCGCTCGGTGAGCAGGCTGCGCATAAGCACCGGCGCGGGCGAGGTATGCACAGGCAGGCCAAAGAACACGCGGGCGGCCACGCCTCGCCGCGCCTCTTTGCTGCTAATGGCTATTTCGCCGCGCCGGTCACCCATCACCAAAACAGCGCCTGTTTTGCCGGTGATGAGGTCGCAGGCGACGGGGAGTTGGAGTAAATCCGAAAAGATCATGGGTCAAAAAGGTCAGACCACTTGAAGCAATCTGACCCTTGGGGTTAATACCGCAACCGCCGCCCGCTCACGCGCTCCACAAAAAACTTAAAGGTGATGAGCGCGGCGATGACAAGAACATCAATAAACGCGGTGATGACAAAAGCGGCCAACAACCAGCGCAGGCCGTCGCTGGCAAACGGAGAAATGACGCGCACCAAATCCATCCGCCCAATAAACAACACCGCGGCGCCCACGAGCGCCATCACCAAAATGACCGAGGGCCACGCCTGCCGGTCTGAGGGCGAGGGCATCATGGTGTTGGCGATGGCGAACACGACGTAAAACCACAAAAACGCATCGGGCGTGCGCAAAACGGCCAGCAGCGCATCTAAAAATCCAGTGAACTCGCCGGTGGTGATGGCCGCGCGCATTTGCCCAAAATCAAACACAAACCAGCCGATGAGCATGAGGGCGAGGATGCCTGTCAGCATGGGCGCGGCCCCAATCAAGCTGGAACGCCACGCGTCTGTGTTGTTGATCTCCACCATGCCAAGCTGAATGCCGCCGTTTTGTTTGCGCGGAAAGAGCGAGAATTTGCGGACTTTCACGCCCAGCACAACCGCCATCAGGGCGTGGCTGGCCTCGTGCAAGGCCACGCCGGGCAGAAGCACGATGGAATACAAGGCGGTGGCGCGGTATGAATCGGCGGTGATGAGGAGCATGACTTCCTGCAAGGCGCGGTGTATTACGCGCTCCAGCAGCAAGACGAGCGTAAACACTGCCAGAAAGGCGAGGAAGTTGGAGAGCATTGGGAGACGGGCGACGGAGGACGGAAGACGGCAATAAATCGTCTTCCGTCCCCCGTCTTCGGTCTTTTTCTACGCCCCAAACTTTGCCAAACGCTGAGCGTGGGCAAGGGCGAGGGTCATGATGTCTTCGGCGTGAATCGTGCCGAGACCGCCGTGCGCGGCCTGGCGCTCGCCAAACGCGGTTGAGTCATCTGGGCGAACGGTGGCGGGCGCCCAAAGCAGCAGCGGCACCGGGTGCCACGAGTGGCTCTTGAGCTGGCTGGGTGTGCTGTGATCGCCAGTGATGATGAGCACATCTGGCTTGAGTTTGAGCAGCTCCGGCAAGGCGGCGTCCACTTCTTCAATCACGGCCTTCTTGGCGTCAAAGTTGCCATCTTCGCCGCGGCTATCGGTGTATTTCACGTGAATGAACAGGAAATCATATTTATTCCAGTTGGCCGCGGCGGTTTGGAACTCTTCCAGCACCGAGTGCGCGTGATGCTCCACGCGCTCCATCCCCACCAGCGCGGCCACACCGCGGTACATGGGGTAGACGGCAATTGCGCCGGCGGTGAGGCCGTACACCTCTTTGTATTTGGGCAGGCCCGGCTCTTTGGCAAATCCGCGCAGGGTCATGCCGTTGGCGGGGCTTTCGTTGCGGATGACTTTTGTGGCTTCCGCAATCCATTTGTTAAAGAGTTCTGCCGTGTGCCTGGAGGCTTCATCTTCTGCGACCGCGTTGAGCGGCGGCACGCCGGTTTTTTGCGGGTCGGTCTCTTTGATGTTGGCGCTCAGGCCATCGCCGCGCATGACCACCACAAAGCGATAATCTTGCACAGCCTGCACAAACATTTCCACGCCCGGCTCCACTTCAATGTGCGCATCATTGATCTTTTTGACCAACTGCTCGCACACGCTGGTGGGAATGCGCCCGGCGCGGCGGTCGGTGATGTTGCCCGCCGCATCCAACGTGCAGAAGTTGCCGCGCGCGCACACATCGCGGTCGGTGACATGAAAGCCAATGCCCACGGCCTCCAGCACGCCGCGCCCAATCTCGTATTTGATTGGATTGTAGCCAAACAAGCCGAGGTGGCCCGGCCCGCTGCCAGAGGTGATGCCAATGTCAACCGGGTAATGCTGGCCCTGGCAACCCTCTTGCGCAAGGCGATCCATGTTGGGGGTATTGGCCGCTTCAAGTTCTGTTTTGTTGTCGCTCGGTCGGGGAAGACCGCCCAGCCCGTCCATGACCAGCAAAACAATTTTGGTCGGCGCAGGTTGAATCAGGTCTTTTAAAAGTTGAAAGTTTGCCATGACGTTTGGGATTATAGTGCGGGCGGGGAGTTCAAAATGCAAAACCCCGCGAGGTTAATTGCCCGCGCAGGTTAGCGGCGTTCGCTCATCTCTTCGCGGGTGAACTTGCGCTCGACTTTAATGTGCTTCATATCCCGCATGAACGCGGCGTAATCCTCTTCCACGCCTGGCTGGGTCGTGTAATGGGTGAGCCATTCGCGGAAAAGCACGTTGAGCGTTTTGCCTTCGGTTTCGGCGCATTTGCGCACCTGCCCAAGCAAAACTGCATCGGCGGAAAGCGTCACGTTTTTATTCACGCCGCTTTTTTACACGATCTTCGTGCGCACGAAAACTGTGTAATTCCAAATGAGATAAAACAATGCGCCACAAACTGCAAAACGTATACTGGCCGCATGAGTGTTGCCGAGATGATTGAGCAGTTGCGGGCGGATGCTGTTTTTACCCGCGATGTAAGCGCGTGGCAGTTTGCGCCTGCGCAGGCCGCGCGCACCGCGCCCTTCCCCAGCGCCATCCGCCAGCCGGTTGTGGAAATGCTAAAACGGCGCGGGATTGACGAGCTGTACATTCATCAAGCGCAGGCCATTGAGGCCGCGTTGCGCGGCGAGAACGTGGCGGTGGTCGCCAGCGCGGCGGGGGGCAAATCGTTGTGTTTTGCCGTGCCCATCCTCAACACCTTGGCGATGGAGCCCGATGCCCGCGCGTTGTGCCTGTTCCCCACAAAAGCGCTGGCGCAAGACCAGCTCTCCACCCTGCGGGCCATGCTGGGGCAGATGGAAACCGCGCAGGCCGCGAAATCCATCACCCTTGTGAACGCCTATGATGGCGACACACCGCAAGGCCAACGCGCAGATATACGGCGCGAGGCGCGGGTGGTGGTGAGCAACGCCGACATGCTTCACATCGGCATCCTGCCGCATCACACCCGCTGGGCGGCATTTTTTAAGAATCTTAAATTTGTGGTGATTGACGAGCTGCACGTGTATCGCGGCGTCATGGGCAGCCACGTGGCAAACGTCATTCGCCGGTTGCGGCGGGTGTGCCAGTTTTATGGCGCTAAGCCGGTGTTCATTCTTGCCAGCGCGACCATTGCCAACCCAAAAGACCACGCCGAGCGGCTGATTGAGCAGCCCGTGACGCTGGTGAATGACGATGGCAGCCCGCGCGGGGAACGGCATGTCATCATTGTTAACCCGCCAATGGTGGACGCCGAGATGGGCGTGCGCCGCAGCAGCGCATTTGTGGCGCGAGACATCGCCGCGCGATTTGTTGGGGCCGGCCTGCAAACCATCTGCTTTGCCCGCACGCGGCAAGACACAGAAGTTTTGTTAACGTATTTGCGGGAGAAGACGGAAGATGGGAGACGGAGGACGGGGGACAAGCCGTCATCGGTCTCCCGTCTTTCGTCCATCGCGGGGTACCGCGGCGGCTACCTGCCAGAAGAGCGCCGCGCGATTGAGAAGGGCCTGCGCAACGGCGAGATGCGCGGGGTGGTGGCGACCAACGCGTTGGAGCTTGGCATTGACATTGGCGAGCTGGACGCTTGCGTGATGCAAGGTTATCCGGGCAGCATCGCCAGTTTTTGGCAGCAGGCAGGCCGCGCCGGGCGCAGAAGGCAGACCTCGCTGGCGGTGATGGTAGCAAACGCCACCGCGCTGGATCAATATTTGGCGCAACACCCGGAGTATTTGTTTAGGCAATCGCCAGAGTTCGCGCGGATTGACCCCAACAACCTGGGGGTGCTGGCGGCGCATGTGGCCTGCGCCACGTTTGAATTGCCGTTTGTGCGCGGCGAAAATTTTGGCGGGATAAACATAGATGAATTGCTGGACGCGCTCGCGGAAGAAGGCGATGTCCATGCCAGCGGCACACCCATCAGCCCCATGTTTGCGCCCGAACCAAAAACAAAATATACCTGGGTGGGCGAGAGTTACCCCGCCAACGCGGTGAGCCTGCGCGGCGCGGGCGACCGCGTGATTGTGCTGGACACCTCTGGCAATTTAATCGGCGACACCGAACGTGTCACCGCGCCCTCGCGCGTACATGTTGGGGCGATTTACATTCATCAGGGTGAGCCGTATCAAATTGTTGAGTTGGATTGGGAGAATGGCCGCGCCACCGCCCGCAAAACCAACGCCGATTATTTCACCGATGCCAGCGTGGTCTCGGAGGTGAGGGTGTTGAAGGAATTTGAGACCAAGCAGGCGACTGAAGTCGCACCTAATGAGCCTTTGGCTGAACGTCGGCCTGCGCCGGCGCATCTGGGCGTCCACACAGGTGGACGCTCGGCTGAAAGCCCGCAAGATGCGATTTCAATCGCACAGCGTCAGCCTCACTCTGGTGAGCTGGAGGTGACCAGCCGCGCGGTGCGTTACCGCGAAGTGCAGTTCAACACGCATCGCACGCTCAACTGGGGTGTGATTGATCTGCCCGATCAGCATCTCTTCACCACCGGGTATTGGTTTGCCGTGCCAGAAGAAATGGCCAAACAACTGGCAAAAGAGGGTGTGCTGAAATTGCCAAATGAGTATGGCCCCAACTGGCAAGCGCAACGGTCCGCCGCCCGCGCCCGCGATGGCTACGTGTGCCAGGTGTGCGGCAAGCCGGAATCGGCCATGCGCCAGCACGATGTGCATCACAAGGTTCCCTTCCGCACCTTTGGCTACATCCCCGGCGAGAACGACAATTACCTGCGGGCCAACGTGTTGGAAAATTTGATGACCGTGTGCTCGGATTGCCATCCCAAAATTGAGACGGCGGAGAGTGCGCCCACCGCGCTGGAAGGGCTGGCGTATTTGCTGGGCAATTTGGCGCCATTGTTTGTGATGTGCGACCCGGGCGATCTCTCGGTGAACGCGGATTGGCACAGCGCCCACATGCACCTGCCCACCATCACCATTTATGAACTCACATCTGGCGGCACGGGTTTGTGCGAGGAGTTAGCCAAACATCACGCCGCGCTTTTGGGGATGGCCACCGAGCGGATGCGCGAGTGCGCCTGCGAGCGCGGCTGCCCCGCCTGCGTGGGGCCAACCGAGGAACGTCATTCTCGCAATTTGAAGGCGGATACGATGAGGTTGATTGAGATGCTTTCGTAAAATCATCTCTCCGTTGAATTGCAGGTGAGTTTACGCGAAAATCAAGATCGTCATTCCCCCTTTCGCGGGAATCTATAACAAACCGACAAAATGACTGTCAAGGAGCTGGTCTTAGATTGTGTTTTGGCTTGTCGCGATATGGATTCCCGCTTTCGCGGAAATGACGACAGAAGCTCCCTTGAGATTCATTTTGCGTAAATGCAGCAAACCGGAGAGTAATTTATGACGACTAAAGAATCGGCAATCCCAATTGATTTTCCTGCAAATTAATGACGAACACAAAAAAGCTGATCGAGAATTGATTTACATAAAAGACGCCGCGCTATCCTTTTTTCACAAACACCATACTTTAGTATGTTGCGCAAAGCCCGTCCGCTAAATAATATACTCGGTAAAGAGCAGAAGTTTTTACTTGGCTGGTTTTTAGATTCGTGTTCCCCTTCCCCCTTGCGCGAATGTGAAAGCGAGTCAGATAAAAATTCTGCTCTCTTTTTGTTTTTCTGCAAGTCCAATCGGTTTTATGCAACAAAAAGCCCCGCAGATTCAATCAATCTGCGGGGCTTTTGAGAACACCAAACCCAAATTCTCTAATACAAGAACATCGGTTTCCCGGCGATATTTTGAATGCGCGGCTTATACAACTGCTCGTCGTAAAGCTCCTTCACATCCACCGTTCTTGCGCCACCGCGCACATCCGAGAACGGGACAGTGGTGTATTTGCCGCCCTGAATGGCGACCATTTGCCCAAACTGGCGGCTGCTGGCCAGGTCGGCGGCCAGCGTGCCATAATTCAAGCCCACCATCAGGTCAAGCGCGTCTGGCGCGCCAGAGCGCATGAGATACGCCACATTCTGATAAATGATGTTTTGGCCGGTTTTGCGCTTGATGGCCTCGGCCACCTCGCCGCCAATGCCGCCCAGTTTGCGATGCCCAAACGCGTCCGCCTCGCCGGTCAGCGCCATTTCGCCGCCGATGGCCGTCGCGCCCTCGGAAATGACGATCATGGAGTAGCGGCTGGGGTTGCTCATCTTGTCCTTAATCGCAAACTCGCACAGCCGGTCCACATCAAACGGCACTTCGCTGATGAGGCAGCGGTCTGCCGAGGACATATACGAGGCCATGAGCGAGGTCTCACCAGAGTAGCGCCCGAACAACTCAACCACCGCGATGCGCTCGTGGCTGCCCGCCGAGGTGCGCAGATTGTTGATGAACTCGGTGGCGCGGGTGACCGCCGTGCCAAACCCGATGCAGTAATCCGTGCCGCGCACGTCGTTGTCCATCGTCTTGGGGATGGCGACCACCGGGAAGCCCGCGTCGTTCAGCTTGACCGAGTAGCTCAGCGTGTCATCGCCGCCAATGGTGATGAGCGCATCCAGCTTGAGGTGCTGCACCACTTCCAACACGTGGGGCGTAAAGTCATATTTGGCCGCGCTGCCATCGCCAAAAATCGCGCCCTTCTTCAAAAATTCTGGCACATCGCCAGGTTTTACGCTGGATGGGTTGGTGCGGCTGGTGTGCAAAAACGTGCCGCCCGTGCGGTCAATCGAGCGCACGGTGCCTTCATCCAATGGCATGGTCCACTCGCGGCGGCTGCCCACCACATCATACAAATTAAAGTTGAGAAGGCTGGCCCAGCCGCGCCGCAAGCCAACCATTTCATGGCCTTCTGAGCGGGCGCGCATAACCACTGCTTTAATGGCGGGGTTCAGGCCTGGAACGTCGCCGCCGCCTGTGAGAATACCAAAACGCATGTTTTACTGTGCTCCTGAAAAAAGAAAATGTATTGCCGTCCTCGCAAGCACGGCGTGGTGATTGAGAAGTTGCGCTATTTTATCGCGTCTGGAGAAGGGGTTTGCATTTTCAGATGGGCGGCGCGCACCTCAAAAGTTTTTAGCGTATATTTGGAGTGCGTACGCCAACCAATTTGCGCTTTCAGATATCAAAAACCAAACATGACAACATCTCGCTCTCCTCAGACTTTGGCGATATTGCCCGATGCCGACACAACCGCGCTGGCAGAAACGCTGGTGGCGATGGCGAACGCTGATGGCGGAAACATTGTGCTGGGGTATGACGAACGCGGGCGCGTTGTAACCCATTTGACGCCAGAAGATGTGGAAGGCGCGTTGCGCCAGGCGGCGGCCATCACCCAGCCGCCGGTGCGGGCAACGGTTGAGACCAGCGCAAACGCGGGCGGCCCGCCGTGTTTTGTGCATGTGCCGCGCAGCCCAGAGCTGCACACCCTGGCCGATGGGCGGGCCATCGTGCGAACCAGCGGCAAAAACCGCGTGCTCACCGGCGAGGAGGTGCGCTCGCTGGCGGCCAACAAAACCACCGGCGATTATGAAGCCGAGAGCGTGCCCGGCGCGGTGATGGACGATTTTGACCCGGCCATCGTGAGCGAATACATCCAAAAGCGCGAGGAGCGCACGCGCCGCCGCGTGACCAGCTCGCAAGACCAGCTCTTGCGCGAGATTGGCGCGCTGGATTACAAAAACCAGCCAACGGTGGCGGGCATTTTGCTGTTTGGCAAAAACCCGCAGGCGTTTGTGCCTCAAAGCGGCATCGTGTTTGTCAAGTTCCCCGGCGTGGAACCGCGCGGAGAAGGCGGGCGGGTGGGCTATGGCCGCCGCGAGGAAATTGGCGGGCCGCTGGCGCGGGTGATTGAGCGGGCCTACCAAGTGACGATGGAAGAGATGCGGGTGGGCGCGGTGGTGAAAGGTCTGGAGCGGCAAGAAGTGATGGAATACCCGGAGTTCGCCGTGCGCGAGGCGTTGGTCAACGCCGTGTGTCACCGCGATTACCGCGTGCGCGGGCGGCGCATTGAGATTCGCAAGTTTGCCGACCGGCTGGAGATTCTCTCGCCCGGCGGGCTGGCTGGCTACATGACGCTGGACAATATCATCGAGGAGCATTTCTCGCGCAACCCGCGCATTGTGCAGGGGCTTTTCCAATGGGGTTACATCGAGGAGTTGGGCTTGGGCGTGGATCGCATGATTGAGGATTTGACCGCCGCCGGGCATCCGCCGCCGCGCTTTAACGCCACGGCGTATAGCTTTAGCGTGCTCATGTCTAACCACAAAGAAACAAACAAGCCAGATCGCCACGCGTCCGCCGCCGCGCCCTCGGCCAAACCTGTTTCCCAGCCGGTGGATGAGGCCCCGGTGGTGCATGTGAACGCGCAGGGCATGAATGAACGGCAGGCGCGGGCCGCGCAATATCTGCAAAATCACGGGCGCATCACCAACCGCGATTACCAAACCCTGTGCCCGGATGTGTCTGCCGAGACGCTGCGGCTGGACCTGGCCGACATGGTGGACAAAGGCGTTCTCATGCGCATTGGCGAAAAGAAAGGAACGTATTACATTTTGAAGTAATGAACGTTGTGCGTGAACGTTTACGTTTACGTTTACGGTTGCGTTCACGTCTACGTCTACGTCTACGTTCACGTCTACGTTTACGTTTACGTTTACGCTTACGTCTACGTTTACGTTTACGTTTACGTTTACGTTCACGGTTGCGTTTGCGTTTACGCAGGGCGAGAGCGCGGGTTGAGGTATCCTAACCCCATCTTGAGTATCACAAAACAGCGCGGCAGGCTGTTGACTGCCATCATTCTGGGCGCGGTTGTTTTGGGTGGATGCGGTGGCGCAGCGCCAACCCCAACCGCCATCCCGCCAACGCCGCAACCCACCGAAACACCCATCCCCCCAACCGCCAAACCGCTGGTTGCGCCTGTGCTTGGCGCAGATGAGCAACTGGCCTACGACCAGGGCAAAACGATTTACGTGCGCACCGGTTGCACGGCTTGCCATTCAATTGATGGCGTGGGCACGCAGGGGCAGGTCGGCTCAAATCTCACGCACGTGTATCAATACGCGGTCGAGGCGCTCAAAGACCCGGAATACAAAGGCAAAGCCAAAACACCAGCGGAGTTTTTGCGCGAATCTGTGCTGGAGCCAAACATGTATGTGCCAAACAATTGCCCGCTTGGCCCATGCGCGCCCGGCCAAATGCCCACCAATTACAACGTCATCCTTAAGCCAACCGAGATTGACCAGTTGTTGACGTTTTTGGTGAACTTGAAGTAGCGCTTTCTGTGATTTAATCGGCGCATGAAAGCGATCCGCATACACCACACGGGCGATGAAAGCGCCCTGATTTACGAAGAGATTGACACGCCGCAGCCAAAGGCGGGCGAGGCGCTGGTCAAATTATCTTATGCCGGGTTGAACTTTATTGACGTGTATCAACGCTCTGGCGTGTATAAGTTGCCGCTGCCCGCCACGCTGGGGATGGAGGGCGTGGGCGTTGTGGAAGCGCTGGGCGACGAGACACGGAATACGCACATCGGCCAGCGCGTGGCCTGGGCCATGACGCTGGGTTCGTATGCCGAATACGCCATCGTGCCCGCGTGGAAGCTCGTCCCCGTCCCAGATGCCATCACCGACCAGCAAGCCTGCGCCCTGATGCTGCAAGGCGCAACCGCGCACTATTTGGCCCGCAGCACCTACGCGCTCAAGCCGGGCGATGTGTGTTTGGTTCACGCCGCGGCGGGCGGGGTTGGGCTGCTGCTCACCCAGGTTGCCAAAATTTGCGGCGCGCGGGTGATTGCCACCGTTGGCAGCGAAGAGAAGGCCGCGCTGGCAAAAAAGGCCGGGGCAGATGACGTAATTTTGTATCGCCAGCACGATTTTGAGGCCGAGGTAAAGCGGCTGATGAACGGCAAAGGTCTGGATGTGGTTTACGACTCGGTGGGCAAAGACACGTTTATGAAAGGCTTGAACCTGCTGCGCCCGCGCGGGCTGATGGCCTTGTATGGCGGGGCCAGCGGCCAGGTGGAACCGTTTGATTTGCAAATTCTGAACGCCAAAGGCTCGTTGTTTGTCACGCGGCCCAGCCTGGGCGCGTATGCCCTCACCCGCGAGGAAATTTTAGGGCGCTGCAACGATTTGTTTGATTGGGTCGCGGCGGGCAAACTGGATGTGCGCATTGACAAAGTATTTGAGCTAAAAGACACCGCGCAGGCGCATTCGTATTTGGAAGGCCGCAACACAAAAGGCAAAGTTTTGCTGGCAATTAACCGCTAGCCGCCGATTACCGGCAACTAAATATGCGTCGTCTTTCCGCGCCTGCCGTCTATCTCATCATTGAAGGCGCGTTCAGCGTTTTCGTCAACATTATTTTCACCGTGAGCATGGTGAACCAGGTGCAGCGGATTGGGCTTGACCCGTTGCAGCTTGTGCTCACCGGCACGGTTTTGGAACTTTCTGCGCTGGTGGCAGAGATGCCCACCGGCATTGTGGCCGATGTGTTTGGCCGCCGCCTTTCGGTTGTCATCAGCTTTTTTCTGGTCGGGCTGGGCTTCATCATTGAGGGCGCGGCGCTGAGTTTTGGCGTGCTGCTGCTGGCGCAGGTGGTGTGGGGCGTGGGCTGGACATTTCATTCTGGCGCGCTGGAGGCGTGGTTGGTGGACGAGATCGGCCAGAGCAAAGCCAGCGCAATTTTTGCGCGCGCCTCGCAAGTGGGCGGGGTGGCCAGCGTGTTGGGCGCGGCGATGGGGATTGGGCTGGCGGCGTTTTTGCCGGTCAACTTACCCATCATTATTGGCGGTTTGCTGTGCGTGGGGCTGGGCGTTTTTCTGGCGATGGCGATGCCAGAGACCAACTTTAAGCCTCGCCCGCGAACGCACGAGAGTTTGCTGCACCATTTGTTTGGCACGTTTGTGGAGGGCGTTCGGGTGATTCGCGGCAAGCCGCTGCTCATGCTTTTTTTGTTGCTGTTCTTTGTTTTGGGGGCATACTCCGAGGGCTTTGACCGGTTGTGGACAGCGCACTTGATGCAAAATTTTGTCATCCCGGGTTTCATCACCCTGCCCGCCGCGGTGTGGGTTGGCCTGACCCGCATGGCCGGACATTTGGGCGGCGTGGGCATGGTGGGCGTGGCGCGGCGCGGCCTTGACCAGAACGACTCGCGGGCGGTGGCGCGGCGGCTGGCGTGGCTCAGCGCCATCTGGTTTGTGTGTTTGATGGGGTTTGCGCTGGCTCAGAATTTTGTCCTCGCCATTGGCGTGTATTTGGCGGCGGTGTCTTTGCGGCGCGGGATTGCGCCCATTATTTTGGCGTGGCAAAACCAGCAAATTGGCGAGAGCGATTCCAGCGTGCGGGCCACCGTGCTTTCTACCTACGGCCAGGCCGACGCGCTGGGGCAGGTGGCGGGCGGGCCGGTGGTTGGCCTGATCGGCAACGCCTCGCTGCGGGCCGCGCTGGCCTTTAGCGCCGCGCTGCTCACACCGGCCATCGGCATTTTTGCCAGAACCGCGCAAAAGAAAGATTGAGCAAAAATCGTAGAGACACAAAATTTTGCGTCTCTAATTTTGCATCTTTACCCGTGCGAAATTAGGTTTTCTGCGTTGCTGAATACCGAAGCCACACAAAACCCGCCGTGCCAGCGATGAGCGAGCTGAACAAAATGACGATCTTGGAGCGTTCCACCACGCCGAGGTCGTCAAAGGCCAAAAGCGTGATGAAGATGGACATGGTGAACCCAATGCCGCCCAGCAACCCCGCGCCAATGAGGTGCTTCCAGCTCACATCTTCGGGCAGGTTGGAGATGCCAAGCGCCACCGCGACCCGGCTGGCTAAAATAATGCCCAGCGGTTTGCCAACCACCAAACCGGCAAAAATTCCCGCCGTGTTCAGCGTGATCAGATTCGTTGCCCAGTCGCCAGCCAGAGAAATAACGGTATTTGCCAGCGCGAACAGAGGCATGATGCTAAAAGCCACCGGCTTGTGCAATGCATGTTGCAGTTTGTAGGATGGCGAATCTTCACCGCCATCGCCAAACGGGATGGCAAACGCCAGCAGCACCCCGGCCAGTGTGGCATGCACACCCGATTGCAGCATGAAATACCACATGAACACACCCGCTATTAGATACACCGCCAAACTTCGCACACCCATCCGGTTGAGAACAAGCAGCGCGGCAAAAACACCCAGCGCCAGCAGCAAATAAACCAGCGAGAAATTGCTGGAATAAAACAGCGCGATCACCACAATTGCGCCCAGGTCATCAATAATGGCGAGCGCGGTGAGAAAAACTTTGAGCGCCAGCGGGATGCGGCTGCCCAGCAAGGCCAAAACACCCAGCGAAAACGCGATATCGGTAGCCATGGGCACGCCAAAGCCGCTCTGCGTGGGCAGCCCATGATTAAGCCCAAAGTGAATGAGCGCGGGGACGGTCATGCCGCCAATGGCCGCAAAAATGGGCAGCAAAGCGTTGCGAAGATCGGATAATTTGCCAACGTAAATTTCTTGTTCAATCTCCAGCCCAATCAGCAAAAAAAAGATGGTCATCAGGCCATCGTTAATCCAAAACTCCAGGCTGTGCTTCAGGTGGATGGGGCCTGTGTCAAAACCAAGCTCAATATGCCAGATGGCGGCATAATCTTTGCCATCGGGCGAACTGGCAATAAGCAGAGAAATCAGCGTGCAAACAATCAGGATGACGCCCGATGCCTGCTCGCTTTCCAGAAACTCTGCAAAAAGCTGGGGCAGAAATTGACGAATAGATTTAGCCATTTTTGTCTTCGTCAATTATCGTATAGCATGGGTTATTGTCCATAAAAACAACATGGCAGATGAGGATGAAGGCGCAAAATTTCGCGCCCCTGTCCCCATCCTTCACAAAAATTGCGCCAGCCGCTGGCGCGGCGTAAAATGTTAAGGTGAAAAGATTAAACACACTCTCTTTCGACGCGCGCGCGCTTGCGTCTGCGCTGGCTTGTGCGCTGGCGCTGAGCGGGTGCGGGGGCGGAACACCCGCGCCCACGCAAATCAAAATTGAGCTGCCCGCAAATGGGGCCAAAGCCGAGATTGGCAAAGCGCTCACCATCAAAGGCAGCGCCAGCGGGGCAGCCATCACCCGCGTGGAAGTTTGGGTGGATGGGGCAAAGCTGGCCGATGTGGTTGCGCCAGACGCGGCCAAGGGCGCGCCCCAAATTCCGTTGGATGGCATTGCCTGGACGCCCATGAGCGACGGGTCGCACATCATTTTGTTGCGCGCCTTTGGGTTGGATAACGCCGTGCTGGGGTCATCGGACCCGGTGATGGTGACATCCACCGGGGCGCCATCGCCCACGCCAGCCCCGCAAATTGCGCCAACCGCCGCGCCAACCGTTGCGCCCACGGCCGCCGCGCCAACCGCCGCGCCAACCTCGCTCACCGCCAGCGTGGTGATTACAAACGAATTTGCAAACATTCGCTCTGGCCCAGACACGCGCTACTCTATGCTGGGCCAGCTCAACAAAGATGCGACCGCCATTGTCAAAGGCCGCAGCGCAGATGAAAAGTGGTTTCAGATTTTGTTTGACAAATCGCCAAACGGCCTGGGCTGGGTATTTGCCGAGCTTGTGCAAGCCAACGATGCCGCCGTGAAAGCGCCGGTGGTGGTTGCGCCGCCCCTGCCAACTTTGCCGCCGCCGCCCACGCTTGCGCCCACCGCGGTGATCACCGCAACGCCCGTGGCGGCTGTTTCTCCCACGCCCAACCAGGCCGAATGCAACCCATCCAGCCCAACCTGGCGCGGCAAAGACACAGACAGCCACGGCGAGTACAAGTTCTGCGTAATTGAGGATTTACGCTTTATTGAAGGCAGTTCTGGCGATTACAATCGCGGCACCAACAAAACGCTGATCGCGGCGTGGCATCTGGCGGGTGTGGATCAAATTCAACTGCGCATTGACGGCCAGGCCGGGTGCGGCGGAAACGCTGGCGGCGGGGCGCGCCAGGTGGATGTGACCCCCAAAGGCACATACCAGTTCAATATCAATGAATTGGCCGCGGGCAACTGGAAGGTGGGCTTGTTTGTCAAAAACCAATACATCACCAACTGGCTGGCTTACGGCGAAATGTATTTGTGCATCAAGTGAATTACGAATTACTAATTACCAATTACGAATTAAAAATTATTTGTTCGTAATTAGTAATTCGTAATTCGTAATTCGTAATTTTGTTTGTCAAAACGCGCTTTTCTTCCATTTTTGTTGTGCCTTGCCTCGTTTGGATTGGGCGTGGCCGGGCTGAGCCAGCGCGCGCTTTGGGGCGATGAAGCCTACTCGTGGTGGGCCAGCCAGCAAAGCGCCCTTGCGCTCGTGGGCGGGCTGGATGCCCAGCCGCCGCTCTACCACCTCCTGCTTGGCGTTCAGCGCGTTTTTGGCGGCGATTCCGAGTTTTCGCTGCGCTTTCTCAGCGTGTTGTGCGGCGTGCTGGGCGTGGCGTTTGTGTGGCGGGCTTCATCCAGCGCCCGGAGCACGTCCGAACAAGTTCGGCAGACCGCTCCGGGCGCTACGTTTGTCACCACCTTCGTCGCCTGCGCCCCCATCATGGTGTACTTTCAGCAAGAGGCGCGGATGTATGCGCTGGCAGCCATGTTCAGCGCGGCGGCCATCAGCCAAACGATTATTTTGCTGAACCAACCCCGCGCTGGCTGGCGCGGCTGGCTGGCGCTGGCGCTGTTCTCGCTGGGGGCGTTGTTCACCCACTTTTACGGCGTGGGCATTTTGCTGGTCAACGCGCTGGCCTTGCTCATTCACGCTTTGCGCAAAAAAAACGCGCGGGTGATGGGGCAATGGCTGGCCGCGCACTTGGCAATTGCGCTGGTTTTTGGCGGATGGTTTTTTGGCCTGCAATGGCGTTATCTTGGCCGGGCGGCGGGCGGGCGCGGGCGCGTGTTTGCCACGCCAAATGAAATGCTAACCAACTTTCAGCGCGGCGTGAACGGCCTGATGCTGGGCTTGCGGGCGCAGCCAGAGATGGCGTTTGTTGGCTTTTTGCTGTTTGCGCTGGCTTTGCTGGGCGGCGTGATGCTGGCGCAAAACCGCGCCACGCGGCGCTGGGCCGCGCTGGGGTTCGCGTGGATCATCGCATCGTTTGGGTTGGTGCTGCTCACCGCCTCGCCGGGGGCCATCGTGCCAGACTTTAACCCGCGCTATCTAATTTTTGCCATCACCCCGCTGGCAATTTTGGCAGGCGGGTGGTTCATTCCCGCTCGCCGGGTGGGCCACTTGGGCAAAGCCATGCCCATCGCGGTGGCCATCATGCTGGGGATGGGTTTTGTGTATGGCAACATTTTGCAATACAACCCGGCGTGGCAAAAAAGCGGCTACCGCGATCTTTTGCAAACGCTGCGCCAGCGGGCGCAACCGGGCGATGTAGCCGTGCTGCTAAACAGCGACCAATACCCGCATTACGCCTATTACGGCCCAACCGGCACACCCATCTGGCTGATGAGCAACGATTTATACGCCCAGCCCGCGCAGGCCAGCGCAATGCTAAAAGAATTTTTGGCGCAAAACGCGGCGCGGCGTGTCTGGTTGGTGAGCTATGGCAACGCGGCCACCATGCAGCCCCTGCCCCAACCCGCGCAAGACCTAAACAAACTTGGCGCGCGCATTTACCAGCAGGGTTTTCAAGACGCCGCGCTGGGGTTGTATGTTTTGCTGGATGGCGCGGGCGACCTGCCAGCAACGCCGCTAACCGCGCAGTTTGGGAACGCGATTCAACTCAGCGGGATCCGATTGCGAACGCCGCAGGTGAGCGCGGGCGACACGCTCACATTTGACCTGACCTGGAGAGCCATCGCCAAACCCAGCGCAGATTACACCGTGTTTGTGCATGTTCTGGGCGCAGGCGGGGAGCAAATTGCCGCGCTAGACAGCCCGCCGCGCAACGGCGAGAAACCCACATCCACCTGGGCCGCGGGTGAGGGGATCACCGAAACGCGCGGCATACCCATCCCCAAAAACGCCAAACCGGGCGAATACAAAATTGTGGTTGGCTTGTACGCTTACCCCAGCTTTGAGCGGTTGCCGGTGAACGGGAGCGCGGAAAATGAGTTTGTGGCAGGCAGTTTTGTTGTGACCGAAAAATAGCTTGGCTCATCTTCCGAATTGATGGAAGGCGGTTGAAAAACAGGCTTTTTATTTTTCACCGCCGAGACGCGGAGACGCAGAGAATTCTCTTTCTCCGCGCCTCGGCGGTGAAAAATAAAAAACAATAAAACGATCTTATTTTTTCCAATCCAGCTTTTCAAGAGATGAGCCAATAATTTTTTAAAGGAACGGCGCGATTGACAAATCTGTGCGCCCGCCTTGAGGTTGTGGGGTACCATTGCTGGTATGGGTTTTATTTGTTCTCGCGGGGTGCGGCGTTTTTTTGCGGATGTGATGTGCGGCGGCATGATTTTGCTGCTGAGTGGATGCGGCTTGTCTGGCGCGGCGGGCACGCCAGTTTCATTTCGGCCCACGCCAACATCGCCGCCCGCGCCCGCGCAGGCCACGCCCGGCGCAAAGCTGATTGAAGCCGCGCCGCTGCAAGGTTTGGATAAACCGCCGGAGCGCCCGCTGTATGTGCTAAACGTCACCCTGGATTACGCCAATGGCATGCTGAACACCCAGCAGCGCATTGAGTTTAAGAATCCGGCGGGCGCGCCGCTGAACGAGATCAAGTTCAACGTGCCGCCAGCGCGGCGGGCGGGCGCGATTGACATCACCGATGCGCGTATTTTTGGCAGCAGCGCCCCGCTAAAATTTGATTTGGCCGAGACCGTGCTGACCGTGAAATTGCCGCAGACTTTGCCCGCCAACGGGGCCATCGCCCTGCAATTTAACTACGCGCTAAAAGTGCCAAAACAGGAAAACTCGTCGGGCATTGGCGGCGATGACACCTCGCGCGGGGCGTATAGCCTGACCGCCGGGCATTGGTATATTTTGCTCGCCCCGTGGCAGAATGGCAACTGGTATACCCCCGGCTATGTTCCCATCGGCGACAGCTACGCCAGCGAAATTGCCGACTTTGACGTGAACGTGCTCGCGCCCGATGGCATCACGGTGGCGGGGGCGGGCGATGAGTTTCACGAAGGGCGGTTGTGGCGCTACGCACTCAAACAAGCCCGCACGTTCGCTTTCGCCGCCAGCGACAACTTCAAAATTCAAAGCTCGGATGTGAAAGGCGTGAAGTTTTATCACTACTCGTATCCGCAGCACGCTAAATTTGGCGAGGATGTTTTGCTCACCGCGGAACGCGCGGTGGATTTGTATTCGCGGTTGTGGGGCGCGTATCCGTATAAAACATTTCGCATTGTAGAAACAGACCGGGCGCAGGGGCAGGAATACAGCGGGATGGTGGGGATTGGCTCGGCGTTGTATGCGGGCTACAAAGGCAGCGGCTCGCGCCACGACCTCATCGCCACCGTGGCGCACGAAACCTCGCATCAATGGTGGTTTCACATGGTGGGCAACGACCAAATTAGAACGCCGTGGCTGGATGAATCATTTGCGCGCTATGCGGAGCTTTTGTTTTACGAGAACTTTTACCCAAACGATGTGGCCTGGTGGAAAGCCAACGCCATCGGCAACGCCCGCGCAGCAAAAACGCCCATTGATCTGGCGGTGATGGATTACGCCAACACGAGCGACTATTTTGTGGGCGTGTATCAGCGCGGGTATTTATTTTTGTTTGACCTGCGCGAGCTGATGGGCAAACAGCCTTTTGCCGATGCGTTGCGCCAGTATTTCACCGAGCAAAGCGGCAAGATCACCACGCCCGATACGTTCTTCAACACACTTGCGCGTTACACCCAGCAAGACATCTCGCCACTGGTCAAACAGTATTTTGCAGGCGATGTGAAGCTGCCCTGCGCCATCAGCGCCAACGCGGCCGGATGCAGGAAGTAGCGGGTGGTGGCTGGTGGAACACTAGGAGTTAAGTCAAATGGCTAAGGACGCTATTCTTTTTGGTATAGATATTCTTTTGGGTTTATGGGGATTAGGTGTAGGGTTGCCTTACTTACTACAATTCCCTGCGCGGATAATTCTAGTAAATTTATTACATGTTTTACCAGATTTCACTATTTCGATTAATCCAACCCCAGTAATCCCAATAGCATGTCTAATAATATTTTTATATCGGCGGAGAAATTTGGGTTTGCGATTGGCAAGAAAATTTTTTGCTGTCAAATAACGCGTAGTTATTTTGGAGACAACATGGTTTTTGACGCATCATCTTCTTTTTGGGGAGACAAAAATCCAGCCGTCACAATTAACCTAGTGTTCAGCAAACTAAACGTTAAATAAAAAGTGCATGATGTCGCCATCGCGCACGATGTATTCCTTGCCCTCGCTGCGCAGCTTGCCCGCGCTGCGGATGGCCGCCTCGGTCTTAAATTGCTTGAGGTCCTCCAGCGTGTAGACCTCGGCGCGAATAAAGCCACGCTCAAAATCGGTGTGGATGACGCCCGCGGCTTGCGGCGCCTTGTCGCCCACGTGAATCGTCCACGCGCGAATTTCCTTTGGCCCCGCCGTGAAATATGATTGCAGCGAGAGCAAGCGATAGGCCTCGTGCGTCAGCTTGGCCAGCCCCGACTCTGCCAGCCCGATGCTCTGCAAAAATTCCTCTTTCTCGGCCAGGCTGTCCAGCGCGGCAATCTCGGCCTCAATCGCCCCAGAAATGACGACCACGCCGCTGCCCTCTTTGGCGGCAAACTCGCGCACTTTTTGCACATACGGGTTGCCCTCGCCGGTGGGGTTGCCATCATCCACGTTTGCCACATACAGCTCTGGCTTGGTGGTGATGAGGCCAAACGAGCGCGCCAGCCTTTGCGCGTTCGCGTCCATGTGATGCGCCAGCATGGCGCTGCGGGCGCTGTGGCCTTCTTTTAGCGCGGCCACAATTGGCTCCAAGATGGGAACCTTGGCCGCCGCGTCTGCATCTTTCTGCGCGGCGGTGCGCTTGAGCTTTTCCAGTTGTTTCTCCGCGCTATCCAGGTCAGATAGAACCAGCTCAAGGTTCACAATTTCAATATCGCGGATGGGGTCCACCTCGCCCGCCACATGCACCACATCGGCGTTTTCAAAACAGCGCACCACGTGCAAAATGGCGTCCACCTCGCGGATGTGGCCCAGAAATTTGTTGCCCAGCCCTTCACCTTGCGACGCGCCCGCCACAAGGCCGGCAATATCCACCACCTCAATCATGGCGGGGATGATTTTCTCGGTCTTGATGAGCTTCTCAATCTCGCGCAGGCGCGGGTCGGGCACGGCCACCATGCCCGTGTTGGGTTCAATCGTTGCAAAAGGATAGTTGGCCGCGAGCGCGCCCGCGGCGGTAAGTGCGTTAAAAATCGTGGACTTGCCCACGTTTGGAAGTCCGACGATGCCGGTTGCTAATGACATGGCCCCAATGTTAGCAGGGTGAGCGCTTGTGTTTTGCGTTTGGGGCGCGTTCACCCCAAACTGATGGGCGGGCATTTGAAAGACAAACTCTTCTCTTTCACCGCGGAGGCGCGGAGACGCGGAGAAAACAAAGAATTGCTCTGCGTCTCCGCATAAGCCCAGTGTGGTGGCGTTCCACCGGCAGCGGATAAAATCCTAAGAAACTGTTTTTCAATTACACAAAGTCGCTCTGATTAGATGTGCGCATGTT
>DAORUN010000030.1:10515-28610 GCA_035433205.1 Thermoflexales bacterium | reverse complement strand
CATTCAAAATTCAGAATTCCCAACTCATCCCCCAAAATTGGCGATGAAGAAATAGCCGCTGCGCGAGGTTGAAACGCCAATGCCCACCTCGGTGTAATTGGGCGAGAGGATGGTGCGGCGATGCACGCCATCCGGGTATTCCTGGTTGAACCACATATCAAAGGCTTGCTCTGCGCTGCGGCTCCAGGCCCAATTCTCGGCGGCGTATCGCCCGGCGTAGCCAACGCGGGTCATGCGCGTGCGTGGGTCAGACCCATCCGAGCCGGTGTGGCTGCCCACGCCGGTCTTGGCCAAATCATCCGCGTGGCCCTGCGCCGATTTTTCCAGAACGGATGAATACTTGAG
The DNA here is from genome assembly GCA_035433205.1 of Thermoflexales bacterium. GTDB lineage: Bacteria > Chloroflexota > Anaerolineae > J036 > Brachytrichaceae > DAORUN01. Next base: position 28,265 of record DAORUN010000030.1, on the reverse strand, counting down.
CAGCGGAAGCTTGGCCTCGGCCCGCGCCTCGTTGTAAAGCGCCAGCAAAACTTCTTTGGCTTTGCCATCGGCCACCGAATTTGTGGGCACGTTTACCAGCGCCACAAAAAACGCCCCGCCGGTGTTGCCGGTGGTGGTGGGGGTGGCCGTGTTAGAGACGGGTGGGGCCACTTGCACCACCGGCACGCTGGCCGCGTCGCCTTCAAACCGCACAAATGTGTTGATGACCCAGCCCAGCCCGCCCGGCCCGCTTTGGAAAGTTACCTGCCACCATTGGCCGTCGGCGCTTTTGCCTTTTACCGGCACGGTTTGGTTTTGGGTGAGTTGCCCCACCTGGGCGTAACCCGTGCCCGGCCCGGTGCGCACGTTCACAAAAGCGTTGGTCACCACAATTTGCGCCCCAGAGGCCGCCGTTGGGGCGGTGGTTGGGGCGGCGGTGGGCGCAGCCGTTGGCGCGGCAATGGTTGGCGCAATCGCGGTGGGCGCAACGGCAGATGTGGCCGTGGCCACCGGCGTGGCCCCAACCGCAGTTGGCGCAGCGCCTGCGATGGGCGACCCATCGGCTTTGACCACCGGGACGGATGCGGCGTCACCGCTCAGCGAGACCAGCTCGCCCAGAACCCAGCCTTTGCCGGGGTTGCCCGCCCATTGAATGAACCACCATTTTCCATCTTCGCTTTTGCCCAGCACGGTGGCGGTTTGGCCTTTGTCAAACCGGCCCACCAGCGTGGTGGTGGCGTCTGGCCCCTGGCGCACGTTGGCAAAATCGTTTGTCACCGTGATCGCCAGCGCGGGCTTTGGCGTGGGTGTAATCAGCGCGGCGGGCAGCGGCGTTGGCGTCACGGGCGTGGCGGTGGGGATGGGCGCCGCGGTGGGTTGCGGCGCCTTGATTTTGAAGAAAGACTCGGTGGCGATCAACGTGTCACCCTTATCGTTTAGCCCGCGCAATTGAATGACATGCGAGCCGGTTTGTTGGGTGGCCCAGTTTTGGCTGATGGCGTACTCGCCGGGGGCGGTGGCGTTGCTAATCGTGGCAATCGTGGTGCCATCGCCCAGCACCTGCACCGATTTGACCGCGCCGCCGGTCACTTTGCCGGCGATGACGACTGGCGCGCCCAGTTGTAGTTCGGTTCCATCGGCGGGCGAGGTGATCGCCGCGCTCAGCGCCACCTGCGGGTCGCTTGAGCCGCCGCAGGCCGTCAGAGCCATCGCCAAAACGAGGAACAACGTTGAGATTTTTTTCATGGCAGTATCCGGCGAGTATTGTAAACGTAAACGTCTGCTTTGTTGAAATACTTTGGAATGGCTTTCATGCGCCGGGAGTTTGGAATGCGGAATGATTGGCCATCCAGTTGGCCGACCATTCCTGAACACACCATGCCCGCGCCAAATCTGTTAAAGTTGCCAGTCCGTAAGAACGCATGACAACCAACGATTACATGAACCCTGAATTGCGCGATTGGCTGCTGGCCGCCAGCTTTGGCGAGGGCTGGTCGCGAGAGAGCGAGGCGGCGGGCGAAAGCCGCGATGTGCCGGGCGAGATTTTTGAAGCCCCGGTTCTGCCCTTGCGCGAGACCACCGTTTTTCCTCGCGCCATTTCTTCGCTGGAAATTGACCGCCAGCGCTCTTTGTTTGCGCTGGAAGCCGCCAGCGAAAACGGCGGGGTGATTTTGTGCATTCCGCAAAAAAACACGCTGATTGAAGACCCGCGCCCGGCCGAGATGGCCGAGTTTGGCGCGGCGGCCCGGCTGGGGCGTTGGTTGCGCCTGCCCGAAGGCGGCGTGAGCGCCCTTGCGCGCGGGCTGGTGCGGGTGCAGGTGCTGGAGTGGACGCAGGCCACGCCGTTTTTGGTGGCGCGGGTGAAGGCGCTGCCAGAGAGCGCGAAAGTGAGCCAGTCTACCGAGGCGATGATGCGCGCGGCCATGTCGCTCTACGATCAGGTGGTGGAGCTGGATGAGACGATCAGCGAGGACGCGTTTGTGTATGCGATGAATATAGATGATCCGGGCTGGATGGCCGATTTCATCGCGCAAAATGCGTCGTTGACGTTTGAGGAACGCGCGGGGCTGCTGGCTACCCCAGACCCATCCACCCGGCTGCAAAAACTGAGCGGGCTGCTGGCCCGGCGGCTGGATGTTTTGAAGCTGCAAAGCCAAATTGAGAACCGGGTGCAAACCGAGCTGGACAAAAACGGGCGCGAGGCGTATTTGCGCGAGCAGCTCAAGCAAATCAACACCGAGCTGGGCGAGCTTGACCCCGATGCCCGCGAGAATGGCCCGCTGCGCGAGCGCATCCGCAACAAAAAATTGCCAGAGCCGGTGAAGGCCAAGCTGGATGAGGAAATGGCGCGGCTGGCCCGCACGCCCAGCCTCTCGCCAGAGCAAACAATCACCCGCGGCTACATTGAGTGGATGCTGGACTTGCCCTGGGTGGAGCGCACCGAGGATAACCTGGATGTGGCCCGCGCCGAGAAAATTTTGAACACGCGGCATTACGGGTTGAAGAAAGCCAAAGAGCGCATTTTGGAGCACATCGCGGTGCGCAAGTTGAACGCCGGGCGCAGCGATTTTCGCAGCCCAATCATTTGTTTTGTGGGGCCGCCGGGCACGGGCAAGACTTCGCTGGCGAACAGCATCGCGGAATCGCTGGGGCGCAAGTTTGTGCGCATTTCGCTGGGCGGCGTGCGCGATGAGGCCGAGATTCGCGGGCATCGCCGCACGTATGTGGGCGCGCTGCCTGGCCGGATTTTGCAAACCATGAAGCGGGCAGGCTCCATCAACCCGCTGTTTGTGCTGGATGAAATTGACAAGCTGGCCAGCGATTACCGCGGCGACCCGGCGGCGGCCTTGCTGGAGGTGCTGGACCCGGAGCAAAATTTTGATTTTGAGGATCACTATCTGGATTTTCCGTATGACCTCTCGCAGGTGATGTGGATTACGACCGCGAATAGTTTGTATACCATTCCATCGGCGCTGGAAGACCGCATGGAAGTGATTGAGTTCCCCGGTTACGTGGAGGAAGAGAAGATTCATATTGCGCGGCAGTTTTTGGTGCCGCGCCAAATTGAGCGCAACGGGCTGAGCGGCAACCCGCTGGTCTTTGGCGATGACGCCCTCAAGCGCATCATCCGCGAGTACACCTATGAGGCGGGTGTGCGCGACCTGGACCGCCAAATTGCGCAGGTGTGCCGCAAGATCGCCCGCCGCCGCGCGGAGAACGAGAGCGCCCCCGCGCGGATTATGAGCGCGTCTTTGGACAAGTTTCTTGGCCCGCCGCACAGCGACATCACCCGCATTGAGAAAGAAGACCAGATTGGCGTGGTGAACGGGGTGAGCTGGACGCAGGCGGGCGGCGACCTGCTGCCCATTGAGGTGATTTTGATGGAGGGCAACGGCAACCTGACCCTGACCGGGCAACTGGGCGATGTGATGCAGGAGAGCGCCAAAACTGCCTTTAGCTATGTGCGGATGATGGCCCAAAAAGAGGGTGACTTCAAAGCCAGCTATTTTGAGAAAACCAATATTCACATTCACGCGCCGGAAGGGGCTGTGCCAAAAGACGGCCCCAGCGCGGGCATCGCGCTGGCGACCGCCATTGTGAGCGCGCTCACACGGGTGGCCGTGCGGCGCGATGTGGCGATGACCGGCGAGACCACTTTGCGCGGGCGGGTGCTGCCCATTGGCGCGTTGCGAGAGAAATTGCTGGCCGCGCACCGCGCCGGGATCAAGACGTTCATCATGCCAGAGAAGAACCGCAAGGATTTGGCCGAGGTGCCGCGCAATGTGCTGCGCGATGTGAAGGTGGTGATGGTGAGCGAGATGGAGGAAGTGCTTAAGCACGCGCTTGTTGAGCCGTTGCCAACGCCATCAAAAGAAAAGACGCCCGCCAAAAAGCCAGCGCGCAAGAAGGTTGTAGCCAAAAAGAAACCCGCGCCAAAAGTGACGAGGAAGCCGTTGCGAAGCAAAAAGAGCTGATTTTTGTTTGAGGAGTTGGAGAGGTTAAATAAAGGGGAGATTGGATAAAAAACCCGCTCATCCTGAGCGCGACTGCGAGGAACGAGCAGGAGCAGTCGAAGGATGTTGCGAGTAGTGGGCAGGCAACCGCCCTTCGACTGCTCGCTTCGCTCGCGCTCAGGGCGAACGGGTTATTCATTTTGCTTATCCAAAACTGGCATTAACTAGGATGGGGTTTGTTCCTCGTTTGGCTGAGCAAAATTAACCCGGTGGGTTGGCCCAAGCCGTTTTGGAAAGCTGGGGTTTTGCGGGTCAACCTGCGAGAGTGTGATGCCCTATTTCCTTTCCGCGAAACGGTTGGGTTTTAATCTTTGTCATTACAATACCCCGATGCAATTTTTTCGTTCCTTTGGCATTTTGGCCGCGCGGGTTTGCGCGGCGGCGATGCTTTTAACCACGGCTTCGGTGGCGCAGGCCGCGCCGGGCGAACCGCTTCAGCCGGAAAATCCAACCGGCGTATACCCATCACCCGGAAACACCGTTTTTGGGGTGGAGATGGCCTACATTAACACCGAGTGGGGGCTGGAGTATGTGAAGCAAACCGATGTGCGGATGGTGCGCAAAAACGGCCTGATTTGGTCGCAGGTAGAGGCCAGCGAAGGGCAGCGCAATTGGGATTCTCAGGCCGCGCTGGAGCAGGAGCTGCGCAACGCCGCCGCCCAAAATTGGGAGGTGATGCTGGTTGTTCGCTCTGCGCCAGCATGGGCGCAGGCCGACCCGCCCTGGCATTGCAGCACGGTGCTGGATAACAAGCTGGCCGCGTTTGGCGCGTTTGTGCATGATGCCGTTGCGCGGTATAGCCAGCCGCCTTTTTCGGTGAAGTATTTTGAAATTTGGAATGAGCCGGACGTGGATCATCGGCCATTTTTTCCAAATACCCCTAATTTCCAAAGCTGGTATTGGCCGTTTGGCTGCATGGGCGATTACACCGATAGTTATTACGGCGGCGCGCATTTTGCCAAAATGATGCAAGCCGCGTATGCCCCGGCCAAGGCCGCCAACCCAACCGCCCAGGTGCTGGTGGGCGGGCTGCTTTACTCGTGCAAGCCGCCCATCAACTTTGATGTGAACAATATTTATTGCAACATGGGCCGGTTTATGGAGGGGGTTTTGCGGGGCGGCGGCGGCCCATATTTTGATGGAATCTCGTTCCACGCTTACGATTATTACTGCAACCGCAACACCTCGCCAATGGTGGGGCATTGCGAAAGTTACACCACGTCTGATTACGCCAACCGCGATTGGCAGACCAGCTCGCAAACGCTGCCCAGCGTGATTGTGGCCAAGGCCCGCCAGCTAAAAACCACGCTGGCGAATTACGGCCTGAGCGGCAAGACGCTTTACGCCTCCGAGTCAGCCATCATTTGCGAGCTGGACACTGGCGGGCGATGCGCGGCCATCCCCGGCCAGCGCGACGCCGATTATGAGCTGATGAAGGCTTATTACACGCCGCGCCTGATGGCTGGCGGGATGGTTGAGGGATTGCAGGGCGTGTTTTATTATGATGTGCGCGATTATTGCGAGAATCAGGATCCTTTTGGCTCATCGCTGCTTAATTGTGATGGGTCGTATCGCCCGGCGGCGTATGCGTTTAAGTTTGCCACGCAAAAGCTGCACAACGCCACATACAAACGCGAGATCACCGAATACGCAGGTTTGACCGGGTATGAGTTTGACCGCGCCGGGCGCAAATTGTGGGTGATCTGGACAAAAGACCGCGCCGCGCATTCCATCCGCCTGCCGCGGTTGCCGGTGGGGATGTGGGATGCGCAGGGTAACGCGCTTGCCCCCACGCCGGTTGTGTCTATTGGGCAAAACACAACGTATGTGGAGTGGGCGCGTTGAGCCGCGTTTTCATCGCGCTCTCACAAAACCATTTGCAAGTTGACGGTATGGAACGTTTGCGCTAATCTACGCCAGTTTTTAAATAACAGGAGAAAAAGATGGCAATACATACCTTACCAAAAGCCGATGGCGCCCCCACCTGGCTTGACCTCATGTCTACCGACCCGGCTGGGTCTCGCGCGTTTTACGCCAAACTATTTGGCTGGACTTATGATATTTCTGGCCCTGAGTTTGGTTATTACGCGATGGCTAAACTAAACGGCAAAGAAGTGGCGGGCATTGGCGGGCAGCCGCCGGGTGTGCAAATGCCCTCGGTTTGGAACACCTACTTTGCCACCAGCAATTTGGCTGCGGATATTGATAAAGCCACCTGGCTGGGTGGTCATGTGATGATGCCAGCGATGCAAATTGCGGATAATGGCAGCCTGGCGATGTTGACCGATCCCACCGGCGCGTCGTTTGGTTTGTGGCAGGCAGGCAAACACATTGGCGCGCGCCTGACCGATGAACCGGGCACAATGACCTGGCACGAGATGTATTCGCACGACGCCAAAAAGGCCGTTGCGTTTTACACCAAAATGCTAAACGCCATCTCCAACCCCGTGCCCGGTGGCATGGAGTATTACATGCTTCAGCATGGCGAGGCGAGAATTGCGGGCATTATGCAAATGACGCTCGACATGGGCAAGATACCATCCATGTGGTCAAACTACTGGGTGGTGAAGAACGCCGACACCGCTGCAAAATTAACCGTGGACAACGGCGGCCAGTTGATGGGCGAAATTTTGGATATTCCCTTTGGCCGCATGGCAATGCTGTTTGACCCGCAAGGCGCTTTGTTCAAAGTGTTGCAACCAAACTAAAAAGGTGAGGGGTGAAGGGTAAAGAGTGAAATCTCACCCTTCACACTTCACCCCTCACACTTAAATTCCTTCAGATGCTTTTTCCAGCGCGGCAATATCCAGCTTGCGCATTTGCAGCATAGCCTGCATGGCCCGCCCAGCCTTCACCGGGTCTGGGTTGTTGAGCAGCCGCCCCAGCGCCTCTGGCACAATTTGCCAGGAGAGGCCAAACTTGTCCTTCAGCCAGCCGCACTGGCTTTCTTCGCCGCCATCTGCGGTGAGTTTTTGCCATAGCTCGTCCACCTCGGCCTGGGTTTTTACGCTGACAAACAGCGAGATCGCCTCGGTGAACTTGAAAATTGGGCCGCCGTTCAGCCCCATCAACCGCTGGCCGTTCAGCTCAAACTCGGCGGTGAACACCTGATCGCCATTGCGCGAGACGTTCAGAATTTTGCCGTTCTTGAACACCGAAAGGTAAAAATTCATCGCCTCTTCCAAATTGTTGTCGAACCACAGACAGGGGGTAATTGTTTGCAAAGTGTCTCCTAAAATTTATTTGTTCTGGACTTGTGCGCACTTCAAGATCGTCTTGCGCAAGCCCGGTCTTGATCAAATTGTGTTGAGCGCATTAAACGCCACCATACCATCAATAACGGTCATCACGACTTTAATTTTGCGAATCTCATCCTCGTCACATGCAAAGAAGTCGCGATCCAGCACGGCCACATCCGCCAGCCAGCCCGGAGCCAGAATGCCCTTGCGATCTTCCTCGCGGGTGAGCCACGTGCCCGCGTGGGTGTACGCGTAAAGCGCCTCTGCGCGGGTCACGGCCTCGTGCGGCGCAATCAACGTGCCTTTGTGTGTTTTGCGCGTGATGATGCTGTACATGGACACAAACGGGTCGTAATGCACCGTGCTGGGGATGTCGCTGGTGGCGACCACGCGGATGCCGCGATCCAGATACGTGCGCATGGGCTTGTAGCGGTGCGCCCGCGCCGCGCCAACATCGCGGAACAAATCGTCCCCCTCGTAGTAAACAAACGTGGGCTGAATCACCGCCGTGATGTCAAACTCGCGCATGGCCCGCAAACTTTCCTCGCTGGCAAAGTAGGCGTGAATCATGCTGTGCCGGTGCTCGCGGCGGCTGGATTTGGCCAGCACATCCGCAAAAGCCAGCACACCCTCATGGTGAGCGCGGTCGCCGATGGCGTGAATGCCAATATCCCAGCCCAGCTCGTGCCCGCGCGAGAAATGCGCCCGCAATTGCGCCGGGTTGAGCCGGTTAAAGTCGCGCACCTCGGTCTCGCCTTCAAACGGCTCAAACATCCACGCGGTGTGGCTGGTGGTGCCGCCGTCAATCGCCATTTTCAGCCCGCCAATGCGCAGCCAGTCATCGCCCAGCCCGCTCACCCCGCCAAAGTTGATGGCGCGCTGGTCGAGTTCGGCCCCGTCCTCATCCTCGTAAAAACCGTGCCAGCTCACCATCACGTTAGAGCGCACTTTGAGTTTGCCCTGCCGCTGCGCCAGGTTGTACCCGCGCAGTTCATACGGCCGCATCCCCGCGTCCAAAATGCTGGTGATGCCCACTTTCAAATACGCCTCGCCCGCTTTTTCAAGCGCATCGGCGCAATCTTGCTCGGTGGGTTGGGGAAGAAGCTTGCGGCAAAACACTTTGGCCGCCGCCCGCAACTGGCCGTTTGGCGTTCCATCACCTTCGCGTTCAACTTTGCCGCCGTGCGGGTCTTGGGTGGTCTTGCTCAGGCCAGCCATTTGCAAGGCCGGTGTGTTCACCACATCCATGTTAAAAAAACGCTTCACAATGACCGGATGCAGGGTCGTGGCCGCGTCAAGATCGTGGCGGGTGGGTGGGCGCTTCTCGGCAAATAAACTCTCGTTCCAGCCCTCGCCAATGATCCACTGGCCGGGCGGGGTCACTTTGGCGCGTTCGCGCACCAGCTCAATCATCTCGGCGATGGAGCCGCAATGCTCCAAGCCAATGTATCCCATCTTTTGGCCCACCTGCAATTGGTGGTTGTGCGCGTCATTTATTCCGGGGATGGCCCGGCGGCCTTGCAAATCCACCACGCGGGTGTGCGTGTCGCGTAGGCCAAGAATGTCCTCATCATCCCCCAAAGCCACAACGCGGCTGCCTTTTATGGCGATGGCGCTGCATTCGGGGCGGTCTTTGAACTGGGTGGTGATTTTTCCGTTGTGAAGAATCAGATCGGGCGCAAGGGCATGTGTGTACATGCGGGGATTATAAAGAAAGAAGAAACGAGAAGCGAGAAACTAAAATTCGTAATTCGTAATTCGTAATTAAATCTCATCCCAGCACCATGCGGTTGATGGCCTCGCGCGCGGCGGGTAAAAACTGCATCATGCGGCGGTCTGCCAAAAATGACGCGGCGTAATCGTGCGCCAGAGCCATCGCAAACGGGTCTTCATCTGCCGGTTTGCCCGCCGCTTTTGCAACCTGCCAATGCGGCTCAAGCGCGGCCTGCCAGCGCGGGTATTCCTCGCTCAGCCACGCCCGCAAGGCCCGCCAGTCCTGCTCATCTTGCGGCGCGGCGCGGCCAGACCGATACACGCGAATGATCAGCCCTTCCACTTCATCCCATTTTTCAATGAAATGGTTAAAGTCATCGCCCTCTTTTTTGATGGATTTTGTGAGCGGGTTGTAGCGCATGGGAATTTAGAATTCTGAATGAAAAATTTCAGCATTCAGAATTCGGCATTCAGAATTCTCATTGTCTTGTTCCAAAAATGGCGCGGCCCAGGCGAACCATTGTCGCGCCTTCGGCAATCGCGGCCTCAAAGTCGTCACTCATGCCCATCGAAAGCGTATCCCAATTGGCAGATGGAAACTGGTTGCGCAGGCCATCGCGCAAATGCCGCAGCGCGGCAAACACGGGCCGCGCCTGCGCCGGGTCATCCACAATTGGGGCCATCGTCATCAGCCCGTGAACGCGCACAAATGGCAGCGCCACAATTTGCGCCACGTCGCGCATAAACGGCTCGGCGCCGGTGGACAGGGGGAATCCATCTTTGCTGGCCTCGCCGCTCATGTTGCACTCCAACAAAATATCCAGCTTGTGGTTGATGGCCTGACCGCGGGCGTTGAGTTTTTGGGCCAAATTCAGCGAATCCACCGAGTGAATCAGCCCAAACGCCGCCGCGTCTTTGGCCTTGCGCGATTGCACGTGCCCAATCAGATGCCAGCGGATTCCGTTCGCGGCGGTTTCCACCTCGCGCATTTTGGGCAGCGCTTCTTCCACGCGGTTTTCGCCAAAATCGCGCTGGCCAGCGTGAAAGGCCTCCAGCACGGCGGCGGCAGAAAAGGTTTTGCTCACCGCCAGCAGCGTCACTTCGGCGGGGTCGCGCCCCGCGCGCAGGGCCGCCTCTGCAATGCGCTCCTTCACCCGCGCCAGATTTTGCGCGATGCCTGATGCCACGTCTTTGGAAATGGGTATTGCCACCTTGTCACCCGCTCATCCGTGTCAAATTTCTGGCGATGGCGGGACGATTTTGTATTTGTTGGCCAGTTTTGCGGCCTCGGTGCGGTTTTGCGCGCTGAGCTTGGACAAAATGCTGCTGACATGAAACTTGACCGTGGGCAGGGTGATGCTGAGCGCCGCGCCAATATCCGCGTTCGAGCGGCCATCCACAATGAGTTTGAGCACATCGCGCTCGCGGTCGGTCAGGTCCTGGCCAATGGTGCCCGGCTGACGTTTGCTTTGCACAATGGCCTGCACCACTTCTGGCGAGAGCGCCATCCGGCCCAGCACCACCGAGCGGATGGATTCCACCAGCTCCTCTGCGGTGGCGGTCTTCAGCATAAATCCCGCCGCGCCCGCATCCATGGCTTGCTGCACTTTGTCTTCCTCGTTAAAGCTGGTCAAAATCAACACCTTGACCGTGGGCAATTTGCGGCAAATGGCGCTGGTGGCATGCACCCCGTTTAGGCGGGGCATTTGCAAATCCATCAACACCACATCTGGCCGCGAGCGTTCGGTCATGGTGATGGCATCCAGGCCGTGCATGGCTTCGCCTACCAACTCAAAATCTTCGGTGGCGTTGATGAGAGAAACCAGCCCGCGCCGCACAAGGGGATGATCGTCTGCAATAAGTATGCGAATCATTTTGTGTTTTTAAAAGGATTTGTTTACCGTCTGACCTATGAGCGCGCAGGTCTGGCATAAGAATACCAGAGATGTATTTTCGCGCTGCCTGCGCTCATCATAATCCCTGATGCTTCACCGATTTAGGCCGGTGCGCTTACCGAAATGCGCGTTCCTTTTCCTTTTTCGCTATGAATAACTATATTACCCCCCAATGCGCCAATGCGCTCGCGCATATTAGAAAGGCCAAAATGCCCCGGATGTTCTTGTGATACGTCAAAACCGGCGCCATCGTCCTCAACGGCCAACAGCAGCATGGGGTTTGCGCCTTCTTTGCGGTTGAGGGAAATCGTGACGGCGGTGGCGTTGCTGTGCCGCGTCACGTTGCTCATGGCTTCTTGCGCCACGCGATACAAAGCCAGTTTTGTGTCTGGGGGAATTTTTGCGGTCTTGCTGGTCAGCGTATTTTCATCTGGCTCAAACACCAGCTTTACCGGCGCGGAAAGACGGCTGCCAATGGTTTGGGTGAGTTGCTGCAAAAGCTGAACAAGCGTCACTTTCTCAATGGAGGCCGGGCGCAGCTCAAACATCAACATGCGCAGCTCGCCCAGCGCGGTCTGGTTCAGGTCAATCACATCTTCAATCGCCGCGCGGGCTTCATCCAGGTTCTTCTCCATCAAGCTTGGGATGGTTCGCGCGGTCATATTGGCCGCGAACAAGGTTTGGGTCACCGCGTCGTGAAGCTCTCTCGCCAGCCGCTCGCGCTCCAACTGCACCGACATTTGCCTGGCTTGCGAGAAAAGCCGCGCCTGCATAATTGCCATTGCCGTTTGGCTGCCGATGGCTTTTAGCAGGTTCGCCCGCTCTGGCGTAAAGAAATCCGGCTGCGAGTTATCCACCCGCATCATGCCCACCATGTTGTCCTGGTACATCAACGGCACACCCATCCACGAGCGTGTGCGGCGATAAAAACGCTCGCTCAGGGGGTCATCTGTTAATTGCGAAAGCAGCCACGCCAAAAACGGCTTGCGCACCTGGTTCATGATGATGGGCTGTTTGCGCCGCTCCAGCATTTGATAAATACTGACATGGCTGGCGGGCAAATGCCAAATCCCCGGATCACCCGAAGGCTCGCTTGCTCCGGGCAAGTAGTAGCCCAGCAAATTCACATGTGTGTCTTTTGCTTCGGTTGCTTCCTGACGCACGCTAATCGTGGCGCTGCTGAAATCTACCGCGTGGCGCAACTGCGAAAGAATGCCGTTTGCCATCGAGGTGATCTCGGATTGGCTGGCAAGCTGGGTGGAAATATCCAGAACGGTGTTCAACTCGCGGGTGCGCGTTTCCACGTGTTCGCCCAGCGTGGCATTCATGGCCTCCAGCGAATTTTGCACATCCAGCAAATGCGCCATTGTCTGGCGCAGCGAAAGCGAAAGCGTGTTGATCTCTGCGCCGCCAGCAAACTGAGGCATAAACGGCGCGTCTTGTCCCACCCGAAGTTGATCCGACGCGGTTTCCATCTTGCCCAGCACCCGCCCCAGCGCGCGCCCGCTTTGCCAGGCGGCCAACATGGTGAGCAGCGTCATCACCAGCCCGCCAACGGTCAATTTGGTGATGAGGGCGTCTGGCGCGCGCTCTCCACCTCCCATCCCCAGCGCAAGGGCCAGTGTCAGAGCAAAAGCAAGCAAGGCCAGCCCTCCAAAAATGAGCAAGGCCAAAAAACGCAAGGGCAGGCGCAGCAATCGTTGAAATATCCTCATCACGTTGATGGCTAGTTTAACGCGAATTGCCAATCTGTTCAAAGATCTCTCGCAAAGAGCGGCGTTCGCTTTGCGAGAGATAAAAGGGAAATTCCTTCGATTTTTTGTTGAGGCGCGGTTTTTTACGCTGGTCTTACGCAAAAAATCCCTTGAACGCGTGGAATGGCTGGTAGGGGCGAGGCATGCCGCGCCCCTACGACTAAACCTTCAGTTTATTTCATCATTTTTACGAGATTAAACCCGTTTTGCGCAAGCCCGCTCACGCTTTCTTCAACCCGCTCAGCATGGCCGAGAGTTTCTTCGCGCCCACGCCCTCGAAAAACACATCCACTTCTTCGTCGTCGCGCACCACCATGCTGCGAATGACGATGCCCGCGCCAAAGCGGGCGTGTTTCACACGGTCGCCGGGTTTGAACTTTGCGCCGGTTTGCAGAGAGGACGCCGCAGGCCGCGCGGGGGCGGGGGAGGGCGCATCCCAGCGGGTTACATCGCGCTGAATCTCGCTGTTCTTCTTCAGAACGCCATCCACCAGCGTGTTGGGCAGGTCGCGCAAAAAGCGGGATGGCTCAAACACATCGCTTTGGCCCCATTGCCCGCGCCGGAACGAGCGCAGCAAATACAGCCGTTCTTTGGCGCGGGTGATGCCCACGTAAAACAGGCGGCGCTCCTCGGCAATTTCTTCGGGGTTGTCCAGCGTGCGGCTGTGCGGCAAAACGCCATCCAGCAGCCCCACGATGAACACCACGCGAAACTCCAGACCCTTGGCCGCGTGCAGGGTGAGCAGGGTGGGCGCGGCGGCGGCTTCCTCGTAGTTGTCGGTTTCGCTCACCAGCGCCACATCGTTTAGGAAATCGCTCAGCGGGGCGTCGCCCGCGCCGGCGGCCACGTTGCGCAATTCCATCACGTTGGCCCAGCGATCCTCGCCCTCATCCGTGCCATCTTTGCAAAACTCGCGGTAGCCGCTGGTTTTAACAATCTGGTCAAACAGCTGGCCCACGCTCACGTCATCGCGCAGGGCCACCCACTTCTCCCAAATCGCGCCAAACTCGGCCAGCGGTTTGGCCGCGCGGCCTTGTATCAACCCGCGTTTGATGGCCTCCAGCGGGGGCAGACGCGCCGCGCGAGAGGCCTGCTCCAGCGCGGCAAAGCCACCCTCGCCAATCCCGCGCGTTGGCGTGTTGATGACGCGCTTCAGGCTGACAAAATCGGCGGGGTTGTTCACGATGCGCAAATACGCCAGCACATCTTTAATTTCTTTGCGGGCGTAAAACCGCGTTGCGCCCACCAGCTTGTAGGCCATACCTGCGCGCACAAACGCATCTTCCATCGCCCGGCTTTGCGCGTTTGTGCGGTACATGATGGCGATCTCGCCGGGCTGGGCTGCCTTTTGCTTCAGCACCTCGCGGATGGTGTCAATCACATATTGCGCTTCCTCGTCCTCGTTGAACATCTCGCGCACCACAATTTTTGGCCCCGCGCCGCGCTCGGTAAACAGGTTGATGTGTTTGCGGTTGGGGTTGCGCTTGATCACCGCCATGGCGGCGTCCAGAATGGTTTGCGTGCTCCGGTAGTTTTGCTCCAGCGGAATAACTTGCAAGTTGGGGAAGTCTTCTTGCAGGCGCAATACGTTGCGGTAATCTGCGCCGCGCCATTTGTAAATTGATTGATCTGGGTCGCCCACGCCCATGAGGTTGCGATGTTTGCCCGCGATGAGTTTTACCAACTCGTATTGGGCGATGTTGGTGTCCTGAAACTCATCCACCAGCACATGCGCGTAACGCTCTTGCATGCGCTCGCGCACGGCGGCGTTGTTGCGCAGCAGCTTCACGCTCTCCATCAAAAGGTCGTCAAAATCAACGGCGTTGTTGGCGCGCAGCGTTTTGTTGTATTCGGCATACACGCGCCCAACAATTTCATCCAGGTAACTTTCGGGTTTGTAATCTTCCGGCGCAATCAGCTCGTTTTTGGCGTTGCTAATTTTGGCGTGGATGGAAGCTGGTTTGTATTTCTTCTCGTCCAGATTCATGGCGGCCAGCGCGGCCTTCACCACCGCAATTTGGTCATCGGTGTCGTAAATCACAAAGTTGTGATCCAGCCCGGCGTGAACGGCGTCGCGGCGCAACATGCGGGCGCAGATGGAGTGAAACGTGCCCATTGCCACCTCATCTGCCGCGCTGCCCACCATGCGCGTCAGGCGGTCGCGCATTTCGCGGGCGGCTTTGTTGGTGAACGTCACCGCCATGATGCGATACGGGAACACGTTGCGCGCGAGGATGAGATATGCGACCCGCGCCGTGAGCACCCGCGTTTTGCCGCTGCCCGGCCCGGCGATGATGAGGGTGGGGCCGTCTTTGGCCTCCACCGCCTGGCGTTGCTGCGGGTTTAACCCCTCCAGAATAACTGTGATTGGACTGACTGTTTGAGACATGCGTGAGGAATTATACGGATTTGGGGCGTCATCCAACTCACCCCATCGTCGCAAGACCCGCCCCGTCTTTGACGTTAGAATACATCCCATGTCCGAATCAGCCAATACCATTGAGATTGTCGAGTGCAAAACCAAAGCCGAAAGAAAGCAGTTCATCACTTTTCAGTGGGAAATTTACAAGGGCAACCCGTATTGGGTGCCGCCGCTGATGAGTGAACGCGAGGCTTTCTGGGACAAGGAAAAGAATCCGTTTTTTGAGCATTCCGAGACGGCCATGTTTTTGGCCAAACGCGGTGGAAAGGCGGTGGGCACCATTGCCGCCACCCGCAACGAGCAGCATCTCAAATTTCATCCTGATGGCGCCGGTTTCTTTGGCGGCTTTGAGGTGATCCGCGAGTACGCCGTGGCCGAAAAACTGTTTGACGCCGCCAAGGCGTGGGTCAAATCGCGCGGGCTGAGCGTGATGCGCGGACCCGCCACGCTGGACATGAACGGCGAATGCGGCCTGCTGGTGGATGGCTTTGAGATGGAGCCTCTGGTGCTGATGCCTTACAACCCGCCGTATTACCAGGAATTTATTGAGCGCTACGGATTTAAGAAAGCGCAGGATTTGTGGGCGTGGTGGAACCCAATTGAGGTGGCCGTGAAGGCGGTGGAAGGCCGGTTTATGCGTTTGGCCGAGGCAGCCCAAAAGCGCGGCAAGTTCACCATCCGCACCGCCAACCTGAAAAACATTGACCACGAAATTCAGGTGCTGAAAAAAGTATACGCCGGTGATGACAGCGCGTGGAAGGACAACTGGGGCAACATCCCCATGACCGACCACGAGATTGATCACACGGTAAAAGGGTTAAAGCAGTTTGCCGATTCCGACCTGATCTTCATCGCCGAGAAAGATGGCGAACCCATCGCGGTTTCCATCAGCCTGCCCAATGTGAACCACCCGTTGCGGCTGGCTTACCCCAGCCCCAGCACGTTTGAGCCGCTCACCCTGGCAAAATTTTTGTGGCATCGCCGCACATCGGTCAGCGCCGTGCGATTCATCATTTTGGGCGTGCTGCCAGAGCATCGCATGTCTGGCGTAGACACCTGCCTCATCATGGAAACGTTGAAGGCGGTGGTGAACAAAAAATACACCGGCGCAGAGCTGAGCTGGATATTGGAATCCAACGACGCCATGAACCGCGTGGCCAAACTGGGCGGCGGCAGCGTATACAAAACCTACCGCATGTATGACGTTGAATTATGAATTTAGAGAGCAGAACGCAGAAAAAAATTTCTGAATTCTGAATTCTGACTTCTGAATTCCAAGATGCTGCGCTCACGGCTCTGGCTTCTGGCCCTCGATGTTGTCCTGGTGAACATCGGGTTTGTTTTGGGTTACCTCATGCGCTACGAATGGCGCTTTTTTTTGGAGGTTGGGTTTGACGCGCCATACAGCGTTTATATTCCGTTGCAGCTCATTTTTACCCTCGCATTCGTCGCTTTCTTTTTGGTGGATGGGGTGTACTCCGACCGCCGCTCGCCCTCCTGGCTAGACCAAATGTATCCCATTGTCAACGCCGCCACCAAAGCCACCGTGCTGGCGCTGGCAATCACGTTTGTGTTCCGCCCGTTGGTCTACTCGCGGTTGATGATTGCCGAGGCGGGCGTGATCGTCATCGCCCTGGTTGGCCTCTCGCGATTTATTTTGATTGAGGCTGCCGCCGCCGCCCGGCGCAGCGGAAAAGGCGTGGCCAATGTGCTGGTGGTGGGCGCGGGCGAAATTGGCCGCTCGGTGTTGCGCACGCTGGTGGCGCGGCCAGAGTTGGGCTACCGCTGCGTGGGTTTTGTGGATGACGACCCGGGGCGAGGAAGCGCCGATATTGGGCGTTTTCCCGCGCTGGGCAGCGTAGACAACGTTCCCCAGTTGCTCAAAGAGCACAAGGTGGATGAGGTCGTGGTGACATTGCCCTGGTGGGCGCAGACAAAAATTTTGGAGCTTGCCCGCGTGTGCCAGCGCAGCAACGTGCGCATCCGCGTGGCCCCCTCGCTTTTGCAACTCAATCTCAGCCGCATAGATGTGGATGACTTTGGCGGCATTCCCATGATTAGCCTGCGCGAGACGCGCCTTAACCCGGTGGGGCTTTTTATCAAACGGGTGATAGATATCGCATTTGCCGTGCTGATCTTGCTTGGCCTTTCGCCCTTTCTGGGCCTCATCGCCCTGCTGATTAAGCTGGAATCGCCTGGGCCGGTGATTTTTACCCAGACCCGCATTGGCAAAAATGGCGAGCCGTTCAAGGTTTACAAAATGCGCTCCATGGTTGTCAACGCCGAAGAAATTAAAGATGAGTTGCGGCCATATAACGAGGCCGATGGGCCATTGTTCAAGATCAAGCGCGACCCGCGCATCACCCGCATTGGCGGGTTTATTCGCCGCACCAGCGTGGATGAATTGCCGCAGTTTTGGAATGTGCTGCGTGGCGAGATGAGCGTGGTTGGCCCGCGCCCGCAACTTCCCGAAGAAGCCGCGCATTATCAAGATTGGCAAAAAGAGCGCCTGCGCATGCTGCCCGGCGTCACCGGCCTCTCGCAAATCAGCGGGCGCAGCGAGCTTTCGTTTGATGACACCTGCATGTTGGATGTGTATTACGTGGAAAATTGGTCGCTGGGCATGGATGTCATGATCGCCCTCAAAACTCTGCCCTATATGCTGGCCGCGCGCGGAGCCTACTGACCCTGCCTGTGCGTTGGGCGCAAACGTA
>DAORUN010000030.1:0-10415 GCA_035433205.1 Thermoflexales bacterium | reverse complement strand
CGTTGACGATATACACACGCACGGCCAATACCCTCTGGGCAGAGGCAAAAAATGAACACACCCAAACCCATCAACCCGTTTTTGATTTTGTGCGCAAGCGGAATGCTTGTGCTGAGCGCGTGCGGAGGCGGGGCGGTCAGCGTGCCCACCGCGCCGCCTCCTGCCACGCCGGCGGTCATCACGGTTGTGGTGGTGGCGACGGCTGCGCCTGTTGCCGCAACCAGCGTGGCTCTGCCCAGCGTCACGCCGCAAGCGCCAAACACGCCCGCGCCACCCCCAACGATGACGGCCCCGCCGCCGCCTGCGCCAACATCCACCCCAAAACCCGCGGCCACCGCCACGCCCAAGCCACCCACACCCAAACCGCCCACGCCCACACCCGCGCCCTCGGTGAACTTTTCAATCAGCCCGGGGGCCATCTACAAAGGCGAACAAGCCAAGCTGAGCTGGCAGACAAAAAATGTGGAGGACGTGTGGCTGGACAACGCCAGCGTACCGCCTTCAAGTGATCAGATGGTTAGCCCAAATGCCACAAAAGAGTACAAGCTGACCGTGAAATATGCCGATGGCAGCCAGAAGGATTTTGCCAAAACCCTGATTGTGAAACCCAACGAATATAAAGCCGACATCAGCGCGGATAACGAGATTTTGAATTTGTGGTTTGCGCCTGCGCCCAAAAAGGTGTGCACAGTTGTGCGCTGGTCTGTCAGCGGCAAAGGCGCGGGTGCCGCGCTGGTTGATGGGTCAATCACCGGCGGCGGCCTGAACATCAGCCTAAAGCCGCCCGCGAAGGGGCTGCCCATTCTTTTCCTGCCAAACCGCGAGGTGTGTTTTACCGCGACCGACGCCGTGACTTACAAGATTCACGCCATTTTTGCTGATGGCGTTACGCGAGACGACCAGGTTAAGGTGACCATTGTCAACGAGCCGCTGGTCATCAAAATCACACCCATCATCAAGCCGTAAGGAGTTCAGAATGCAGAAGTCAGAATGTGTCTTTCTGACTTCTGCATTCAGGCTAGTTTTCGCAGCGGCGAACATCAGCGGGCGTGGGCAGCCCTTGCAGTTGCGGCAGGGTGACCGAGTGGGCGGCCACGCAGTTGGCGATGGCGCACGCCCGCGCCACATCCGCATGTTTTTCCAAAGTGATGAAGAACGTGGCGGCAAACACATCGCCCGCGCCGGTCGGATCCACCTCAACCACCTGCGGGGCAGGAACAGTGATGGATTTTCCATCTGCAAAAGCGATGCACCCGCGCGGGCCAACGGTAACCACCAGCAGGCGCGTTTTTTGCGCCCAGCGATGCAGCACATCCCAGTCTCCGGCCACATCCTCAATGCTGGTCACCACCGCGTTGGCGCGTTTAAGAAACACGTCGGCGTCGGCCCATTGGTCTGGGTGTTGGGTCACGCGGCCCTGCGCATCCCAGCGGCGCATCCAGCCTTGCGGGGTAAGCCCCACAAACGCGCTGGCCGGGAGTTTTTTTAGCAAATCTACGCTGATTTCGTTGCACACGGGCGCCAAATGCGCGATGCGGCTTTTTGCCAGGTCTGACGTGAGGTGGCTGGCGTTGAGCACAACCGGGCTGGGGCGCGTCACCTGGGTGCGGTGGCCGTTCGCATAAATATTTTCAAACTCGGTGGTGGTTGGCGATTCCACCCGATGCACATCAATGCCCGGATACGCCGAAATATCAAATGACGCGCTGGCGGCGGTGAGCACGGCCACGCGCGGCAAAAATGCTTTGGCCGTGAGCGAGGAATACATCACCGTGCCGCCGGGTGTGCGGCTGCCATCGCGCCATACGTCTTCGGTCACATGCCCAATTGCAAGATAGTCGTACATCTTTAAGAATGAAAAATGCAGAATGCTGAATTCAGAATTCGGAAATAAAACGGGTCTTGCGCGTTCTTATTTCCGAATTCCAACTGGACTAATGATGAAATAAATCAAAGGTTTTGGCGTAGGGGCGAGGCATGCCTCGCCCCTACCACGCCATTCCCCGTGTTAAAGGAAGTTTTTGCGTAAATCCAGTTCCAATTTCCGCATTCTGCATTCAAATCTGAATTCTATTTGTGCAGCTTGATTTGCACGCGGCGGCTGGAGCCTTCGCCCATGCTCTCGGTGTATACCTTTTCGTTGTCGCGCAAGGCGATGTGTACCAGGCGGCGCTCGGCGGCGCTCATCGGCTCCAGCGTCACTGGGCGGCCGGTGTCTACCACCTGTTCGGCCATGCGCACGGCCATTTGCTGAATGCGCTGCTCGCGCTTGGCCTTGTAGCCGTTGGCATCCAACGAAATGCGAGTGCTGTCTTTGGTCTGATGCGACCACATGCTCTGAATCACCGTTTGCAGCGCGTTCAGCCCTTCCATGTGATGATCGAGCAGTATGTCAACGTCATCCCCCACGATGTCAACTACAATCGTCTCGTGGTCATGCTCATCGCGCGGGGGCATAAGCTGGGCGGTGGCGCTGGCTTCAAAGCCCATGCGATCCACCACACCCTGAGTGAGTTCCTGCGCCAGAGCCAGCGTGTCTGCAACCGGGCCAGCCTCATCAGCCTCATCGGTTTCATCGGCGGCGGGCGCGTTGGCGGCTTCATCCGCCAAAACATCGGCCTCATCGGCCACGGCTTTTTCGGCGGGTTTGGCGCGGGGCGGCTCTGTTTTTGCGGGCGATGAGGTCACCGGCGCGGCTTTGGGCGCGGCTTCGACGGGTTTTGCAACCGGCGCGGCGGCCTCAATTTCTGTGATGGGTGTGAGCCGGACTTTGGCCTGGCGCGCGCCAAATCCCAGCACGCCTCTGGCGCCTTCGTCCAGAATTTCAATTTTCACTTCGGCGCGCAACAATTTCAGTTGGGCCAGCCCCTGGCTGATGGCGTTCTCAAGATCGGATGCGGTTGCTTCAATTGCTGCCATTGTGTTCCTCTAAAATGTAACGTGTACTGTGTAGTCTATACGTTTTTTGTTCATGCGTTTGCAATCACGGGCTTTAATAGGCCAAACGGAATACACCTTACACTTTACACGTTATTTATCTTTCTTCTCGTCGGGTTTGGCGGTGTTGAACCGCGCCGTGTTGCTGCCGCGGGCGCGAGACTTGGGCGGGGCGGGGCGTTCAACGTCAATCACCGCTTTAGAGGCTGAATCGCCGGACTTTGCGTTCAAGCTGGGCAGGCCATATTGGGCGCGCGCAGATTCCAGCCGCGGCTTCATGATGTAATACTGCGCCACCTGAATCAGGTTGCTCACCAGCCAGTAAATGCCCAGCCCGGCGGGCGCGCTAAGCATGAAGAAGCCGAACATGAGCGGCATCATCATTTGCATCATCTGGTTGGTCTGCTTGGTCTGCGCGTCCGTGGCGGGCGGCGTCATCAGCTTGTTAGAGAACCAGGTGGTTGCCACAACCAAAATGGGGATGATGAACAACTTGTCTGGCTGGCCCAGATCCATCCCCAAAAAGTTGGAGTTGATGGGCACCAGCGAGGACAGGTTGGGGATGAAGCTATACACATGCTTGCCCAGGTCCAGCAGGTTAAACGGCGTTACGCCCAGCGTGCGGGTGATGGCCTGATACAAGCCGATGAAGATGGGCAGCTGGATGAACATGAGCAGACACCCGGAGAGCGGGTTGTAGCCCAGCTTGCGCATTTCTTCTTGCAGCTTTTGCGGCTCATTTTTGTATTTGTCCTGAATTTCCTTCATCTTCGGCTGCATCGCCGCCATTTTCATAGAGCTGACCTGCTGCTGAATGGTGAGCGGCAGCGTGGAGACTTTGATGATGACCGTGAGGACAATCACGGCCAGCACATAGCTGCCCAGCACTCCATACAGCACCAGAAGCGCGTTCGTAAACGGATTAACGACCACAAGGTCAAAAATATCGCCCATGCTTTTCCTTGAAATTCAATTCCGAAAATGCGTTTTGCGTAGTTTCGTAATTCGTAATTTGTAACTCGTAATTGTCTATTTCCCCGGAGTGGCTTGCGGGAAGGCAAACTTGTTCGCCAGGTTTTGCGTGTCCACGTTCACTGCCTGAACCTTCACCGCCCCATCCAAAGGCACAACCAGCAGTGTGTTGCCCACCAGCGCAGGGGTGGAGAACAGGCGTCGCCCAATGCCTTCGTTCTTCTTGGCGGCTTTGTAATCTGTGGCCTGGTTTGCGTCCAGCCCATACACAATCGTGTCGCCGCTCACCACGTAAATGGTTGTTCCACTCAGCACTGGTTTGGCGTGGATGGCGCCCTGCGTCTGGAATGTCCACTTCACGCTGCCATCGGCGGCGTTCAACGCGTAAAACCGGCCTTTGGCGTCGCCAAAGTAAACCACATTATTTTCCACCAGCGACGAGCTATACACCCAGCCATCCACCGGCGTCTTCCACTTCAATTTGCCGGTTTTGGCGTCCAGCGCAAAAAACAGGTTGTCGAAGGAGCCAAAGAACAGCGTGCCATTGCTGATGGAAGGCTGGCTCACGATGGGCGCGGCGGCCTCGGTGTAGCGCCACAACTCTTTGCCGGTGGCGGCATCCAGCGCATACATGTTGTGATCCAGCGAGCCTTGATAGACCACGCCATCGGCCACCAGCGGGCGGCTCCACAATTTGTTTTGCGCGGTAAATGTCCACACCGTTTTGGGCTGGCCGCCGTCCAGGTTGGATGGGTCCAGCACATACAGCGTGTGGTCGCCGTTGGCGGCGTAAAGCAGCTTGCCATCGGTCACAACGCCATCCGCAAATTCTTTGCCGGGGTTGCCGTCTTTGCCCGCCGCAAACCGCCACACTTCTGCACCGGTTTGCTGGTTGATGGCGTACAGGTGGTTGTCGTATGCGCCGCCAGAGGGGCTGGTGGCCCCGCCAACGATCACCACATCGCCAAATTTAAGCGGCTGGCCCGCAAAGTTGAGTGTGTTGACGGCCTGCGCCGGGAAGCGCCACGCTTCGGCGTTGGTCGTCACATCAAACTTATACACCTGGCTGCCGCTGGCAAGATAGCCGTTGTTGCCATCTATCATGAGGCCGGGGAACGAGGTTGGCTGCGGTTCGCCGCCGCCTCCGCAGGCAGTGAGCAAAAACGCCCCCGCCAGCCCGGCTGCGATCAATTTTTTTGAAATTTGAAACATTGCGAATTCAGAATTCAGAACGCGGAACTCAGAATTTTTGGCTTCTGAATTCCGAATTTTCTAAGGCACGGGGTCATACCCGCCTTTTGCAAATGGCTGGCAGCGCAACAAGCGCTTAAGGCCCAGCCAGGCGCCTTTTAATACGCCATATTTACGGATGGCGAGCAGGGAATACTCGCTGCAAGTGGGGTAAAAACGGCAAGAGGGCGGCAAATATGGCGAGATGGCCTTTTGATAAAACCGGATCAGCCCAATGGCGGCCCGGCGCGGAAAAGGCGCAAATTCAAGCTGGGTGGCCCGCGGCTCGTCTGCCATTGCTGTTTTAACTTTTTTCACCGCAGAGGTGCAAACGCGCGGAGAGGTTTTTGCAAATATCTCAGCGCCTCGGCGCCCATGCGTAAAAGGTTTTTCAAGAAATTATCTGACAATTTCTGAGCAACTTTTGCAGATCATCGCGCACGCTTTGCATTTTTACACCCGGCTCAGAAATGGCCGGGCGGGCAATCACCACAATCTCGCTTCCGTTTTGCAAAGAATCGGCGAGAGTTCGCATCGCCTCGCGCATCATTCTGCGCGCCCGGTTACGCTGAACAGCCCCGCCGATTCGTTTTGTTGTGATGTAGCCTGCGCGCGCCTGCGCCGGGTCGCCCCCGCGCAGCGTGTTGACGCCGCAAAATTTGCCCTGCCGGTATGCGCCGCGCTCTTTGATGCGCTGAAAATCAGCGGTTTTGCGGATGCGCCCCAACACGCCGGCGATTTTCTTACTTGCTCCCCTCTGTGCCGCGCTTGCTCTTCGCGGGCGAGTACTTCGCGTTCCAGTCCAGCTTCTTGACGTGGTTGTTGGATGTCACGGTCAAAATTTTGCGGCCCACCGCGCGGCGGCGTGAAAGCACTTTGCGCCCGCCCTTGGTGGACATTCGCTCCAGAAAGCCGTGCACGCGCACGCGGCGGCGCACACGGGGTTGATATGTTCTCTTTGTTGCCATGTCTTGTTCTCTCGCTCCAGTTTATTGCTAATACTTCGCGCGCCTCGCCATCTTCATGTTTACATATTCCGATGAGGTGACGCGAAATTATTTCCTTTATTCCAAAAGCGTGACATTATACCGCACGGTTGTCTGCGGCGTTCTGGTTGCTGGTTTCCTTAACATGAAATCCAGCCCTCTCCATCCGGTTCGCGGATAATATGAAAACAATGTCAAAGCCGTATGTTGTCGGCGTCATATCAGACTCGCATATCCCCCATCGCCTCAAGGCCATGCCCCAATCCGTTTTTCGCTGGCTGGATGGCTCTGATCTTGTTTTGCACGCCGGGGATATTGAAGACCCGCGCGTCCTGGATCAACTAAGCGCCATCGCCCCCACACTGGCCGTGCGCGGAAACGTGCACTGGCAAACCGCCACCGGCGTCACCGATCAAGACTTGCCGCTTTCGCGCCTCATCAAAATTCAGGCGCACGGGCGCGAGCGGGTTATTTGGATGTCGCACGGGCACCTTAATTTTGGTTTTTTGTTGATGGACAAAATGCTGCTCAAAGGCTTGTCTGGCAACATTGGGCGCATCAACACGCGCATCATCCCGCGGTTGGCCAGGGCGCGGCCAAAAGAGGCGGAGGTGGTTGTGTTTGGGCATTCGCATTACCCAATGGCAAAGGTGATTGACGGCGCGCTTTTCTTTAACCCCGGCGCGGTCGTTGGCGCGTCAAACCTAAAAATCAAACCCAGCATGGGGCGGCTGCTTTTTCATGAAGATGGGCGAATTGAACCGATGTGGAACGAAGTCTGAAAAGCGCGCCCATGCTTGCATCTTGCGCGTTACGCGCTATATTTGTATTACGGAGGCAGGATGAAAACAATTGAAATTCGCAGACACAGCCTGAGGGAAAAGCCCGACGATCACTTGAACCAGGCCGGCGTGGCGCTGGCGCGGCGCGCGGGCGACCGGATGGGCGAGTTCAATCTGGTGATTACGTCCTCGCTGCCCCGCGCCTACGAAACCGCCATCGCCATGGGCTACGCCGTGAATGAGCAATCACCGGCGCTGAGCACAATGGGCGCCATCGGCAAAAAATACGATGAATGGGCAAGTTTCGAGGACATCGCAAAACTCATCAAGAAAAACAAAAACGCCGCCAAATACGCCGAGAAACAGGCAAAATTGTGGCGCAAATGGCTGGCGGGTCTTAAGGATGGCAACCGGGCGCTCGTCGTCTCGCACGGCGGGGTGATTGAGTTTGGGTTGCTGGGCTGCTTGCCCAAAGCCGATGCCACCGAATGGGGCGCGCTGCTGGGGTGTTGCGAGGGCGTGCGGCTTTATTTGGACAAAGGCAAATGGCACACGCCGCAGATATTGCGTATAACCGCAGACAAATAAGCTGGAGGCGGCCGCGAATACCGAGCTGGCATTCGCGCAAACCCGCTACATTTACTTAAGTTACTTAACAAGAGGCAAACCATGCGCAAACCGATTCTCTTTTTGGCGATGTTGATGGCGCTCGCGGCGTTCACGCTGGCGGCTGTTCCGGCGCGGGCGGGCGTGTATGTGGTGCAGGGTGATGAGACCCTGGACGAAATCGCGGCGCGGTTCAAAGTGACACTTGCGCAGATTCAAAAGTGGAACCCGCGCACAAAAGACTGGAGCGCGGTGAAAGACGGGCAGCAAATTGACATGCCCGATTCATATTTTGCCTCCCAGGCGGTCACACCCGACCCGAAGCTGACGCCCGGCAAAATAATTTTTGTCAGCATTGCCAAACAAAAAATGACCGTGTATCAAGATGGCGTGTTGCTCAAAACCTTCAAGGCCAGCACCGGCGAGATTGCCAAACCCACCAAAATTGGCAACTTTCGCATCAAAACAAAAATGGATTCCGCCTGGTCAAAATCGTGGAAGCTGACCATGCCGATGTGGCTGGGCATTTACGACATTTACGTGAGCGAGAATGGCATCCACGCCCTGCCCATTAACACCGCTGGGCGCAAAATGTGGGCCGGGCTGATTGGGCGCCGCGTGTCATACGGCTGCGTTGTCCTCAACGACCCCGACGCCAAATGGCTGTATGCCTTCGCCGATCTCGGCACGCCGGTCATTATTCGTAATTGAAACAATGCCCATTTTTCTCTCTCCCCACCTGGATGACATTGCGCTTTCGTGCGGCGGCCGCGTGAAGCGCATGACCGCGCAAGGGCGCGAGGTGGTCATTGCCACATTGTGCACGGCAGATGCGCCCACGAACCGGCCATTGTCTGCGGCGGCGCAGCGTGTGCACAAAGAATGGCAACTGGGAGACCAGCCCTACGCCGCCCGCCGCGCAGAAGACCAGCGGGCTTGCGCCGCGTTGGGCGCAAAAGCCATCCACCTGAATTTGCTGGACGCGATTTACCGTTTTGATGAAGCGGGCCAGCCGCTATACACCGATCAATTTATTGGCGTGCAGCCCCATCCGTATGATGTGGCGCGCCAATTGCCCGCGCTAAAAGCCGCGCTGCACGCGTTTTTGGCGGCGCGCCCGCGCGAGCTGGTGTATGCGCCAATGGCCGTGGGCGGGCACGTGGATCACACCCTCACCCGCGCGGCGGCAGAGGCGGTTGTGCCCGCCGCCCGCCTGCGCTATTACGAAGATTACCCGTATGCCGGCTGGACATCGGCGCGGATGAAACCCGCTTACACGCTGGATAAAAAATCCGCTGGGTTGCGCCCGCATCGCCTGCGCCTGACCGAAGATGAGATCGCGGCGCGGGTGAGCGCCATCGCCTGTTATGCCTCGCAAATGGCCGCCCTGTTTGGCAGCGCCGCCGCCATGCCCCCCGCCGTGAGACAATACATTTCTAGTGTTAAAGGTGAACGATATTGGCGGCAGTAGCGCCAGAATTTTTGTCCGGTTTGTGTGTGCGTGTGTGTTTTGTTTGATGGTGATCCCGGCGGGCATAGCGCTGGGACAAAATGCAAACCCGCCTGCTGCGCCATCTCCCACGCCCGACCCCGATGAGCCGAAGGTTGAGGTGGTAGCCACGCCCATGCCCCGCGCCACCAGCGCTGCAAAAATTGCCGACCCAGCCACACGCTGGGCGAGCGTGGGCGAGACCCTGCGCAGCATAGCCCTGCAAACCGGGTTTAGTTTGCAAGACCTGGCCAAAAGCAACCGCATGGTGCGGGCCGATGGGTTGATTTACGGGCAAAAGATTCAACTTCCAAAATCCTCCGGGCGGGCGATGCTGGTCTATCGCGTTCAACCCGGCGATACGCTTTCGATGATTGCGGCCCGGTTCAATCTCTCGCCGTACGCCATCCGCCGCGCGAACACGCTGGCCTGCGCAGACTGCCTGTATGCCCGCCAATTGATTCGCGTGCCGCAAGATGTTCAATCTTCAAGCGGGCATGGTGTTTCCGCGCCCAGCACGCTCACCGCCATCACCAGCGCGCCGCAACCCTTTGCGGCCATAGATATTTCTCCGGCGCGACCCCATGCGGGTGATGTGGTCGTGGTGCGCGTCACAACCACCATGCCGCTGTCTAACGTGACTGGCACATTTGCCAATCGCCCCTTGCGGTTTGTGCCAGCGGCCAACGCAAACGGGCGCAGCTTTATCGCGCTCAGCGGCGTTGGCGTGCTGGATGACCCAGGCACCCGCGAGGTGAGTGTGCGCACGTTCACATCCTCATCCACGCCCGAAGAAGTGCGCGGAAAATTTGAGCTTCCGGCTTATTCGTATGGCTACGAGACCGTGACCGTGAGCAAGAAGCTGCTTAATTTGCTGGACTCTAATGTGAACCAGAAAGAGCTGGATGATTTCGCCAAAATTTACAGCCAGTGGAGTTCCGGGCAGTTTTGGAGCGGGCCATTTAGCCTGCCCATTACCAGCACGCGCATCACCTCGTATTTTGGGGCGCGGCGCAGTTACAACGCGGGTTTGCTGTTTGGGTATCACAGCGGGATGGATGTGAGCGCGAGCGTGGGTACATCCGTCCGGGCGATGGCCGCCGGGCGGGTGGTGGCCGTGCAGCCCTTCCCCGTGCGCGGCAACGTCATCGTCATTGACCACGGGCGCGGGGTGATGACCACGTATTGCCATCTTTCGCAATGGAAAGTGAACGTGGGTGATTTTGTAAAAAAGGGCGATGTGATCGCCTTGAGCGGAAATACGGGTCGGTCAGAAGGCCCTCACTTGCATTTTGAGCTTGCCGTTGGGGGTGTAACCGTTGACCCACGCGAGTGGTTGAGCAAAACGCTGCCGTGAGGCAAAGTGCAAAGTGCAAAGTGCAAAGTGCAAAGTGCAAAGTGCAAAGTGCAAAG
>DAORUN010000029.1:0-28861 GCA_035433205.1 Thermoflexales bacterium | reverse complement strand
ACGCCGACGCTCACGCCGACGAATACTTCAACGCCTACGCCAACACTTTGCCCAACAGTGCAAGTGCAGGTTGGAAGTGATACGGCCTCAAATACGCCATACAACGACGGGTGGGCTTCGGGTGATGACGGTGGCACGGGCTTTGGCGCGTGGACGTTGGGCGCCTCCAGCGGTAACAACGGTTATTACGTTGCCTCCAGCGGGCCAACCGGGAATGAATCGAATATTGGCACAGCGTGGGCGATGTGGGCCAATAGCGGCAGCGACTCGTATGCCTTCCGTAATTTTGACACGGCCATGGTTCCGGGAGATGTGTTTACGCTGCAAATGGATAACTCATCTATTGACACAAATGCAAAGGTGGGGTTCTCGCTTCAGGATGCAGGCGGCAACAATGTGGCGGACTTTTACTTTACAGGTGGAAACTCAGCGTATACCTTGCAAGATTCCACAATTACGGCTACATCGGTGGGGTGGACGAACACGGGATTGAACATATCCATCAAAATGCTGAGCAGCACGCAATATGAAATCACGATTACGCCGATAGGTGGTTCTGCGGTGACCTATACACGCACATTTGGGCCAAGCACAGGCGCGCCAGCTCGCATTTCCATCTATAACAACCATGCTGGGTCTGGAAGCGATCACAACGCGTATTTCAGCAACCTCAATCTGTATACCAACGTTCAGGCTTGCCCAACGGCAACCGCCACGCCAATTTCCACGGCTACGCCAACAAATACGCCGACAAACACTCCAACGCCCACGCCTGCTCCAACCACGTTTGCTTGCTTAACAAGCGGCACAAGCACATCCAGCACCAGCATTGTTGCGTTGGGCGACACGTATTGCCAAAACTTTGAATCGCTGGCAACAACGGGGTCATCAACCAGTTTGCCATCAGGTTGGGTAATCAGCGAGACTGGCACAAGCGGAAACATAACCTACACGGCAGGAACAGGAAGCATCAACACGGGTGAAACCTATAGCTTTGGGTCCACCACCACGCCTGCTGATCGCGCTTTGGGCGGATTACAGTCTGGACCGGTTGTTCCGATGTTTGGCGCTTTCTTTACAAACTCGACTGGAAGCGTCATAAATTCACTTGTAATTACCTACACAGGTGAACAGTGGCGGCTTGGGGCTACCTCGCGGACAGATATTCTCTCGCTCACGCTCTCTACAAATGCAACATCTTTGACTTCTGGAACATGGGTAACGCCAAGCGCTTTGGCCTTTGTAGGGCCAATTACAACAGGCACAATAGGGCCTCTTGATGGCAACGCCACTGCAAATAGGACAACGCTCGCTGCCACAATTTCTGGCTTATCCATTGCCCCAGGCGCAACATTCTGGGTTAGATGGATTGATTACAATCCCAGTGGTGCGGATGACGGCTTGGCTGTAGACGACTTCCGTTTGACGGCTTTGTCGTCATCTGGCTTGCTCTTGGCGCCGGTTGAAAATGCGCCGCCGCAGGTCAACATCCTTGACCAGATTTTGGGCATTCTGGGGCTAAATGCCGCGCCGCAAACGACTTCTACAGGCATCCCCAAAGAGCTGTATCGCCCACAAACGGATATCATCACGCCCACCATCTTCTCGGTGCAGCCGATCTCGCAAATTAGGCAGATGGGCGATGTGTTCACCGTCACCGTCAGCTTGTCGGATGTGGTCAACCTCGGCGCATTTGACTTCTACCTGAGTTATAACGGCGCGGTGGTCACGCCCACCGCCATCACCCTGCTCAATCCCATCAGCAGCACGGGCAGAACCCCGCTGATTGTGGCGAGCGAAATGAGCAGCACCGGCCAGTATGTGCATTTGGCGGTGGCGACGCTGGGCCTTACCACCACCACCGGGGTGAGTGGAAATGTGCCGCTGGCGCAGATCGTCTTTATGGCGTTGGCGGGCGGGCAGAGCAACCTGACGTTTGTGCCAGCGATGCCAGAAGCGTATGCGGTTGGGCCATGTCCCGAACTGGTCTCGGACGTGAGCGGCGCGGTTCTCGTTCAATCTGTAAGCTCAACGGCCATAGATTTGGCGGGCTTTGGCGCAGCGCCTGTTTCTGCGGCCAAGTGCAGCAACGCCAGCGGCGCAGAGTGCGTGAGTGTGTGGTGGCAGACCATGCGCGAGGCAGACACAGCCGGGTTTGCGCTCTTGCGGGCGCGTGGGCAAGGCGTGGCCGCGGGCGCGTTTAACTCGGCCAGCCTGATAACGTCATTTATTCAAAGCCAGGGGCCGGGCGGCGGGTCATACACCTGGCAAGACAGCGACACCGAGCCGGGCGTGACATACAGCTATTGGCTGCAAGAAATTCGGGTTGATGGGTCTATGCACGAATATGGCCCAATCACCCTGATGGTAGATGGCTCCGTGGGCGGCGGGCCGTAAAGTATTGGGTATTGGGTAAGGGCACGGACAAAAACTTGCGCTGCCCTTACCCAATACCCAACACCCAATAAAACCAGTCACTAGCAACTAACCACTAGCAACTAGCAACTATTTCGCCCACTGAAAAACGCCTTTGTATGTGAACGCCTGTGTGCAGGCGGAGTCGTTTTGAGGGATAAGCTCACGCAAAACGCTGAGCGTTTTATCATCCACAAACGTGACCGTGAGCCGCAGCTTGCCGGGCACGGGCTTGTTATCGCCCTCGTATTGCCACACGCTGGGCTGAATTTTCTTCATCGCAAACTCGGCTTGCTGATCCTTCCAGCC
Organism: Thermoflexales bacterium; assembly: GCA_035433205.1. GTDB lineage: Bacteria > Chloroflexota > Anaerolineae > J036 > Brachytrichaceae > DAORUN01. Next base: position 26,137 of record DAORUN010000029.1, on the reverse strand, counting down.
GAGCGAATCGCCAGCAACCGTGATTTGCGCCAACCCGTACACCGGCAAAATTGGGCCGTTGTTGCATGTGCCGGTCTGCTTGGATGCGCCCACTTCGGTGTTCCAAACCGTGATGCCCGCCGGGGTGAGGTCTTTGGCCGCAGACCCGGCGGCGGGGGCAGCAGTGGCCGATGGGGCCGCGGTGGGCGCGGCTTGCGCGGTTGGCGGTGTGGTTGGCAGCGCGGTTGGCTGCGCAACTGGCGCGGGCGCGGGTGATGGCGTTTGCGCCGCGCCGCAGCCTGAGAGCGCGACAAGAATTAGCGAGAAACTCAGGCTATTCAGTAAAATAGATTTGAAACTAAACATGCTGAATCAAGTCTATCTCAAGTTATTTGCAGTTTTAGCGGTGGCATTTGCCACATTCTCGCCGCTCTCAGGCGCGGCGCCTGCCTTTGCGCGGATGGCCGATGCATCTGCCATGGCCTTGCCTGCGGATGAGGCGGCGTTGACCGCCACGAGCGCCATCACCGCAACCACCAAACCAAAGCCCGCCGCGACACCCATCGCCACAAAAACCACGCCGGTGGGTGGGTTTTACGCCGCGCCCGTGCCGTTTGCGGTCACGGTCAGCATCCCGGTAGAAATAAACATTGACAGCGTATATGCCCGCAACGCCCCAAGCTGGAACGCCGGGCTGGTGCAACGCCTGCTCAAGCATCACACCTACGACGCGGTGGCGCGAGACGCGCTGGGCGAATGGTTGTTGATTGTGGATGGAACCAGCCGCGTGTGGATTCACAAAGACATGGCGAAGATCAGCGGCGACAAAGATTCTTTGCCAGTGGCCGAGAAAGCCTTTAGCCCGGGTTACATCAAAGGGGCGAGCATTTCTGGCGTGCCAGCCATGACCGCGCGGGCCAAACAGTTGTATGCCGCCGCGCTCAAGGCGGGGCGGGCGGCGAATGTGGCAACCGTTGTGGGCGATTGCAACTCGGAATACATGGTTTTCTTTGGCCGCCTTGCCAACGGCGGCACAAGTCTGTCTGCCAGCGGTCAGGCTGGGTTATCTAGCGTGGCCGCGCGGTGGGGTAAGTCGTTTTATCGCGCCAGCCTGGCCACACATGGCAGTTTTGGCGCAGGCACGGTGCTGGATGCGGCCTGGGCCGATGCCAAAAAGTGCAGCCCGGGCGAGAATCCGGTCTCTTGCGAACTGCGCAACTCCAACGCCAGCGTGGTCTTTCTTTCGCTGGGCACAGGCGACACCTTCACCTGGCAAAACTTTGAGGCCAATTACCGCGCCGCCATTGACACCGCAATCGCCAACCACACTCTGCCCATTCTGGTGACCAAGGCCGATGATCTGGAGTTTTATCAGGGCGGCGCGCCAAAAGGGGCGATCAATGACGCCATCCGCCGGCTGGGCGCGGCCTACCAACTTCCGGTGATGGATTTTGCGCAGGCCACCCGCGCTCTGCCAGAATTTGGCTTGATGACCGAGGTGGTGGAAACACCGCAAGGGCTGAAGGATATGGGCGCGCAACGCTTTCACTTGAACGACGCCGGGCTGAACTTGCGCATCATCATGATGTTGATGACGCTGAGGAATGTTGGCTAGTGGACGATTTTTGTCGTCCATCGTCTATCGTCAGAATAAAAATGCAAAAACATTTCTTCGCGCTTCTTCTTGCGCTCGCGTCTGCATGTGCGCTCGCGCGTCCTGCGCAGGCGCAAACGACAAAGCCGCCCGTGCAAACCGCGCCCAAACCAGCGGCGCAAATGACGCTCGCAAAAGCCATCCAACTGGCGGTGCCAAAAATAACGGCGCGGCAAAAGCAAACATACCGGGATGCGGCGGCGAAGGGCAAAAATCTCAATTTGTTCACCGTGGTCGGCGATTGCAACTCGCAACCGGCGGTGTATGTTCAGCGCGTGGCGAACGGCCAGTTTAATCTTAATAAGCAGACCGCGCGAATTCAGCAAACCGCCAAATATTTTCAGCCCTCCTGGGCGCGGGTGAGCCTGGCCGCGCGGGGCGGGTTTAGCGCGGCGGCCATGATGGACCCCACCTGGGCCGATGGCGCAATGTGCGGCACCACGCGCGGCCCGTTTGAGTGCGAGTTGTGGCAATCGCGGGCCAGCATTGTGTTTGTAGAGCTTGGCACGGGCGATCAATACGAGTGGCAGGCGTTTGAGAAAAATTATCGCGCCATGTTGGACATGGGTTTGAAAGACGGCGTGTTGCCCGTGCTGGTCACAAAAGCCGACCGGCTGGAGGAGAACTCTGGCGCGCCCAGCGATTACATCAACGGCGTGGTGCGCAAGCTGGCGAAAGAATATCAGTTGCCTCTGCTGGATTTTGCGCTGGCCGCGCGGATGTTGCCGCTGAGCGGTTTGCTCTACGAATCGTGCTTTAACGACTCCAAGCAAGAGAGCGACCCGGTGAAGGCCAATGCGATGTTGAACGCGTGCCAGACCAAAAAAGAGGCGGCCGGCGATAAAACCGATTTGCGCTTCCATTTGACCGGCGCGGCACAAGATTTGCACTTGCAACTCACGCTTCAAACTTTGGATGCAATCTGGCGGTGAATAATTACGAATTACTAATTACGAGAGACCCAATTCGTAATTCGTAATTAGTAATTCGTAATTGGATTTAACTTTGAGGACAAAACTTTTATCTCTGGTTGTTGTTTTGTTGGCAATGAGTGTGTTTGCCGCGCCCGCGCGGGCCGCTGACCCCGTGCCGACCTTTCCAGAGAACGCCGCCTCATCACCACGCACAGCCCCAAACTGGATACCCGCCATCGCCCAAAAGTGGCGCGCCATGTATGCCCGCGCCGCTGTCAAGGGACGCGACCCGCGCATGTTCACCGTGGCCGGAGATAGCAACTCGGAATACTGGTGGATGATGCACCCGATTGCCAACGGCCAGTTTGACTTTAGCCAAACGCCCGATCTGCGGGCGGTGGCGCAAAGGTTTGCGCCTTCGTTTAACCGCGAGGATATGGCGGCCAAAGGCGGTTTTAGGGCGGCGGGCATGTTTTTGCCGGAGCTGACTGACAAAAAAATATGCGGGCCAAAAGAGGGCTTGTATGAGTGCGAGTTGCGCGTGTCTAAGGCCAGCGTGGTGTTTATTTTGGTCGGCACGGGCGATCATTTTCAATGGCGCGAGTATGAGGGCAACCTGCGCCGGATGGTGGACACAGCCATTGCGCTGGGCGTTGTGCCGGTGCTTTCTACCAAAGCCGATGACCTTGAGGAATGGCAGGGCGGCGCCCCGCACGATTACATCAACTCGGTCATCCGCCGCGTGGCGGCCGCGTATGGCCTGCCGCTGATTGACTTGTATGCTGGCACGCGCGGCTTGCCGGTGGTGCCAAACCCAGAACTGCCCAACCGCCCCTTCACCAAAAACGGTTTGCTGGATGAGTGGGGGTATTACTTTCACCTCAGCCCACAAGCCAAACGCCTGCGCACGCTCAGCCTGCTTTGGGTGATGCAACGCTTTTGAAGGTTGAAAGGTTCAAAAGTTAGAAGGTTCTCAGGTTGCAGAAAGTTGGCAGATTAAATGAATAGACGCCGAGTAGTTTTATTTCTAATGCTTTTCGCAATTTGTACAATTTGTGCAATTGGTGGGTTGTCTGCGCCATCGCTGTTAAAACCAAGACCGCCCAATCCATATACACCTGAAAAGAGGGCCGTGTTATCTAAAATTGCCGCAAAGTATGGCGTTCCCGAAGATTGGCCTTCTGCCAGATTCGCAATTTACTGCATCGTGTTTCGCTCAGGGCGGCAAATTTCGGACGTGGAAGCTGACATTACTCAACTTGGAAAATGGGAAAAAGGGGGATCTGATTCGGGAGGGCAGTACTATTTGGAAGACATATCAGTTGAGGAAGAAATATTCAAAATTCTGTTCTCATCCAATTTTGGCCGTATAACTAGAATATATGTATTGGAAAGATCAGATCAGAGTGATGCTCAACCGATTGTTTGTTTTGATGATACCTATTTGTATTCAAGTTCATTGCATTCAAGTTCAGAATCACCCTAAAAATCGCGTTTGTGCTTTTGCCAAAGACAAAAATCTAAAACCTTCGCAGATTTGAATACGCGAAGCGTAAAAATTTTAATCGCATTCCTGCTTTTCTTAACATTCCACAAAAATTATACAAACTGCGCTTTGCGCTGTACAAAAACGGTTAAACTCTGGCCCATTAAACGTAAAGTATTCTAAAAAATCATGAAAAAAGACGATCTAAAGGGGCTTGTCGCCTTCCCGATAATTGTTTTAATTGGGGCGTTGGTGGCGTTGGCGGGCAGCCAGGGCGGCAGCGTGTTTGCCGGGTGGCCGGTTTTTGCCATTTGCGTTGGGCTGGCGTTTTTGGTTCAGTGGGTTGTGTTTGTCCCGTCTTATTTGGCGCAAACCGAGAAGTTTTTTGACATCACCGGCAGCCTGACATACATTGGCGTGACCGTTTTGGCGGCCTTGTTGAGCAAAAATGTGGATGCTCGCGCCCTTTTGCTGATGGCGCTGGTCGTCATTTGGGCCATCCGTTTGGGCACATTTTTGTTTCGGCGTGTTCACCGCGTGGGCAAAGATGGCCGTTTTGACGAGATCAAGCCGTCTTTTCCGCGCTTCTTGAACGTGTGGACGGTGCAGGGGTTGTGGGTGGCGTTCACCGCGGCGGCGGCCTGGGCGGCCATCACCAGCGGCGCGCGCAAAGAAATTGACGCTTTTGCCATTCTGGGGGCCATCCTTTGGCTGATTGGTTTTGCGATTGAGGCCACCGCCGACGCGCAGAAAAACGCCTTTAGCGCAAACGCGGCCAACAAGGGCAAATTTATTCGAACCGGGTTGTGGGCGCGCTCGCGCCACCCCAATTACTTTGGCGAAATTTTGCTCTGGGTGGGCGTGGCGCTCATCGCCTTGCCGGTTTTGCAGGGCTGGCAGTTGTTCACGCTTATCTCACCCGTGTTTGTGGCGCTTTTGCTCATCAAAGTCAGCGGCATACCGTTGCTGGAAGAACGCGCCGACAAAAAATGGGGCGGCCAGCCGGAGTACGAGGCATACAAAAAGAACACGCCGGTTTTGGTGCCAAAACTGTAAAAAAAAGCCGGACCCGGCGATGATGATAGTATTTAGCGTGAGTTTTGGATAATCAAAACGAGGCAAAAATGTCATTCTGAGCAACCGGAGGGAGCGAAGAATCTCTGCGAAATTCTGGCTAAGAAAGAATTTCGCAGAGATTCAGCCTGCTCTGAGCTTGCCGAAGGGTCGCACAGCTTTGCTTCGCGTCGCTGTGCTCCTCAGAATGACAGACTTACTCTTAACCAAAACTCGCGTTATTTATCAAAAATCAACTATCATCGTTAATAATTCACTTAAATGGGTCTGGTTCTTAAATTTCTCGAATCCCCGGTTCTGTTCGCTGCCTGCATTGCGGTTATTTTTTTAACCAGCATCGCGAATCTTTTGGTGTTCACGCCGCAATCAAGCTGGACGTTTGATGGGTTGTGGGCCAACCGAGGCAATGTGTTGCAAACCATTGAGGCGATCTATTTACTGGCTGCGCCGCGCTATGTGCTGAGCATCACGCCGGGGCTGGTGGAGCGTTTGCGCGGGGTGGTGGCCGCCCCAGATGCGGCATTCAATGACCTCAAGCGAAAGATTTCCGGCAAGTTTCCCATCTATGTGATTAGCCTGCTGACCCTGTTTATTGCCGCGCAAGGGCTGGTTACGTTCATCAGCATTTTGAGCAACGCAGCCTCAAATGGCATGAGTTCGCTGGGGTTTTCCACATTCTGGATGTTCTTGCCGACCGAGATTATTGTGCTGGTCATCGCTACCTGGCGCATGTTCTGGCTCAGCCGGATGGCTGTTCAGCCGCTGAACATCAACTTGCTCAACCCACGCCCCACATTTCCGTTTGGCATCCTCAGCTTTGCCTACGCCTCGTTGCTGAGTGTGCGCATGCTGGTGCGGTTTGTGCTGTTTGGCAGCGCATCTGGCATGATGGCAAATGCGTTCATGGTGTTTGGCGTCATGTCGCTGCTCATGTTGATTGTTCCAATTTTGGGCGCGCACAACCAGATGGAGAAAGAGAAAGACCGCGCGCTGGCCGAGATTGACAATGAGTTGATGGAAGTGACAAAACCCATCCTTGCGCCGGGCATAGAAAGCAGGACCGAGTTGAGCAAAATTGCCGCGCCGATGGAGTCTTTGATCTCGTTGCGCAAACGGATCGCCTCGCTCTGGACATGGCCCGTATCCAGTTCTCTCAGCGCCATCCGCGCTATTTTGCTGTCTTCACTTCCGGTGTGGCTGCCCTTTATCAAAAATTACATTTGGCCCATTCTTCAGGCCTTGATGAGCGGCTAAGGGCGGGGAAAAAGACGCAGAGGCGCAACAACTTGCGCCTCTGCATTAAAAAAAACTATTTGGGGAGCAGTTTCTTAAGTTCTGCCACCAGCTTTGTAAGCTCAGCGGGGATGGAACCCTCGGCCACCTCGGCGCGTTTGGTGGCGCGGCCAATCCGGGCGGCCAGCTCATACGCGTAGCGGTCGGGTTTTTGGGCGGGCGCGTTCTTTGGCGCGTTCTTAAACGTGTCTGGCACAAGCAAATCGCGAATGCGGTTTAGCTGCACATTGGTCAAAGATTTTGCGGCGACGGCCTGCGCATCCGCAGCCAGCGCGTTGCGGGTGGTCACGGCGCCATCCTCAAACACAACCACCTCGTTAGATGTGAACCTGAGGCCGCCGCTGGCCCGCATGATGACCAACGCTTTTTTGGGCAGAAGCAGCGGCGCATCTGGCGCGGCGGGCGCGGGTGATGGCGCACCCGTCAGCACGGGCTTGTCCGCATCGCCAGAGGTCAATGAGCCAATCACTGCGCCATCCCCCAGCTTTTTGCCGATTTTTGGCGCCCCAAGCTTGGGGATCGTGAGGGCTGGCTTGCTCTCCTCCGCAGCCGCATCTATCTTGATTGTCTTATCCAACTTTTTCATTCTTATCTCCATCAGAAACCAGCAACCCGTATTTATGGGACCTTGATCGTTTCCACCACTTTTTGCAGTTTTGCCCCGGCGGTGTCGGCCTCTGCCTCTGGCACGGCGGTGGTGATGTAATACACCCGGTCTTTGCTCAGCACGATGTATTCTTTCCCCACCACAACCACCGGCAAAGACACGCGGCGCGGCTCGTCAATGGGCTGCTCCACATAGGCATAGCGCAGCTCCATGGCCTTGTTGCCGCTCACGCTGGTTTCGTTGTTGCCAATAAAGTGATACGCGGTCAGCTTGCTGCGCTGCTCCACCCGCCGATCCATCAATTGTTGCATGGTGGGGGGATTGGACTTGTCAATATCCAGCGCCTCAACGGTCAGGCTGCTCTTAAACGCGGTTGCGCCATACTGGTCGGCAATCTTAATCACCGCGTCGGGCAGCATGGTGCTGGCCTCGGCGTATTCGGCCGGGTAGGTCATTTGCAGGCCGGTGGCTTTATCTGCAAATGTAGCGGTTTGATTGGTGACCGACTGGCGCAGGAAAAACCCGCCCAGCAAAGCCAGGATGACGACAATCGCCACCCCCACATCTTTTCTGGTATGGCGGATTTTGTAAATGGCGACGTTTTCGTATTTTGTAATCATAATGTGTTGCCGGAAGCTAAACCCAGAACTCTGGACTTAGCGCTTAGCATTTTCTATTCATGACCGCGATAACGTGGCCTTTGCGCTGTGCCTCATCAAGATGACCATCAGCCCCAGCATGGCAACGGCCACCAGTGTGCCCAACCCAAGCTGGCGGAACGGGTCAACGCTCAACCCGCTGGATGAGACCTCGCGGGTGAGCCAGGTGAAAAACCCGTTCAGCAAGGCGCTGATGCCAAAGCCGATGGGAACCCAAAGCGTGCGTTTGTGGATGAACTTGGCCTCGGCCATAAACCAGCCCATCAACCCGCCAAACGAGGCTTGCGCCAACGCCATGGTCACCGTTTGGATCACGCCGGGCGCAACCGCCACGCCGTTGTTATCCAAAATGTAGCGCAGGTTGAGCATGGTGGCCACGCCCAGCCCGGCCACCGTGCCATACACAATTCCATCCATGCGCTCGTCAAATTCCGGGCTGGCATACACGCCAAACCGCACCGCCAAATACATGCACACCTGGTACACCACGCCGTTGATGAGCATGTGCGCCAGCAGCGATGTGGTCGTGTCATACGCGGCCCATTCGCTCACGCGGAACACATCATCAATCACCCGCCGCCCCAAAATTTCAAATAATGCCAGTGCGATGAAGAACACCAGCGCCAGGCGCTCCTTTGGCTCTGGCTCCAGGCGGTCTTGCTGGTAAAAATAAGTCATCCAAAGCAAGGCTGGCACAATCGCCAAAAATATCCCCAGCCCCAGTCGCCCGGTGGTGGTCACTTCGCCCAGCGCGTTGCCCAGCCCGGCAACCACCGCGGTAAACACAGTCATGCCCACCAATTGCACAATACCAGCGCGCCAAAAGCCCGGATGTGGTTTGTTCACGCTGGCAAAGTGCCGCGCGCAATAGGTTCGGCTGCCCAGCACGTTATACGGCGGCGTCAGCGGCTCATCGCAAATGCAACAACGAATCTCTTCAGCCATAAGTCTCCTGAATTTCTTTTCGCCGCAAAGACGCAGACAACACGAAAATAAATTTCTTCGCTCCTCTGCGTCTTTGTGGCAAGCAAATTATCTGCTCTTGCGCAAGGTTGCGTCAAGAATGGATGGGTTCTGGGCGGTGGATGGAATCTTCGCGCCTTCATTGGCAATGATCGGGCGGTAGCCGCTGGCGATCACAATTACGCCGTAATTCTGCCCGCGCTTAAGCGGCTCATTGGTCTGATACACCCCGCTGTCATCCGATGTGCCATACGTTTGCACTTCATCGGTGGTCACGCGGTCATCGGCTGCGGCGTCGGTGGCGCTCACGCCCGGCTTAAGGAAGTAAACCTGCGCCCCGGAAATGCCGCGCCCGGTGTCCGAGTTTTTCACAAAACCCTTCACATACACCATGTCCGCAGAATTGGTGGATGGCGCTTGCGGCGCTTCACCAGTCGTGCACACAATCATCGCCACGTCGTCAATAAAGAAACTGGAGATGTTCTTGCGCGGGTTTTCGGAGGTGAACCCCAGCCGGATGGTTTTGCCCGCCAGCTCGGTCACATCAAACTCGGCTTTGTTCCACGCGTCATCTCCCTGATCCGAGGTCAGCTCTTCCACCGAGCCGATGATGTCGCCGCTGGTGTTGCCAATGACCACGCCAAATTGCGCGGGTGAGGCCAGAATCCCAAGCAGGCCGCTGGTCTCGGCGTGGATCAACCGGTAATACCGCAACGTCACGCTGGTGGCGTTGGCCGGTATCTTCATATCCTGGTAGATGGCCTGTGTGTTTTCCTGGTCTTGCCCGCCCAGCCACGCGCTCTGCAAGCCGCTGTGTGGCAGGTCGTTGGTGATGAGGCCCGTGTTGCCTTTTGTGGCCTGCTTCCAGGCTGTTTCGCTCTCAAATCCGCCGTTCACCGCCACATCCACACACCCGGTGGGAATTTGGTCTGGCGTGCCGCTGCCTGTTGATGGGTTAGGCACGGTGGGCTGCTGCGCGGGTGGCGGCGCGGGCGAGTTATCGGCCCCGCCGGCGCGAATGCCCACTTTTACCCATGAATCGCGCACGGTTTGCGCCGCGCTGGCGCCATACAAATCGTTGGCGGCGCGCACGGTGGCGTTGGCTGCGTCCAAAAAGTTAGAGCGCGGGCTAAGGTAGTTGGTAATAACGCGGTAATAAATCTGCGCCAGCTTGTCGCGCCCCAGCGCCGTGCCAATGTAATACGCCGCGTGGTTGGGAATGCCGCTGTTGATATGCACACCGCCGTTATCTGCGCGGCGAGACACCGGAAGGTTGGCATACTCGCTCATCGTGGCGGGCTGCCCCACGCCATCCAGCGGAGAGCGCGGGTTGTAATACCCGTTTGCGTTGGGGTCAGACAAACTGCGCAAAAATGAAATGGGGTACGGCGGCGATTTCACCACCACGCTGCCCACCGTCCAGTTTGAATTGGCGATGAGCACCCCAAACACATCGGCATATGACTCATTCAACGCTCCGGGCTGGCTTTCGTAATCCAGATTGGCCGTGTATTCAATCACCCCGTGCGTAAACTCATGCCCCACCACGTCCAGGCCATTTGCCAGCGGTCGGAAAATCTGGCCGCCATCGCCATACACCATTTGCCCCATCTCGCCAACCCAGGCGGCGTTTTCCGCGTCTTGCGGGTCGTTGCCGTAATGCACGCTGGAGACAAGCGCCATGCCGTGACCGTCCAGGCTGTCTCGCTTAAAGTTGTTGAAGTAGAAGTCATAGACCTTGCCCGCGCCATCGTGCGCGGCCTGCGCAATTTGGTCGCGCGGCAACGTGCCTTCATCGGCCACCAGCCGCCCAGGAATGTTGGTGGAGTTGTTGGCGGTGTAGGTCTGGCGGCGTTTGACATCGTGCGTGGTGCTCAGGCTTTGCACAATCGCCTCGCGCCGCGCGTCCACGTAAAACATCCAGCCGCCCAGTGGCTTTGTCGCCAGCACATTCACCGCCCAAACCAGGTTGGCTTTGCCCCGTTCATCCACGTAAATGCCAAGCCGGGTGCGGTCTGTCAGGGCTTGCGCTTCCACTTTGGCCGCGTCATATTCGCCTTTTAGCTGCACTTCGCGCAGGCTGGTCAGCGCCATTTCTTCTGCTTGTGTTTGGGGGATGAGAGCCTCGGTGGGCAGGTTGAGCGCGGGTTCAAATTGCCCGGTCACGGCCACCACTTGCTCTTTTTCATCCAAGTGCACCACCATTTGATGGCTGAACACGGGCAGGTTTTTGTAAGTCTGGTCAAGGCGAATGTGCGACCAGGACAACTGCGCGTCTGGCTCAATTCGCAACAACTTCAACTCATCGGGCGCGCTGAGCATCTTAAAAATATCGCGGTTCGCGTCCAAAAATCCCAGGGCGATGGCCGTCGGGTTTCCCTTCTCTGCCGCGCTGGGCGTGTATGGCAGGCGCAACGCGGGGTCTTGCAGCCCCAGCCAGCGCGGAATTCCCGTGCGGGCATCCCAGTCGGTCATCAGCAGCCCGGCGGCTTTGGCTTGCAAGGCGCTGGCGGCCACGCGCGGGTCTGGCCGGGCGGTGGCGAACGCGCCCGCCCGCAAGCCATCAGCCGCTGCGCTTTGGCTTTGCAAAATAGCGGATGGCGCCCGCACCGCGCTGAGGATGAGCGCCGCAATGAGCGCGGCGACCCACAACAACGCAATAGATTTCTTTCTTCGCGTAATGCTCATCTTGCCTTCCTTAAAAAATAAAACTTTTCGTGGCAAATGCCCGATGGGCGCAGTCTACCCGTCAATTGTTAATGTTGCAATAGTTTTGTCCTGCCCGCCTCCATTCCAAAGTTGGGCTTTACAATGCTGATATGCGCGCAAGGAGAAAAAGATAAACATGCAATACGTCAATCTTGGCAAAACCGGCCTCAAGGTTTCTCGCATTTGTTTGGGCATGATGACTTACGGAACGCCGCAATGGCGCGAGTGGGTGCTGCCCGAATCTGAATCCCGCCCATTTATCAAACGCGCTTTGGAGGCGGGGATCAATTTTTTTGACACGGCGGACGTATATTCGCTGGGTGTGAGCGAAGAAGTGACTGGCCGCGCCCTGCGCGACATGGCCCGCCGCGAAAATGTGGTGGTGGCGACCAAAGTTCACGGCGCGATGAGCGACGACCTGAATGACCGCGGCCTTTCTCGCAAACACATCATGCATGCGGTGGATGCCTCGCTCAAGCGGCTGGGCATGGATTACATTGACCTGTATCAAATTCACCGCTTTGACCCCAATACACCCATGGAAGAAACGCTGGAGGCGCTCAACGATGTGGTTCGCGCGGGCAAGGCGCTTTACATTGGCGCAAGCAGCATGTATGCGTGGCAGTTTGCCAAAATGCTCAGCCTCTCGCGCCAGCATGGCTGGGCGCAGTTTGTCTCCATGCAAAATCATTACAACCTGATCTACCGCGAAGAAGAGCGCGAGATGATGCCGCTTTGCCGCGCGGAGGGCGTTGGCCTCATCCCATGGAGCCCGCTGGCGCGCGGCTTTTTGGCGGGCAACCGCACCCCAGACAAAGGCGGCGCGACCACGCGCTCCAAGAGCGATCCCTTTGCCCAGAGCATGTATTACCAGGATGCCGATTTCAAAGTGGTGGATGCGGTCTCTTCCATTGCCCAAAAACGCGGGCTGGGTAACGCGCAAATTGCGCTGGCGTGGGTGCTGCACCAGCCGGGCATCACCGCCCCCATCATTGGGGCCAGCAAAATGTCTCATTTGGATGACGCTCTGGCTGCGCTGGATGTGAAGCTGGACGCAGATGAGTTGAAGGCGTTAAATGATGCCTATGTGCCCCATCCGGTTTTGGGGCACTCGTAAAATTGCCTGTATGTCTGATGCGATTGACATTGCCTTTGGCTGGCGGCTGCCCAGCCAAAATGGGCAAAATGGGATGGAAGCCGGGCGGGTGAAGGCAATTTTTGCCTGCCAGATTTTGCAGCGTGATGAAACGCAAAACCGCTGGCTGGTTCATTTGGATGAGTTGCGCTCCATCACCGCCGCGCAACCCATCCCCCCGGAATTTGACGAGCGCATACACGCGCTGGTTGGCCGCTACGCTTTTGTGCCCTTTGAAGCCAGCCAGCACATGACTTTGCCGATGAAGATTGAGACGCTCACCGGTCAGATTCGATATTTTTACCAAGCCGACCCGCGCAATGAAAAGCGATGAAAAGCGATGAAGAGTGCCCGGAGCGCTCGCAGCGCTCCGGGCACTCTTCCGAACTTGTTCGGACGCGCCCTGACCGCTAAAATCAAAATCATGCTGCGCCACACGCACAACGAGCTTGTGTATTACCAGTTTGAAAGTTTGCAAGATGCCGGTCTGCGGCACGGCATATTCACCCGCAAAGGCGGCGTGAGCCAGGGCATATATCACTCGCTCAACCTAAGCCGCAGCACCGGCGACGCCGCCGAGCCGGTGCGCGAAAACCGCCGCCGCCTGCTGGACGCGCTGGGTTTGGCCCCCGAAAATTCGCTCACCTCGTGGCTGGTGCATGGCAACCATGTTCGCGCGGTGAGCAAAAACGATCTTGGGCAAGACGATGTGCACGCCGATGGCATGGTGACCAACGCCCGCGGGCTGGCCCTCACCATGCGTTTTGCCGATTGTTCGCCCGTGATGTTTTACGACCCGCGCAAACAAGTCATTGGGCTGGCTCATGCCGGGTGGATGGGAATTGTGCGCGGCGTTTTGCCCGCGCTCGCCCGCGCGATGCGCGAGACGCATGGCTGCGACCCGGCAGACATTCGCGCGTGCGTGGGGCCAACCATTGGCCCAGAGGTGTATGAAGTGGGTGAGGATGTGGCCGCGCAAGTGCAGGCCGCCGTGCCAGAGCCGGTTCTTTCCCGTCGCCAGGGCCATCTCAAACCGTATTTGAACATGTGGAAAGCCGCCGAGGCGCAATTGCGCGGCGCGGGCATTGGGCAGGTGGAGGTGGCGCAAATATGCACCGCTTCTAACACGAATGAGTGGTTTTCTCACCGCGCGGAGAAAGGCAAAACCGGGCGTTTTGGCGTGGTAATTCAACTGGATGAGTAAAAGATTGGGCATGGGGGGATGGCTATTGGGCGTTTTGCGCCGCCTTTCTCCCTCCGCTCGTCCTGAGTTTGTTGAAGGGCGGGCGGGCGCTCCTTATCCAGTTCCCAACTCCCAATCCTTCATTTTTCTTGCGCTGGCGTTTGCGTGGGTGTGTTTTGCCGCGCTGGTGATACAAACGCGGCAAACAAACTTGCTGGCCGCGCCCGCGGTCTTGAGCGTCATCGCCATCGCCGCAGAGGTGTTTTTGCGCCGCGTTGCCCCATCCCGCGACCCGCTGCTTTGGCCCAGCGCCGTTTTGCTGATGGCTTTTGGGCTGATTGTGATTGCCCGCGTTGCGCCCAATTTTTTGCCGCGCCAAATGCTCTGGCTATGCCTGGGCGCAGCCGGGATGTGCGCGGTGGCCCCCGCGCGGTTTAGCCTGCGCTGGTTGCGGCGGTTCAAATACACCTGGCTTTTGATTGGTCTGGCGCTGCTGGCGGCCACCTTGTTTTTTGGCGTGAACCCCGCCGGGCAGGGCGCCCCGCTTTGGCTCAGTTTGCTGGGCGTGTTTTTTCAACCCGCCGAGGTGTTGCGCCTGCTCATGATCGCCTTCCTCGCCGCGTTTTATGCCGGCGATGGCCCGCCGCTTGCCCCTCTCCAGGGAAGCGGAATAAAACCCGCCCTGCTGATGGGTGGCGTGGCTTTGGCGTTGCTGGCGGTTCAACAAGATTTGGGCGCGGGGGCGCTGCTGCTGCTCACCTTTTTGTTTATGCTGTATTTGGCAACCGGGCGCGGGTGGTTTAGCTTGATGGGTTTTGCGGCGCTGGTGGCGGTCATTGCCCTTGGCGGGCTGGTCTCGGCGCGGGTGAATTTGCGCATTCAGACCTGGCTGAACCCATTTGGCGACCCGCTGGAACGGTCGTTTCAAATCGCGCAATCGCTTATTGCTGTTGCCAGCGGCGGCGTGTTTGGGCAGGGCGTTGGGCAGGGCTTCCCGGCTTTTGTGCCCGCCGTGCACACCGATTTTCCGTTTGTCGCCATTGCCGAGGAGTTTGGGCTGGTGGGCGCGTTGACCGTGATTGCCTTGTTCGCCGTCATTGTTTTGCGGGCGTGGCGTGTAGCGCAGAACGCCCCCGATGCGTATGGATTTTTGCTGGCGGGCGGGATCGCCGCGTCATTTGCGGTGCAGGTGTTTGTCATCATCGGCGGCAATCTTGCGCTTGTGCCGCTCACCGGCGTGACCCTGCCGTTTGTCAGCTATGGCGGCAGCTCGCTGGCGGTGAGTTGTCTTGCGCTGGGGCTGGTGATTCATTTGAGCGGACAAATGTCCTCCAAATCTCACGGGGCGGCAAGGATGGTCTCCAGCAGTCAGGGTTTATTGCGCCAACCGGCGAGGGTTAGCGCGGGCCTTAGCGCCGCGATGCTGGCCGCGTGCGCGTTGGCGGTGACGTATTGGGGTGTGGTGCAAAGCCAAACGCTGACCGCGCGAGATGACAACCCGCGCCGCGTGCTGGCCGAGCAAGCCATCCAGCGTGGGCGCATTTTGGCGCGGGATGGGCAGGTGTTGGCGGTTTCAAGCGCCATCAGCCAA
This sequence comes from Thermoflexales bacterium, assembly GCA_035433205.1. Lineage (GTDB taxonomy): Bacteria > Chloroflexota > Anaerolineae > J036 > Brachytrichaceae > DAORUN01. The sequence goes on along the minus strand of DAORUN010000029.1, from coordinate 10,890 downwards.
ACCCGCGACCCGCTGGTGAGCCGCCTGGCGGTGTTTGCGCGGCAATACCCGCAGCCGCAGGCCGCGCCGTTTGTGGGGTATTACAGTTTGAATCACGGGTTGAGCGGGGTTGAAGAAAGCGCGGACGTGACTTTGCGCGGGGCGCGCAGTTTTGGCGATGCGCTGCTTCATCGCCCGCAAGCAGGCGCAGATGTGACCACCACGCTTGACCTGCGCTGGCAAAATGAGCTGGCCGGGCAACTGGCAGGCGCAACTGGCGGCGCGGTGGCGCTAAATGCCCGCACCGGCGAGGTGTTGGCGCTGGTCAGCGCCCCGTTTTACAACCCCAACACGTTGGATAAAGAATGGGACGCGCTCAAGCAAAATCCATCTGCGCCGCTGCTTAACCGCGCGGTGGATGGGGCATACCCGGTGAGTGGCCTGGGGCTGGGCGCGGCGCTGGGGCAGGCGCAAACGGCCTCACCAGTGCAGGTGGCGCGGGCGCTGGCAGGGTTGCCCGCCGCGTTGCCCATCCACAAAACGCTGGTGCGGCCATCGGGTGGCAGCGTGGTTTGGCAGGCCGAACTGCGCGGCGATGTGGTGGTGGTGACGGCAACTGAACGGTGATTGACGCGGGGCGCTCAAATTGCCGCGCCCCTGTACAATGCCGAAGGAAGACTCATTGCGCACTCATGGTTGAATATCGAAAGATGAAACGCGCTTCGCTTTTTACGCGAAGTGTAAACACATGCGCGCCACCGCTCCATTTTTTGGAACATGGCGGGCACGTTGTTCGTTTTCGGCTCGCAGATATTGTGCCCAATGGGGCAAACTCCAAAACCATTGTGAGTTTTGAGGGCGCGGGCGGGCATGGCAAAACACGCGCCGCGTTTGATGTGTTCAACGATTACGACGGGCTTAAATTCTGGATGTCTGCCTCCAGTTGGGATTCGCCGGATGCATTTACCCTGGCGCACCATGTTTTGAGCGCCACAAGCGCCCTGTTTGATGAGCAACTTGTCACGCAGACCCGATTTAGAGGGTTGATCAGATCGGCGGGCATGTCGCTGGATCAGGCTTTGAGGATGTTGGGGCGCGCGCTGATGGACGAGTTGCAGATGCCAATGTGCTTTTGCGTTGATGACATTCATCTTTTGCAAGAAGATTCCAGAACGCAGGCGGTTGTGCGGGAACTGATCAGCTTTTTGCCGCAGGGGTCTTTGCTTTTGTTCACCAACCGGGTTCCGTTGAACTGGCTATCTTCTTTGAAAGACTTGGCCAATATAAAACGGGTTGATGAAACCCAACTGCGTTTTAGTGTGGAGGACACCCGCAAGACTTTGCTGCGGCATGGCGTGACCAGCGAAAGCGAGGAGCTTGAGAATCTGGTTGACCGCTATCAGGGGCATCCGCTGGCATGTTGTCTGGCGGGGCTTAATCAGGCCGATGGCGACCGGGCTGATATCGAGATTATCGAGTTGGAGGGGATCGCGGCGGGACAGGCGCTCTCCAGCCTCGCGGCGGCGCATCAGGCCCGGCACGTTTTGCGCAAAGAGACCGCCACCGCCAGACAATTGTTGCGCGCATCGGCGTTGCTGCCCAGGTTTACCGCCGCCGATTGCGACGCGCTTTTGGGGCGAAATGACAGCGCGGCGCTGCTTAACCAATTGCGCAATTCGGTGCTGCTGGTCAACGTAAGCGGCGAGTGGCGGCACAACCACGATGTGATTCGCGAGACGCTGCTGGAAGCGCTGGGCGAAACTGTATCGCCAGAGGAACTGCACGAAATGCGGTTGCGCGCCGGGCAGATTTGCGCCCAGCGCGGGCGCACCCGCGATGCGCTGCTGCAATTTGTGGAAGGCGGACATCGCGCCGCTGCGCGAGACCTCATCGAACAACACCTTTGGGAATGGCTGGATGAACAAAATGCGCTGGCGCTGCATCAACATTTGGAAATACTGCCCCCCGCGTGGGCAGAGGGCGACCCGCTTTTGCTTATCGCTCAGGCCACGGCAGATCAGGGGCTGGGCAAAAAAGGGTTTGAAGAAACTCTGGAACGCGCCAAAACACTGGCCGAGGCGCAGGGAAAAACGGTATACGCGCACTGGGCGCAAATGGAGTTGGCCGCGCTCTTGAATTTGGATGGCAAATGGGAGGCCGCGGATGCCGCAATGCCCATCTTGAGCGAAGATGAACAGAATGCCATGCAGGCGCGGTTGCGGGCGCGTTATTTTCACATTCAACTCACCGTTAATTGCAGCCTGGGGCGCTACCAGCCAGCGCTGGAGTATGCGGATCGCGCGATGCGCCTGCTGCAAGAAATGGGGGCGAATAAGGCTTTGGTGCGGGTGTGGCGCGATAAAAACTGGGCCTACGCCGGTTCTGGCCAGCTTCGGACGGGGGTTCGCAGCGCGCAAGAATTGATTGAGTTTTGCGCTAAAAATGTCCATAGCGAGATTACAGACATCCGAAATTTGTCTCAGTTGGCAAGTATGTTGATTGAAGTGGGCGAACATGAGGAAGCGCGCGATCTGTTAAATAGCATCCAAGTCAAGGTGGACTCGGCTGTCCCCGCCGACCAGCCCATTTCGCTACGGGAATTTGTTTTGCTGCAATGGATGACGTATTACAACATGGCCGGCGAGTTTGAAGAAGCAGAGCGCCTGCTGAATGAGCTGAAACAAATTGAGGACGAAGATGAATGGCGCTATCAGCGCAGCCCAGAAGGGTTGCTCTCGCTGGCCTCGCTGGGCGCCAAACAATCCCAGAATTTTCGCGTGACGATGGATGCCGTGTGGCCGGAGTTTTTGCGCCGCCGCGAGCAGCGCCCAGTCATTGGCCGCATCATGTATCGCATCTTCCGCGCGGCCTCGCTGCTGTTAGATAACCCATCGGCAACGGACATGAGGACGGCCTATGAGTTGCTAAACGCCGCCAGAGAAGCCCTGCAAGACAGCGAGTGCAGGCATGAGCTGGCGAATGTCAATTTTTGGCTGACATGGCTGTTTCACTTGAAAAAAAACTTTGCCGAGCGAGACGAACACCTGCAAGCCACGCTCAATTTTATGAAAGCGCAGAACGCGCTGTATTTGCGCATGCTTTCGCCGCACCCGGCCAGCGAGTTGTGGGCGGTTGCGATTGCGCAAAATATTCACCGCGACCATGCCGAAAAACTGGCGATGCACCCGTATGTGCGCCGGTTTATGCAGCCGTTTGCAGACCTGCTGGCGCACAAAGACATCCAAACGCGAGAATGCGCCGCGCGCATTACCCGGCATCAGGGCGGCGCAGGCAGCCAGTGGGATGGCCTGCTGATGGATTGCAAAGAGGACGCGCGCCCCATGTTTGAGCAGTGGCTGGCCTGCGGCTGGCTGGCTGCGCCGGGGCTGGCGGCGTTCCGGTCCCATCTCACCTGGAAACAAACCCAGGTGTTTTTGGCGTGGCTCAGCCCGGGGGTGGATGGGAGCATCAAGCAGGCAAGCGTGTTGTGCGGCGTTTCGCTGGATACGGCCAGAACCCACATCACCGCTGCAAAACGCGAATTGCGCGAGACGCCGGGAGCGCCAGCCATTCTGGATACGCACGGCGACTTTGCGCGTTGGGCTTCTGGGATGGGGTGGGTTGCATCTGGCGCGTAGCCGATGTTAACCTCGCGCCACTGACAACACCACTTTACCCGCCTCGTTGGCCGATGGCAAAATTTGCGTGGAAACGCGCCAACGCCTACCCTGCGCCACCACTTCCGTTTCCGCGCCATCGTTAAAAATATCAATTTGGTTTGGCGGGATGGATAACCCCGCGCCGATGGCTTTTAGCACAGCCTCTTTGCGCGTCCAGCACACGAGGAAATCACGAGATTTTTGATCGTAGGGGCGAATTACTGCCTCGCCCTTTCCCGCCCGAAGCGCTAGTTGCTCTTGTTCGCGCTTCGTGCAATACGCGCAAATCATCGCCTCAAGCTCCGGCAACTCGCGCACGCGCTCCACATCCACGCCAATCTCGCCCTCGGTAGAAATGGCGCATGCCCAGTCGTCCTCGCTGCGAGACGTGTTGAAATATAAGCCCATCCCCGGCCCCTCCCAAGAGGCGGGGGGGATAACACGCGGCTTGCCGTGTTCGCCATACGCAAACTTAACTTCGCGAGGAGAAATGCCAAGCTGTTCTGCCAAAACCTGCCGCGTGAGCACGCGCCCGGCCACAAAGCGCCTGCGCTCACGCGGAACGCGCAACGCATCCGCGCGGGCGCGTTCATCTGCGCTCAGCGCGCTTTCGTCCGCGGCAAAGGCGATATTCGCCCGGTATAGCATGACGCGGATAAGGTCTAACGTATAACGTGTAATTTCCAATTCGTAATTTGTAATTTACGCGAGTTTTGGATAAGAGCAAGCCTGTCATTCTGAGGAGCGCAGCGGCGCGAAGCAAAGCTGTGCGACCCTTCGGCAAGCTCAGGGCAGGCTGAATCTCTGCGAAATTCTGGCCAAGAAAGAATTAACCAGAGATTCTTCGCTCCCTGCGGTCGCTCAGAATGACATTTTTTGCTTCTGAGCGCGTCACAAACTTATCCGAAACCCGCGTTAATTCGTTGGTGAATGCGCTTGTGTCATCGCCCGCGCCAGCTCGCCCGCGCAGGCGGTGTCCAAAATCACCGTGCGATGATCGCCTTTGACCAAAAATAGCCGCACCCCGCCGCTGGTGTATTTCTCCCAGCCGTTTAGCTTTTGATGCGCCCGAAACAGCGGCTGAAGCTCCACGCGATACAAGTTGATGGGCGCGTGAATGGGCGCGGCGCGGTATTGGCGGTGCGCGGATATTTGCGCTTTGAGCAAGTGCACCATGTCATCTGGCACAGCCTCTGGGGCAACCAGAACATCATCCAGCCGCAAAGACCCATCACCCAGTGCGCGGTGCGCGTTGCGGCGGGCGGCCACCCCCAGCCGTTTTGCGGCGTAGGCCATGCCGTTGGCCTTCCACCACAAGCGCAAATTTTTGGCAAAAGCCAGCGGGTGCGCCAGCGATTCTGAACGCGGCGGTTTGCCCGGCGCGTGGGCGTCAATTAAATGCAGCTCGGCCACGTGTTGCCCGGCGGCCTCAAGTTGGCGAGCCATCTCAAAGGCCACCACGCCGCCAAAGCAATGCCCGCCCAGGCGATACGGCCCCTGCGGCTGGGCCTGGCGCAAGGCGGCCACGTAATGCGCCGCCATCTGGGCGATGGACGTGTGCGGGTCGCATTCGCCATCAAAGCCAGCGGCCTGAAACGCAAAAAACGGCTGGTCTGGCGCCAGCGCCTGCGCCATTGGCAAATAGTTCATCACCCCGCCGCCCAGCACATGCACAAAAAAGATGGGTGGCTGGCTGCCCGATGGCTTGAGCGGGATGATGGGGCGGCGGGCAGGTGCGGGCGCACCCGCTTGCCCGCGGATGCGCTGCGCGAGACGCGCGGGCGTGGGCGCATCTACCAGCGCGCTGAGCGGGAGCTTTGCGCCGCATTCCTGCTCCACACGGGCCAGCGCGCGGGCGGCCAAAATGGAGTGCGCCCCCAGCGCAAACAAATTGTCATCCGCGCCCAGCTCGCGCAGGCGCAAAACATCGCGCCAAATTTCCACCAGCTTGCGCTCCACATCATCGCGCGGGGCGGCGGCGGGTGCGGCCAAACCGCGCTTGCCCCAGTCTGGCTCTGGCAAATTGCGCAGGTCGGTTTTGCTGTTCCGGTTGATGGGTAACGCGACCAGCTCAACATAGGCGGTGGGCAAGGCCTGGGCAGGCAAGCGCGACATCAGGAACTCGTTCACCTTCTCAATATCCAGCGGCGGCTGTTCTGGCGCAATGTAAGCCACCACGCGGTCATCATCCGATGGATCCCGGCGCGTCACCACCGCCGCCTCTTTTACGTTTGGGGCGCGGCGCGCCGCCGCCTCAACATCGGCCAAAATTACGCGCTGCCCGCGAATTTTGACCATGCTGTCTTTGCGGCCCAGCCATTCAAAACGGCCATCCGGCAATTTGCGCCCCACGTCTCCGGTGCGGACGGCGTTGTGGCCGGTCTCGGCATCCACAAAAAATTTGGCGCGGGTTTGCTCTGGCAGTCCCCAGTATCCAAAAGCCACGCGCGGGCCAGAGGCGATAATCTCGCCCTCTTCGCCAGCGGGAACATCGTTGCCTTGCGCGTCCACAACGCGAACCTTCATTTTTTGGCAGGCGTGCCCCACCCGCAAGGTTTCGGCTTCGGGCAAGGGCGCGTCCATCCGGTAGCCTTCCAACCCCACCAGCCCGCACTCGGTTGTGCCATAGGTGTCAAAAATAACCGCAGAAGATGGCAAATGCGGCTGGATGCGCTCCAAATCTCCGCGAAGCAGCGCCTCGCCGCCAATGCGCAAAAAGCGAATGTCTTGCAGCGTTTCGCCGGGGGTTAGCACGGCGGCTAAATGGCGCAACATGCTGGGCAGCAGCGAGGCGATGGTGATGCGCTCCCGGCGCAAAAAATCGGCGCAGGCGCGGGCGCCATTGGCCCTGAAATCGAAGGTGAACACGGCGGCCCCGGCGGCCAGCGTGGAGAACATGTCGTTGTAAGCCATCGAGAACCCGGAAGCGGTGAGAAACGCCGCCCGATCCCCTTCCACCGAAACAAGCTCGTCTCGCCACGCCAGAGAGGCCGCCGCGTTTTTGTGCTTGCGCACCAACCCGCGCGGCTGGCCGGTGGAGCCAGAGGTGTAGTTTACGGAAATAAAATCTTCCGGCGAAATATCCAAACCGGGGTTTTCCTCGGACAGATTTTCCATGCCCGCGGTTTGGTCAACTCGAATTGCAAGGGCGTGTTCTGGGGCGCAGTTGCGGGCCAGTTCGGCGTATTTGGCGTCGGTTAGGATGAGTTTTGCGCCGCAATTTGCGGTGACAGCCTGCAGGTCTGCCAGCGGGCGCGAGCCATCCAATATGGTGTACATTTTGCGCGCCTTGCAAGCTGCAATGATGGCCGCAAACTGAGCCAAACCGGGCGCCATCAGCAAAAGAGCCGGTTCATTTTGGTCGCCCGCGGCTTGCAAAATGGCGTGGGCCAGCCGGTTGGCGCGGCGGTTGAGCGCGGCATGGGTCAGGGTTTGGTCACCTGATGTGAGCGCGAGATTGTCCGGCCAGCGTTCGGCGGAGTGTTCAATGGCCTGGTGAAGAAGGAACATGGGATAGATTTTTATTAAACCTGCGAGGTTTGCAAAACCTCACAGGCTTGGTCTGACTTTACTTTCCATCCAGAATTTTTGTGGCGTATTGAACGTAGGTCGGATCAAACAGTTGTTCGCTCGCAAGGGGTTTATCCACCAGCTTTTTATCCAGCGCCCATTTCTGAAAATCCAGCAAGCTGTCCACATTCACCATGCCATCGTTGCGCATGGTTGACCAGCACATTTTGCGCAGCAAAGTCTCGTCCATCTTGAGGTATTTGTTCATGATCTTCACGGTCTCATCGGTTTTGCCTTCGTTGAATTTGCGCACACCTTTGAGATAGGCCACCATGAAACGCTTGCCCACATCGGCGTTTGCGCCAGTCATGTTTGAGCCATAGAGCAAGAGCGTGGTTTGCGAGTTGGGCAAAACTTTGTCTGGCGAGAGCGCGGCAAGGATGTGGCCGTTGGCGATATGCTGGGTGATATACGGCTCGGTATCTGGCACAATTTGCACCTGGTTTTTGTTCAGCGCTTCTAGCCGCACGGCGTTTGACACCAGCAATGGCTTGACATCGTCAAAGGTCAGGCCAAACGAGGCCAGCCATTTGGTGATGAGGTAATCTTGCCAGCGGTCGCCCTGGCTGTGAATGGTTTTGCCTCGTATTTCTGCGGCGGCTGGGTTGGGGCCAGAGAAATCTTCTTTGCGCAGCATGATGCCATAGCTGCTGCACACGCTGGAGCTGAGCGAGCCGCGATCTGCCACAACGCGCACATCCCCGCCGCGAGCCAGGCTGTTTATGACGCCCGCGGTGACGTTGCTCGTCACCACATCTAATTGGTTGCTTAGAACGGCGGCGAATGAATCGGCCTGCGCCGTGATCTCCACCAACTCAACATCCAGCGCCTGCTCTTTGAAGTAACCCAGATCGTAGGCCAGCCAGATGGGGCCAAACGAGCCAAAGGCCTGCGAGCTGACTTTGACTTTGGCCGGTTTCATGCTCACCGGCGCGGCAGACCCGCCCGGCGCGGGTGTGGCAGGCTGCCCGGCGCACGCCGCCAGCAGCGCCATCAACACAAGGATGATCGTTTTTGTTTTCATTCTTCCCCTTTTGTGTGAAATACGAAATATCTTATATGCCCCTGAATTTTGAATTTATGGTTGTCCGTGCCAGGGCGCAAAGCGGCGCAGTAACACGCCAGAAATTGCGGCGATGGAAATGCCCAGCGTCGCGGCCACGATCAGACCAACGTAAAGCTCCTCAATGCGCATGGTCTCCCACGCGCGCCAAATCACCGCGCCCAGCCCAGAGCGTGGCAAAACCATTTCTGCGGCGATGGTGAGCAAAAGCGAGGTGTTGGCCGCCAGCCGCAAACCGGTGATGAGCGATGGAAGCGAGCCGGGCAAAATGACACGGGCAAATGTTTTTGCGCGAGACGCGCCGTAATTGCGAGACACCTCAAAATACACGGGCGCAATATTGCGCGCCCCGGCCATGCCGTTGATGAGCAGCGGAAAGAACGCGCCCAACGCAGAGATGACGATGCGCGGCGTCTCGCCCACGCCAAAAGCCACAATCACCAGCGGGAGCAGCGCTATTTTTGGCAGGGCGTGAAAGGCGGCCACAATGGGGTCGGCGATGGCGCGCAGGCGCGGCGAGGCTCCCATCGCCAGACCCAAAACCGCGCCGGGCAAGCCGCCCATCAGCACGCCCAGCAAAACAGCGGTGAGCGTGGACGTGGTTTGGCGCACAATGACCCCGCTGGCAAGCATCTCTGCAAATTTTTGCGCCACAATCGAGGGCGCGGGCAGCCAAAGCGGATGGATGAGCCGCAGGCGCGTGACCAACTCCCAGACGGCGATGAGCGCGGTCAGGGTAATGGCCCAGCGGATGAGGGCGCGGGCGTTCCACCGAACGCGCGGCGGGGCTAAATCATCCGCCGCGCTTCGGTTTCGATAACTTTCCAAATATGCCATGCGAGTTGTCTTACTTCGGGGTTTTCCCGGTCTTGCAAACCGCGTGGGCGCGCCAGCGGCACACGAATATCCTCGATGATGCGGCCCGGTCGCCCGCTCATCACCAGCACGCGGTCGCCCAGCAACACGGCTTCTTCAATGTCGTGGGTGACGAACACAACGGTTTTGCGGTGATCTTTCCAAATGCGCAAAAGTTCTTCTTGCATGAGCAGGCGGGTTTGCGCGTCCAGCGCGCTAAAAGGCTCGTCCATCAGCAGCATCCCCGCGCCAGAAAGGAAAGCGCGGGCAATTGCGCCGCGCTGGCGCATCCCGGTAGAAAGCTGATGGGGATAGTGCCGGGCGAATTGCCCAATGCCCGCCGCGTTTAGAAAATTTTGCGCCTGCGTCTGGCGGGCAGGTTTGGCCACTCCGCGCGTCTCCAGCCCAAACGCAGCGTTATCCAATAAATTGAGCCAGGGCAACAGGGCCTGCTCTTGAAAAACCATCGCGGTTTTTGGGGTGTTTTTTGCGGGTTGGGGGATGAGAATTTGGCCGGCGCTGGGCTGCCCCAACCCGGCGATCATTTTTAACAAAGTTGTTTTGCCGCATCCGCTGGGGCCAACAATGCACACAAATTCTCCGGCAGCCACGCTAAACGAAACACCCGCAAGCGCGATCACTTGCCCAGCCTGGCCGGCAAATTGGTGCGATACCTGTATGCAATTAAGCGCCGCATCTTGCACTGGGTTCATCTATCCCCGCATTACGTTAAATTTGAGGCTCGTCTTTGGATTGCAAAGGCTTAAGCGCAGACCAGTTTTATGCGCCCGCGCATTTACTTGAAAGGTGAGCCGAATAAGTGTGTCTGTGCGATTATAGACTGCCGCTGAAATTTTTGCCAGAAATGAGATGCATTTCATGTTAAGGACAAGTGTTCAAATTACTAAAATAAACGCAAAACACAAATTCCGTTATGGCAATTTCAACGAGAGTCCGGGTGATTTTTAAGAGCCTCTTGACAAACTAAAATTTTTACTTTATTATCTAAAGGGTTTCAGTAAAAGCATTTAGATTTAGTCATGAAACGGGTCACCATTCAAGATGTTGCTGACAAAGCGGAAGTCTCTCCGACAGCCGTCTCTTTTGCTTTTAATAAACCAGACCAGCTTAACCCAGACACAGTGACGCGCATTCGCAGCGTGGCGTGGGACTTGGGCTATGTGCCAAACCCCCATGCTCGCGCGCTCATTTCGCGGCGCACCGGCGTGATTGGGGTGCTGGTGCCACAGGCCATTGCGGCCATTTTCGCCAATCCGTTTTTTGATCAATTTTTGCAGGGCGTGGGTCGTGTGTGCGACAAACATGACATGAGCCTGCTTACTATTTCGCCAGTAAACAGCAGCCTGGACCAAGCGCTTGGGCGCGCGCCGGTGGATGGCTTCATTATCGTTGGCGTAAACGAGGATCACACCGAGGTTGCCCCGCTGCGCAAACGCAATGTGCCGTTCGTCATTGTGGATGGCGACGCGACCGCCTCATCTTCGGTGAATGTTGAGGATGCCAGCGGCACATACGACGCAGCCGCGCACCTGCTTTCGCGCGGGCATCGCGATATTTTGATTTTGTCGCTTCCGCAGCCAGAGGGACACCCTGAGGATGCGCAATTTGGCGTGCGAGCGCGCCGTTTGGGTGGTTACACCCGCGCTTTTGAAGAGTACGGCGTACAATGCGGCGGCGATTGCATCCGATCCACCGAGTCATCTATACGCGGCGGTGAATATGCATTTGACGAGGCGTGGAACT
>DAORUN010000028.1:0-28878 GCA_035433205.1 Thermoflexales bacterium | reverse complement strand
TGTTGATGAACTGCGTGCTCGTGCCGTTTTGCGTCCCCGTATACACCCGGCTTGGCTCATACCCTGCCGGAAGATTCGTGAACTCCAACCGCCATGGCCCTGCCGCGCTCGGCGTCAGGCTGTAGGTGCCGCTCATATTGGTAGTTGTGCTCCCCACCGCGTTGCCATATTGGTCATACGCTGTCACCGTCACCCCAGCCACGCCGTAATCATATGCGCCCTTCATCCCCATCTCGTTGTAATCCGCATACACCGTCCCCGTGATCAGCCCCGGCGCCACCGCCGCTGCCGTGATTACCCCACCAAGGGATAACACCGCGCTGGTGATGGTATTGGCGCCGCCCACCGTATAGGTTGTCACCCAGCCCGCGCCTGGCGAGGTCTCGGTGATCGTATACACACCCGCTGGCAACCCCGCAATCGTATTCGTGCCGCTGGTGATAGTCGTATTGGTCACATATCCGTTCGGGCCTGTAATCGTCACACTATATGGCCCGCTGTTTGTGCTGCCCACCACGGTCTTCGTCAGCACCAGGCTATTTGCGTTTGTGATCGGCGTCACACCATAATAAGCCGAGGGGTTCGTGTCGTTTACGGTCTGGAATGGGCTCACGACGCTCACACCCGTTACGGTTGCCACGTTCACATACTGCCCCGCTGTAGCCACCCCCGTCTTTGTGCAGACCATCACCGCGCCTGGGGCAAAGCTGCTCAGCGCGCTGGCTGGCGAACACTCGCTGGCATTGCTCAAAGCCACTTTGTCATCGGTCAGCGCCACATTGGTCAAGGTCACATTGCCTGTGTTACGAATCACATATGTCCATGTCACCGTGGAACCTACGACCAGCATTGGGCCGCTGCCAACATCCGCATCATTACCGTTGGTATATTTCACCACGCTTATTCCCGGCGTTAACACATACATGTTTTGCACACTCGCCGCACCCGTAACCGGCTTTACAAAGCCAAAGTCCAAGCCGTGGTTGTTCTGCCCAGCCGTCCCCGTTGTGTAATAAATTGTCGGAATGCCGCCTACCGTCCCTGCATCGCTGTCCCGCGTGTCCAATATCGCATCGTTGCTCGTCGGGCTGCTGTTGTCCACCGCCTGCGCGTTCGGCACCGTCAGCGTATACCCGCTCAACGCTGCCTGCGCCGGGTTGATGTAAATCGTATACGGCGTGTTCGGGCGCAGCGATGTGGCATATGCCCCGCTCGTCGCCTCGCGGGTGAAGTAATAATTGCCGTTCACGTTCGTCGTCGTGGTGATCGTCCCGCTGATCGTCACCAAACTTACCACCACCCCAGAGATCGGCTGCTCACCCGGGTCTTGCACCCCGTTGTTGTTCACGTCATACCACACCCGGTTGCCTATCTCTATCGGCGCCGGATCGCACATCAATTCAAGATCGCCCACGCTCGCGCTCTTGCCATAACGCCCACCTGCGCCACCTGTAAACGCGAAATAGTAGCCCTGATTTGCGGCCGTGTAAGCGTCGTATAGCTGCGCCCCGCCCATGCCATTTGCGCCACCAGGCGGCGCCGGATCTGCCACGCCTATGACAAAGTCGCCCGAGCCATTCACATACGCCATCCCGCCTATCAAAGTAAGCCCTACCGCGTCCGATGTCGTGCCTGCGCAGTCCACCCATGTACCCGTGCCGCTGGGGCACAAGCGCACAAAGTCGCCCAAGCCCATGTATCCCCCGTTATTCCACATCATGTTCCCGCGGCTGCTCTCGTTCAAAATGATGCGCCCGCTCTCGTCGAACTCTATGTCTACGATCAAGGGCTGCGCCCCGCCATAAGTGTCAATCCAATAATTCCACCGCGTCGCTGGCGCGCGATCCACCACCGTTGTCCATGTCCCTGTGGCCGGGTCAAACTCATACACATATTCCCGCAAATCCTGCGTCAACTGCGATAACGCCGCATCACACACCACGCCCACATACACTTTGCCGTTATACACCTTCGTCGCCCATGGCCGCGGCGTCCCTCCTATGCAGTCATTCGGAATTGGATAGGCCTGCATCGCGCTCGGGTTGGCCGTCGGAATCGCATACAACTGCTTGTCGTTCAGGTTCACCGTATACAACATGCTGCCATCTGCGTTGATGTCCACATCCCCAATCCCGGTTGTGCCCACACTCGTGCTATACGACGTGTCCCCAATGTTTGGAATCGTCGCAAACACCGTCGGCGCCGGGCTGCCCGTCGGGCTCACCGCATAAATCGCCCCTGCACCGCCCGGCCCCATCAATCCATCCGCCTGCACCGTCGCGCCCGCATAGATCGTTTGGTTTGTTGGGCTCCACGCCAAGCCCCACAGGTTGCCCACCTGGTTGCCCGTCGCCAGCGTTGAGCCGGTGTTGTATTGCCCCGCAAATGAGAACGCCTCTTTTTGAATGGCCGACAACGTGCCATACCCGTTCATCATCTTTACCACCTGCAAAATTGGTGGGTTGGCCTGGCAGTAATCGCATGGCCGGTTGATCGCAAAGTTGTTGTTGCCCGATGGCACGCTGTTGATGAACTGCGTGCTCGTGCCGTTTTGCGTCCCCGTATACACCCGGCTTGGCTCATACCCCGCCGGCAGGTTTGTGAACTCCAAACGCCATGGCCCCGCCGCGCTCGGCGTCAGGCTGTAGGTGCCACTCATATTCGTGGTCGTGCTCCCCACCGCGTTGCCATATCGGTCATACGCCGTCACCGTCACCCCGGCCACCCCGTAATCATATGTGCCCTTCATCCCCGTCTCGTTGTAATCCGCATACACCGTCCCCGTGATCACCCCCGGCGCCACCGTCGCCGCCGTAATTTGGTTGCCATTTGTGATCACCGCGCTCGTGCTGTTGCTTGTGTTTCCCACCATATAGGTTGTCGTCCAACCCGTTCCCGGTGAAGTCTCGGTCACCGTCAACACCCCCGCCGGCAACCCCACAATCGTGTTCACACCGCTCATGATCGTCGTGTTGTTCACATACCCATTTGGCCCCGTGATCGTCACGTTGTATGGCCCGCTGTTTGTGCTGCCCATGACCGTCTTCGTCAGCGTCAGGCTGTTGCCCGGCCCCGGTGTCGCTAACGCGTTCTTCACCGTCACCGTCTGCACATCCCCATACCCAAGCTGCACCGCCCCACCGCTTGTGCTGTATGTCGCTGGCAGCCAGTAATACCCGCTCGGCGCCGTCGGCAGGCTGCTCTCCGTCACTGTGTATGTCCCAGGCTGAAGATTGATCAGCGCCAGCGATGACCCCGCCGCCACTGCCCCCTGGCTCACATAGCCGTTGGGCCCGTTCACCGTCACCCCAAATGCCCCGCTGCTGCTGCCCCCAACCAGACTCTTATAAATCACCAGCGCCGGCAGAACCGGCGTGAACCCAAAGTCATAGCTGTAGTTTGTCCCCGATGCTGGCGCCACCGCCCCGCCTATCACCGCATATAGCGTCCCGCTGATCACCCCGTTCACCGCATCCGAGTCCGTGTTGTCCAGCGTCGCGTCATTGCTCGTCACCCCGCCCGCGTTTTGCGGGCTCAACACATACCCCGTCAGCGCGCTCTGGTTCTCTGCCACCACAAACCCATATGTGCTCCCAGCATTCACACAGTCCGTGTCTGAAAATGTGTATGCCCCGCTCGCGTCCGTCACCGCTGTTTGCGGCACCAGCAACTGCCCAGACACTTTCACGTTGTCGAACACCGGAGTATCCGATGCGGACACAACATAAAAACGCAGCATTGCCGTAGACACCGTCGTCGTCAACGGCATCGTAACCGTAAAGGTTTTTGCAGACCCTGATGCTGTCCCCGTCATCAGCGGCGCATATGTCAACCCGTTATCTACTGAAATATCGGCCCGCATCACCACTGTGCTCCCGTAAACTGGCTTGACATCAAAATTCAACACCGGACTGCTTCCGAATACCGATAAATCTATCGCGCGCGTCGTGCTCATCCCAGCATATGCACCGATATAGTGACCAAACCCAGGGTTGCCCCAACCCCATATCGTCTCATATCCCCCTACCCACCTTGTGTTGTAATCCCAATACAAGGTGCCATCGCTGCCGTTTGGCACCTGCGCGGTGAAGGCATCCAGATAGTAGCCCGTCACCCCCGCATCTGTGCACATCACTGGGTTCCCGCTGGCATCCACTAGCCCCACCGTCACCCCAGACAACCCAGGCTCGCCCGCGTCTTGTATGCCGTTTCCGTTGACATCCTTCCACACCGAGCCGCCTATCGTCATTATGCTTTGCGCCCCCATCGGCGAAGAACTTGCATCTGCTGATGACGCAAAGGCACCTACCCCAGCCGACTGCGCCGGTTCTGGTGTCGAAGCAGGATCTGCCAACACCAGCACGGGGCTGGCGCTGTTATTGGCGCCGCTCGTGCCCACAGCCCCCAACGCAGGCTGTGCTGTCGCCAGGTTTGCGAAACCCATCCCCAACGCAAACATTGCGCGCAAAATTTTTTCCCACAATGAGATAGTGCTTTTTGTCATCTTAAATCCTAATTGAATCTTTTAAGTAATCGCCTTCTCTTCTCAATTACCCAAACCCTGGTGTCCGCCTATGCACGAGATCTATCCGCACGGACCTAATCACGTTTACAGATAGTTTGTATTATACACACGATTTCTATATATCCGCAAAAGAACTCACAAACGCCCATGTAATCTCGTATATATTGATTTCGCCCCAGCATCCGTGTTCGGTTCCTAGAAATCATGTTTATAAAATAAGGTTAATTGTGGGCCGCAACCTTCGTCCCAAAAAATGTTGATTTTTCAGCCAGCCGCGGTCACGATTGCGCCACTAAAAGGATTTATCAAATCCTCACTGCCCGAGCGCATCATCAAAATTCGATCCCTTTTCACTTTATTCACCTGCTTCCTTGCGGATTTTGTCCACAACCAACAACCTCATCCAGCCCCACAACGATCCAAAAGCGCCTTTGACGCCCTCGAATCATGCAACGGGCCCGCAAAGCGCCACGCCCTTCCTTGATATCTTCTAGATAGATAGCATTATATATAAAACTGGTATACTGTCAACGGGTTGTCGTTATCCTTTAATCATACTTTTGGATGGTTTCACCCCATGGCACCCGATTTTCTTTCGCGCAAAGGGTTTTTATGTGTAAATAGCGGTCATTTCAAAACCGCGCCGGACGCACGATCCCTGGTTAATGCGCGTTTTGGTTAAGCATCACAATTTGCAACGAGACACAACATAAAAAAGCACGAGAGAAAAATGTCATTCCGAACGCTGAAGGAGAAGGAATCTGCGCGGAAACCAGTCTTACCGCAAGTCTCGTCGCAGATTTCTCCTCGCTTTGTTCGTCGAAAACCTGTCTTGACCTTGCGACAAATGACCGCTCCTACCGCGCCTCGCCGACGCGCTCAGGATGAGCAGATTCCGCAAAACCTTCATTCAAAACAAACATTCACAAAGCTTAATTTTTGATGAGTCTTTTTCGGCGCAGGTTTGACGCGCAAAACACCATCCTATGGCAACAAAAAAGCCACCCTCTCGGATGGCTTTCTGGCCGATCATATATTTGCGCCGACGATCTACTCGCCCTCTGTCGCGCCAAACGCCACATTAAACCCGGCATCCACGTAATGAATCTCGCCGGTCACGCCCGCGGCCATGTCCGAGCACAAATATGCCGCGCTGTTGCCCACGTCTTCAATTGTGATATTGCGGCGGAGCAAGCTGCTCTTGGCGAACTCGGTGATGAGCGCCCGCGAACCAGCGATGCCCGCCACCGCCAGCGTGCGGATGGGGCCTGCGCTGATGGCATTCACGCGCACGTGCTTTTCCTCCGCGCCAAAATCGGCTGCCAGATAACGCACGCTGGCTTCCAGCGCCGCCTTGGCCACACCCATCACGTTGTAATGCGGCACGGCGCGAACTGAACCTATGTAGGTAAGCGTAAGCATGGCCCCGCCCGGCTTCATGATCGGGTAAGCCTCACGGGCCAGCGCGGTGAACGAGTACACGCTGATATCCATCGCCATGCGAAACCCCTCGCGGCTGACCGAGTGATACGCGCCCATCAAATCATCGCGCCCGGCAAAGGCAACCGAGTGAATAAGAATATCCAGCTCGCCAAAATGCGCCTTGGCCTTCGCCATCACCGCGGCAATGTCGGCATCGTTGCCCACATCGCACGGCTCAACAAAAGTTGACCCCAGCGATTCAGCCAGCGGGCGCACGCGGCGCTCCAGCTTCTCGCCCGCGTAGCTAAAGCCCAGCTCCGCGCCTTCACGATGCATAGCTTGCGCAATGCCCCACGCAATGCTGTGATCATTCGCCACCCCAAAAATCAACACCTTCTTTCCGGTCAAAATGCCCATTAAATGCTCCTGTTTTGTTTTTTTATCTTGACTTACGCAAAAAATGTTACGCGCATAAAATGAAGCGAAAGCCCGAGGTTAGTCGCAGGGGCGAGGCAGCGCCTCGGCCCCTACCTGCCATTCTACGAGCACAAGGGACTTTTGCGTAAATCCAGTTTTACCAGTATACGAAGAGCTAAAACACCAAAACAAAAGGTTAGATGCTAGGCTTTCGGACGGCGCAAGCTTGCAACCCAAAATCCAATTTCTCAATTTCGCATGTAACCTCCAGCCTCACCTTGCATCCAACCAACCGTATGTTTGACTCACTAAAATCATTATTCGGCGGATCAAATACGCCGCCACCATATGCGCGCTTAAGCGGCGGGGAAGCCGTCGCCAAGCTCAACCAAAAGGGCGTGCTATTTGTAGACGTGCGTGAGAACAGTGAGTTTGCCTCCGGGCACATCCCCGGCGCAAAACACATCCCCATGAGCCTGATTGCCAACCGCGCGGGCGAACTGGCCAACGCCGAGGAAGTGGTGGTGGTGTGCGCCAGCGGCAGCCGAAGCAGCGCGGTGTGCCGCCACTTGGCCGCAAATGGCGCAAAAAACTTATTTAATTTGGAGGGCGGCATGTTTGCCTGGATGCGCGCTGGTGGAAAGGTGGTGAGGTAAAAACAGCGCGTTACGATTACAAATGTGAGACCTGCGCAGATGTCTTCGAGAAATCCATCCCCATGAAGGTGGACAAGACCAAAGTAACCTGCCCAACCTGCGGGAATAAAAAAAGCGACCCGCAAAAGTCATAGTTTCAGCACAATTGGCGTGAGGAGCGCAACCTCTTCGGCCGCGCCTGCCCCGGAATTTTCCGCTGGCAGTTGTTGTTGCGGCAGATTGTGCGAGAACTAAAGGAAGGGAAGACGGAGGGCGGAAGACGGTTTTTTATTTTGCCGTCTTCCACCTCTTGTCTTCAATCAACATTCAACCAACACTCAACCACTATTCAACCGTCACGCTCTTCGCCAAATTGCGCGGCTGATCCACATC
This sequence comes from Thermoflexales bacterium, assembly GCA_035433205.1. Taxonomy (GTDB): domain Bacteria; phylum Chloroflexota; class Anaerolineae; order J036; family Brachytrichaceae; genus DAORUN01. Next base: position 21,486 of record DAORUN010000028.1, on the reverse strand, counting down.
GCACCCCAGCCGCACCGCGATGTGATACGCAATAAGCTGCATGGGGATGGATGTGAGGATGGGCGTGAGCAGCGGCGGCGCGGGCGGCACCCAAATGATGTGATCCGCCTTGTCTTTAATGAACTCATCGCCCTCGGTGGCAACCGCGATCACGATGCCCTTGCGCGCTTTTACCTGCTCAATCTGAGACACCATCTTTTCATACACCCCGTCCTTCACCGCAATGCACACCACCGGCATTTGCTCGTCAATCAGGGCGATGGGGCCGTGCTTCATTTCGCCCGCCGGGTAGCCCTCGGCGTGGATGTATGAAATTTCCTTCAACTTCAACGCGCCTTCCAGCGCAATTGGGTAGTTAATCCCCCGCGCCAAATACAAAAAGTCTTTGCGGCCATGAAACTCATCCGCAAGCTGGTCATAAATCGGGTTGGGTTCCAGCACCCGGCTGATGAGGCCCGGCAAATGCGCGAGGTCGAGCGCGGCCTGATACGCGTTCGTCTCGGTTTGCTTCATCCCCAGCGCCACCTGTTCGCGGTGCCGCGCCTGCGCGATGGCGCACGCCAGCACATACTGATCCACCATTGAGGTGGTGAACGCCTTTGTGCTGGCCACGCAAATCTCCGGGCCGGTGCGCATGATGATGTGCCCGCTGGTCACCCGCGTGGCCTGCGAGCCAATGGTGTTCACGATGCTCCACAACGTTGCGCCGCGCTCTTTTGCGCCTTGCATCGCGGCCAGCGTGTCGGCGGTCTCGCCAGACTGGGTAATGCCCAGCGCCACCGAGTTGGGGATGATGATTGGCTCACGATACCGAAACTCCGAGCCATACTCAACTTCGGTGGGCACGCCGCCAATCATCTCCAGCATAAACTTGCCCACCAGCGCAGAATGCCACGAGGTGCCGCACGCGATGGAGTAAATCCGCGAGGGGATTTCGTCAATCTCCAAGTTTTCCAGCGTCACCGCGCCCGACTGAAAATCTACCCGCCCGCGCAACGTGTCGGTCACGGCGCGGGCTTGCTCGGCAATTTCCTTTTGCATAAAGTGCCGGTATTCACCCTTTTCCGCCGCCACCGGGTCCCACGCAATCGTGTGCACTTCTTTCTTCACCGCCGCGCCGTCCAGCTTGCGGATGGAGCACCCATCGCGCCGCAGCGCCGCCACTTCCTGGCTATCCAAAAATATGATTTTGCGGGTGTGCTCCAAAATCGCGGGGATATCCGAGGCGACCAGCGTTTCGCCTTCGCCCAGACCAATGGAAATGCCGCCGGCGTTGCCCAGCCGCGCCGCAATGATCTTGTCTGGCTCGGCCAAACTAATCAGCACCACGGCCTGCGACCCGCGCAACTGCTTGAGTGTTTCGTGCGCCGCGCCTTCAAAATCGTAACCCGCGCCCAGGTAACGCTCCACCAATTGCACAATCACTTCGGTGTCGGTCTCGCTGTTAAACGCCACGCCCTCGGCTTGCAAATCGCGCTTTAACTCAATAAAATTTTCAACGATGCCGTTGTGAACCACCGCGACTTTGCCATCCATGCTCACGTGCGGGTGGGCGTTGCTCTCGGTCACGCCGCCATGCGTGGCCCAGCGGGTGTGGCCCATCGCAATTTGCAACTCCTGGCCGTCGGCCTTCACCCGCTCAAAGTCATCCAGTTTGCGCTCAAGGTTGCCCAGCTTGCCAACGGCGCGCTCCACCAAAATACGCCCATCGGCCAAAACCGCCACGCCTGCGCTGTCATACCCGCGGTACTCCAGCTTGCGCAAGCCGTTTATCACAATCGGCGCCCCATCCCGCGGGCCAATGTAGCCTACGATTCCACACATATAAAAAAGACAAGGATGACAAGGGTGACAAGGGTGAAGGGGTGATCTGTCATCCAGGTCATCCCCTTCATCCTTGTCATCCGTGTCTCCTCAATTAGCGCCCCATCGCTCCCTTAATTGCGCCGCAGGCTGGGCAAGAGCCGTTTGGCCGGATGATGGAGAAACCCGCCTGGGGGTCATCGCCCCACTCGCGGAAGTCAATGTTCCAAATAATCATCAAGCGCACCTTGCCGCTGGTCTTGGAAAGCTGCACTGCCCGCGCCAGCCATTGCGATTGATTCGCCAGCGTGATGCTGCTGCCCCACGAAAACCCGCCCGGCAACGCGCCAATGCCTTCGCCGGTCACATAACCCAGCTCGGTAAAGCACACCGGCACCTTGCCGCGAAAAGCGTTATACACCGTGCCCAGCGTGCCCCAGAAATACCATTGCGGATGCCACGGTGTGCCAACCGGCGCGTTGGCCGTTTGGTCTGGGCCAACCATCGTCCCGTTGTGATGCGCGCCCATGCAGTCCATCCACGCCGCCGCGCCGGTGTTGGCAAGGCGCTGCAAAAATGGGCCATCATCGCAGCCCACGTTTGTGCAGTTGCCGCCAAAATAGCCGGTGGGCGCGGCTGCGCCGCCAATCACCAGCGTATTGCGGTTCACAGATTTGATCGCGCCATACGCCTCGCGCAGCATGTTGGCGTAATTCTCCGGGTTCACCTGGCCGTTGCCGCTGCCGCCATATTCGCGGTCAAGGTTTGGCTCATTCCACACCTCAATCGCATCCGCGCCCTGCCCGGCCAGGTCGGCCAGGTTGCGCGCAAAGTCCTTGTGATAATTCCCATCGCCCGCGCGCCCGCGGTTGCCAATTGCGCCAATGAGGATCTTCATGCCCTTGCCATGCACCTCGGCGATCATGCCGCGCATGTCTGGCGCGCCGCCGTCCATCACCACCTGCGTCTTGATCCACGTCATGCCAATGTCGCGCATGGCATCCAAATAATTGGTGGTTTTGATGTGCCCGCCCAGTTCAAACCCGCCAAAGCTGCCCTTGCTCTGCACGGCAGGCGCCGCGCTTGCCGCAGCAGGGGCCGCCGCAGCCGCTTTATACACGCCGCCGGGCGTGGCATACGCGGCAGAAATATAGCCCGTCTTGCCCGCATAGGTAATCTCGTACCAAGCCCCATCTGCCGATTTGCCGCTGGTTTTGACCTTTGTGCCGCCCGCCAGACTGCCCAAAATTTTTGCGCTGGTAGAGGGCGTTTCGCGCACCCGCAGGCTGGCCGTCATAATCGTCACTTCACTGGCTTGTTGTTGGATGGCGCCCGGGTTGGCCTTGGCCACGGCTGCGCCCGGCGTTCCGCCCAGCGCAAGCGCCATCGCCCCAAGCAAGGCAAATGTGGTTCGTGTGAATTTGGAAATCATAGTTTGTTTGTAATTTTTTGGGGATGGGGTTTGGGGCTGATGGCTAACGCATCATCCCCTTCATCCATGTCACCCTTGTCTAAATTTTCTATTCCTGCTCGGCGGCCTTGCGCCCGGTCACCAGCGAGTAAATAACGAGGGCCGCGATGGCGACCGTGAACAGCCCCAGCACGATAAACACAATCTCAAACATGCCGGGGATGGTGGACAACGGCAGCGTGAGAAACATCAACACAAACACAAACATCGGCCAGTTGCCGCTCAGCATTTTATTCATTGGTTTACCTCTTTATTTACATCTTACACGGTACATGTTACATCTCACTGGTCAAGCCGCAAGACGTAACGCGCAATTTTATGCGCTTGCTTCATTCAGCGTTTGCATTTCATCCGCCGAGAGGTGATAGTCTACCGCGCCCAGCGCGTCTTTAAGCTGCTCGGCGGTGTTCGCGCCCACAATTGGGGCCGTCACCACCGGGTTACCCATCAGCCAGGCCAGCGCGGTCTGGGGGATGGATTTTCCGTGCGCCGCGCCAATGTGCTCCAGCGCGTCCAGCACACGCATGCCCGCGTCGCTGTCCATATAACTTTGGATGCGCTCGTTGCGCTCGCCGCGCGTGTTGGCGGGCACACCCTCGCCGCGCCGGTATTTGCCCGACAAAAATCCGCCCGCCAGCGGGCTGTATGGGATCACGCCCAGCCCTTCGCTCTGGCACATCGGCATTAGCTCGCGCTCAAATTCATCGCGGTGCATCAGGTTGTAATGCGGCTGAATGGTCTCGAAGCGCACAAAGTTGCGCACATCGCTCACCCAAAGCGATTTCATGAGAACCCAAGCCGGGGTGTTGCTGGTGCCAATGTAACGAATTTTGCCCGCACTCACCATGTCATCCAGCGCGCGCAAAGTTTCTTCCAGCGGCGTGTCGGGGTCGTGCCAGTGAATTTGGTAGAGGTCAATGTAATCCGTGTTCAGGCGGCGCAGGCTGTCTTCCACCGCTTTCACCAAATGCCCGCGCGATGCGCCCTGCTCGTTTGGCCCGTCGCCCATTGGCCCGCGCCCTTTGGTGGCGATGACAAATTTGTCGCGCGGGCGGCCATCGCGCAGCCACTTGCCAATGATCGTCTCGGCGGTGCCGCCCGGGTTGCCCGGCGCCCAGCGCGAGTAAATATCGGCGGTGTCAATAAACGTGCCGCCGGCCTCGGCAAAGGCGGTGAGCACTTCCAGCGAGGACTTTTCGTCGGTCGTCCACTGAAAGGTCATTGTGCCCAGGCACAGCTCGCTCACCCTCAAACCGGTGTGGCCTAGTTTTTTGTAATTCACGAGGGTGGAATTGTACGCGGGGCGGAATGCAGAATGCTGAATTCTGAATGAGGCGGCGCAAGCGCAAAACCATCCGGGTCACTTACCAATCTGCTGAGGCCATGCGCTGGGTGTTCGGTATAAAAACCTGATGGGCGGTGGCGACACTTACCTCAAACCCAATCTGCCCATTCAAGGGCGCGCCAGACCAGCCTACCCCTTCTTGCACCAGCCCAAAATTGATGCGATACGTTCCGGGGGCGGCTGGGGCCTTGATTTTGAAATTGAAGGTCTTGCTTTGCCCCGGCGCAACCGATCCCGCGCTTTGAATGCGATTGCAGTTCGCCTCCCAAGTGGCGTCGCAGAAAGGATGGGGAGCATCCAGGTTATCAGGATCGCTTACTGGATTACGCGCTGTCAGCTTCGTGTTGTCATCCCAGGTCGCCGTGCCGCCATTTTTAAGCGTCAAGCTTATCTCTTGGGTTTGCCCGGCAAGCATGGTGGGGTCAACGTAAGATTGGCCCACATATCCGGTTTCATAAGATGGCTTATAGGCATATCCCGCGTATACGGTGTCAATCGCGCACTCGCCATAACCCACCTTAAAATAACCGTCTCCATTCCAATTTGAACCCCAGCTATTGCGCACAAGCCAGTATTTTCCGACATCGTCATACCCCACAATTACAACCGCATGATTGATGGCTGCGTCATTTGTGCAGCGATAAATGGCATTGCTGAAATAACCGCCAACACCAGACCCAATCCCCATGTAAACCGCCGTAGGCCCATATGTGACCACGCTTTGCTTTATTAAATCGGGCGTGGGTGTAAAGTTCACGACCTTTTCCACCTTGGTTACCCGGCTTTGCCAGTCGGAGCATTTGTTGTCACAGGTTGAATTGGATTGGGTATAGGGCATGCACGCCTCGTCAACCACGCCTACGTTGCTTATATATGGAAGAGCGCCTACCGTTGAGCCGCCAGTGCAATTCCCCGACCCAGAGCACGAAATCAACTGCTGCTCAGATAAGTTTGGATCAAGGTTAGGATTGTTGTTGACGATATTCACATAAGCTTCGGTTACCCCAATTGCAGCAAATGCCCAGCATCCTCCGCAACTTGCCTGATCTTTAACGGGCGAGAGCCAGTTTGACCCGTTATAACTTCGCCAATCAAATGACGTCGGCAAATTGGTATTTAAATTGGCCAGCGCCGCGCCAGATAAACTTTCTGTAACTGGAGGCAGCTCCGGCGTTCTTTCTGCCAGTTTTAAAGATGACAATTCAGAGGGCAACCCAATTTCCTCTCCCCTCGGGGATAGACAAACGGCATAGCTCATCGCAAACGAATCTTTATCGTCCTTCCGGGTTGCGGTTTTATATCCATTTTGCGCGCAATAATTGAACTTCTGCCCGCATGTCCCGGCGTAAAAATCCCACTGATCGCACTCTTCATTGTCTGGCATTACGCAAACCCCTCGTTCTCCTCCGCCAGCGTCTTTATGGATTTTATACGGATATTTCATCACATTTGCGCAATAGACAGCGGCGGGATTTCCGCTTGCCGCGCTAAACGTATTTTCTATTACATTTTCTTCCAAAAGATTGTCATTTTCGTATCGAAAAGATGCAAATGCCGGGCTTTCGCAATCTTGCACAGATTCGCCCAAATCGGGGAAATTCATTCCAGGCGCATCCTTTTGACACAGCGAAGCAGAAGCCTTTTCCAGCGCGGCAACCTGGCTATTGGCGTTGTGCCAAAACGCAGCTACAGCCAATGTTAATAAAGCAAACATTGCTAGTGTCAAAACCAAATGAGCTTTCTTCATAACAACAACTTCCTTTTTCAACCTTAAAAACCCGGCTACAAAAGTCATTTGTTTTTTACAAAGACCCCGTCATTTCAAGATTTATTCCTTCAAAACGCGAAAGAAAATCTGAAACAGATGTAACTGGACGCATGCAAAATGCAGGAAGGGATAAACGCGAGGTACAAACTGGCGCGGCCGACTTTATTTTGAAATGAAAAAACGCTTGAGAAAGGATGATGGGTTTTGTTGTGAAGTCAAGCGTTTTGCTCATCAGATCAGTCGCATCATCTATAAACGCAAACATGGTTCCCTCTTTCACCTTGTGCGCACGAGAAATCGGTCCCCCTTGCCCTCCAGATACGCAAGATCTGCCGATCTCTCGTGCACGCGACTTTAAAACACAACCACCGCGTTTTCCCTTTTCTTCACTCCCTTCCTACAAAAGTGAAGATTTGCGATATTATGTTTTGGCCTTTGCTAAAAGAGTTTTTCGCTCAAATTAGACTTGGCCGTTAAAGTCTTTCTGGTCTCATCTTAATCAATCATCGTCCAGAAATCGTCAATAAATTCAGAATTTTTGCAAAGATTCGCGCGTCGAAGGCAAATTCATATTAAAAAAATTCTGTTTTCAGTTAGGTTTACAGAAAAAATCCCCCATTCTCCTTTTTAAGCCAAATTAAAATAGCGGGCAACCTGATTCGCAATTATGGAGAGAAGCTTTTACGACACCCCCGCACATAATTCGGTTCAAAACTAATTTTCAACCAATTCTGTAAAATCCATATTTAAATTTGCGGGCAAAAGCCAACTCAAAAAAGCGCCTGAACGAACACCGGCTAATCTTTTGAAGAAAACGCAAAAAAAGAGCGTTATTTGCCTTATCAATGGCAAATAACGCTCTTGAATTAACGAGAATATATGCGCCTCGTTTCGCGCAATGCTTCAAGCGCTACCTATTTAAACACACCTATTGGATGACGCCCGTGCGAATCACATCCTTGACCTCGCCAATGGCTTTTGTCACTTGAATGCCGCGCGGACAGGCCTCGGTGCAGTTAAACACCGTGCGGCAACGCCAGACGCCATCCGGCTCACTCAGAATTTCCAGCCGCTGCTGTGCGGCCTGGTCGCGGCTGTCAAAAATAAAGCGGTGGGCCTGCACGATGGCCGCCGGGCCGACATATTCGCCCCGCGCCCAGAAAGATGGGCAACTGGTGGTGCAGCACGCGCACAAAATACATTTGGTCGTGTCATCAAAGCGCTCGCGGTCGGCGGGGCTTTGCAGGCGTTCGCGCGCGCCGGGGTCGCTGTCATTCACCAAAAACGGCATCACCGCGCGATAATGCGCAAAAAACGGCTCCATATCCACAATCAAGTCTTTGATCACGCGCAGCCCCAAAATTGGCTCAATCTGAATCAGGCCGCCATCAACCTTGACGACATCCTGAATCAGCATTTTGCACGCCAGCCCGTTGCGCCCATTGATGCGCAACGCATCGCTGCCGCACACGCCATGCGCGCAACTGCGCCTAAAACTCAGCGTCCCGTCAATCGTCCACTTAACCTCGTGCATGGCATCCAACACGCGGTCAGTTTTACCCATGTCAACATCATATTCACCCCAGTAGGGCTTTTTGTCCGTTTCCGGGTTAAACCGTTTAATTTTAAGATGGACTTTCATTGTTTTTTATCCGTTTATTCACATCTGTCTAAAACTATATCCCCCATCATACTAGACGGTTGCCCGGATGCATGCGCAATTCTTAAAACGGCGTAGGGTTTTGCGCCGTCTTACAATACGCACAACAAAACGCACAACAAAATTACGCAGCAAAATCATGCAACAACGCATTCTCAATCTCGAAGCCCTGCACAACGCCCGCGACCTGGGCGGTTTGCTCACCCGCGATGGCCGCCGCATCCGCCCGCTTACGCTAATGCGCAGCGACAGCACGCAGCGCCTGACGCCCGACGGCGAGCGCGCGCTGGCGGCGCTGGGCGCGCGCTCGGTGCTCGACATCCGCACCAACACCGAGGTGCGGCAAGAGCCATCCGCGCTCGACCCAGCCATCCACACCGGCAAAAGCCTGGTGGCCTACCGCCACATCCCAATGGTGACCGACTGGAAAAGCACCGTGCTGCCCTCTGGTCTTGAGGAGGCCTACCGCTGGCATTTCCGCGACCATCAAGAGGGTTTGTTTAATATTTTTTCTGCCCTGGCCGATGGCGCCCTGCCCGCGCTGGTGCATTGCGCAGCGGGAAAAGACCGCACGGGCATCGTGATTATGCTGGCCCTCGCGTTGTGCGATGTGCCCGATGAGGCCATTGCCCACGATTACGAGATGACCCGCGAGCTGTACGCCCCGCTCAAGCCCTATTTCATGGAGATCGCCGCGCGAGACGGCTACGACCTTGAGGCCTACGAGCGCATGTTGGATTGCCGCGCCGAGGTGATGTATGCCACGCTGGAACATTTGCGCCAGCATTACGGCGGCGCCGAGGACTTTTTGCGCATGATTGGGCTGAGCCAGGAGCAACTAAACCGGCTAAAGCAGGCGTTAGTGCAAAACGCTTAGGATTTAGCCCGCGTCATTCAGCACTTATAATTTGACGACTTAAGGAGTATTCTTAAAACATGGCCGAACCATTTATCATCGCCAAAGGGGCAGAAGGCGATGTCCTTTTTTACCCGCGCATGTCCAACCGGCACGGGCTGATTACCGGCGCGACCGGCACAGGCAAAACTGTCACCCTTCAGGCGCTGGCCGAGCATTTTAGCGATCTGGGCGTGCCCGTGTTTATGGCCGATGTGAAGGGCGATTTGTCTGGTCTGGCCCGCGCGGGCGGGGCGAACCCCAAAGTGGCAGATCGCATCACCCAGCTTGGCATTAAAGATTTTGCCTACAACGGCTATCCGGTCGCATTTTGGGATGTGTTTGGCGAACAAGGGCACCCGCTCCGCTCCACCATCTCGGAGATGGGGCCGCTGCTGCTGGGGCGCATGTTCAACCTAAACGACATTCAGGCCGGCGTGTTGAACATCATTTTCAAATACGCCGATGACAATGGTTTGCTCATTCTTGACACAAAAGACTTGCGGGCCATGTCCACCTTCGTCGCCGACAACGCCAGCAGCATCACCACTGAATACGGCAAGGTCTCCAGCGCCAGCATTGGGGCCATCCAGCGCGCGCTTTTGCAGGTAGAACAGCAGGGCGGCGACAAATTCTTTGGCGAGCCCGCGCTTGACCTGGAAGATTTGATGCAAACCGATTCGCGCGGCAAAGGCATGATCAACATTTTGGCGGCGGACAAGCTGTTCAACTCGCCGCTGCTCTATTCCACCTTCCTGCTCTGGCTGGTCTCAGAGTTGTTCGAGACATTGCCCGAAGTGGGCGACGCCGACAAACCCAAGATGGTGTTCTTCTTTGATGAGGCCCATTTGTTGTTTGACGAAGCGCCCAAGGTTTTGCTGGACAAGGTGGAGCAGGTAGTGCGGCTGATTCGGTCACGCGGGGTGGGAATTTATTTTGTCACCCAAAACCCAATTGACGTGCCCGACACCGTGCTGGGCCAGTTGGGCAACCGCGTGCAGCACGCCCTCCGCGCGTATACCCCGCGCGATCAAAAAGGCGTTCAGGCCGCCGCAGAAACCTTCCGCCAAAACCCCAAGTTTGACACGGCCATCGCCATTACCGAGCTGGGTGTGGGCGAAGCGCTGGTCTCGACTTTGGACGAGAAGGGTGTGCCGACTGTTGTGCAGCGTTGCTTTGTCATCCCGCCGCACAGCCAAATCGGCCCCATCACCCCCGACCAGCGCGACCAGGTGATACACCAGTCATTGGTGTATGGGCACTACGAAAAATTGATTGACCGCGAGTCGGCGTATGAAGTATTAAAAGGCCGCGCGGCGGCATCGGCCAACGCGGCAGCCGCGCAAAAGCAGGGGCAGATGACCCAGCAGCAGAGACAATCTGCATTTGAGCAGAAACAGCAGCAAGGCCAGATGGTTACCCCCGCTCAGCCAAAAGCGCAGCCGCAGGCGCAGCAAAAACCCAGCGAGCTGGAGAAAGCCCTTGGCACAATGGCAAACAGCGCCATGCGCGGCATTGGCTCCACGCTGGGCCGCGAGATCACCCGCGGCATCATGGGCAGCCTGTTTGGCGGCGGCACCACCAGCACCCGCCGCAAACGCTACTAAATCAATTAGTAATTCGTAATTCGCATGAACCACGATTCGCCAATGCTGGTGATTGAGAACGGCCAAATGGCTGGGCAGCGCTGGCTGATTGACAGCGACCGCGTGGTGATTGGCCGCGAGGTGGGCGCGGTGGATTTGCTCATCGTAGAGCGGCAGGTCTCGCGCCGCCACGCCATGATTGAGCGCACCGAGCAAGGCTTTGTGCTCAAAGACTTGAGCAGCAAAAACGGCACATTTCTAAACGGCAAAGAGCTGCGCGAAGAGCCTGTTCTTTTGCAGGATGGCGACGAGATTCAAGTGGCGCTCTCGGTGCGGATCGCGTTTGTGGGCAGCAATGAAACCGCCCCGCTCAACGCAAGACCCATCAGCAGCGGGATGAAGGTGGCGGTGCGCGGCGTGCGGCTAGACAAGGAAACCCGCCGCGTGTTCATCGCCGAGCAAGAGTTGGACCCGCCGCTGAGCGCGCAGCAATACCGCCTGCTGGAGATGCTGGTGGATGCCAACGGCTCGCTGGTGCCGCGCCAGGAAATTGTGGAGCGCGTGTGGGAGGGCGAAAATTCTTACGGCGTGAGCGAACAAGCCATTGACGCGCTTGTGCGTCGCCTGCGCGACCGCATCACCGAGCGCGACCCCGACCATGAGTACATCGTCACCGTGCGCGGGCATGGGCTAAGGTTTGAGAATCGGTAGACCTTGGCTCTGCTCACCGTTTCGCGCCGTTTATAATGTGCCCTCAATTGCGTACTCACTTGACGCAATATAAATTGGAGGCGAGCATGACGATGGTTGGAATGCGCGAATTGAAAGAAAATACCCGCACGGTGGTTGATTTGGCCCGCAACGGCCAAGAAGTTAACATCACACATCGTGGTCAGGTGGTGGCGCGGCTTGTGCCCGTTCGCAAACCCATCAGCCCCCGCAAAAAATTAAGCGCGGCCTGGCTGACGATGGATGAGTTGGCTGCCCGCATTGGCGCGAACGCAGACACAACCAGCGCCCATGAACCCCTGCGGCGTGAATTGTGATGAACGCCATTGTGACCGATGCCAGTGTGTGGGTGGCGCGCTTTATCCCCCAGGAGGCGCGGCATACCGTTTGCGCAGAATGGCTGACAGAGTTTGTCAAATTGGGCGGGGATATTATTGTGCCTGTGTTGATGATCGCGGAAGTGTGCGGCGCAATTAGCCGCCGCACGGGGCGCCCCGAATTGGCGCACGAAATTTACGCCGCGTTGGTGAATGCATCGGAGATTACGTTTGTGGAAGTAAACAGCGAATTGGCGCAACATGCGGCGCAGCTAGCCATTGACCTGCGCCTGCGCGGAGCCGATGCGGTGTATGTGGCGTTGGCGCATCATCTTGGGCTGCCTTTGCTCAGTTTGGATGAGGAGCATCGCACCCGCGCCGGTGAAATCATAAAGGTTATAGAACCTTTTAGGGCCAGCGCATGAGCTTTTACCCCAACGCCAAATGAAACCGTCCTCTCGCCTCACGCGCTGGCTGGCGTTCATCGCCATCCTGCTGCTCGCCGCCGCATTGCGCTTTTACAAGCTGGATGCGCAATCGTTTTGGTATGACGAGGGCAACAGCGCCCGGCTGGCCGAGCGCAGCGTGGCGCTCATTTTGGATGGCGCGGCCAAAGACATACACCCGCCGCTGTATTACCTTGCGCTGGGGGCGTGGCGCATGTTCGCTGGCGGCTCGGAATTTGCGCTGCGGGCGCTCTCTGCGTTCTGCGGCATTTTAATGACCGCGCTGGCGGCCAAACTGGTGAAAGGTCGCGCGGGCGTGTTGGCCGCGCTGTTTGTGGCGGTTTCACCATTTGCGGTGTATTACAGCCAGGAAGCGCGAATGTATGCCCTGCTTGCGCTGTTCGCCACACTCACCAGCGCGCTGCTTTTGCGGCTGCTCAACCCATCTACCCAAAACAAAAAGACCATGCTGGCGCTGGCGCTGGGCACAGCCGCTGGGTTATACACCCATTACGCCTACCCGTTTGTCATGCTGGCGCAGGGGCTGGTTGTGTTGATGGCGCTCGCGGCCCGCCGAGACCGCGCCTTGTTCCGCGCCTACGTCATCGCCAACGCCATCGCGCTGCTGGCCTTTGCGCCGTGGCTGCCGGTGGCGGTGAGCCAAATTACGGGATGGGGCGTGGCCGCGCAAGAATATGCGCTTGGCCCCGCAATGTTGGACGCCGCGCGTTGGGTGGTGGTGGGCAGAACGGCCACGCTAGATCAGGCCGCGCCCGCGCTTGTTTTATTTGGGCTGGGTATTGGGTATTGGATATTGGATAAGGCGTGGCGTAAGTTACCCAATACCCAATACCCAATACCCAATTTCATTCTTCTTTTGCTGCTGGTCATCCCTTTCGCTCTCTTGTTCGTCTTTAAGCTATATCGAGAGTCCTACTTAAAATTTTTGCTGGTGTGCGTGCCGCCACTGGCTGGGCTGATGGCGCAGGCCATTTGGCCGAAGCGGACGGCGCGAGTTGGCGCTGGGCTGGCCGCGCTGGCCGTGTGCGCGGCGTTTGTCCCATCACTTAACAATCTTTACAACAACCCCGCCTACGCCCGCGATGACTACCGCGGCATCGCGCAGCGCATTGCGGCGGTGGAGCGCCCCGGCGACGCCATTTTGTTTGACGCGCCCAACCAGTGGGAGGTGTTCACCTACTACCACCGCGATGACACCAATCTTTACCCACTGGCATACGCGCCGGTTTACAAAGACGTGGTGGCGCAAACGCTAGACAAAATTGTGACGGGCAAAACACGGCTGTTTGTGCTGTATTTTGCAGAAAAAGAAAGCGACCCCAACGGCTGGTATGAGGAATGGCTGGCGGCCAACACCTTCAAATCATCCGAGGAGTGGTTTGGCGCAATTCGGTTGGCGGTGTATGCGGTGGGCAGAAAGGTAGACGCCACCTCGCAAAAGGCCATCGCCAAATTTGGAGACGCCATTGAGTTGCGGGCCGCATCGGCCCAAGGCGACATGGTTGCCAAAAATGGCCTTGTGCCGGTGGAACTGGTCTGGCGAGCTAATGCAAAACCAGACCGGCGCTACAAAATTTTTATTCATGTGGCCGCGCCCGGCGCAGCGCCCATCAGCCAAATGGACAGCGAGCCAGCCGCGGGTTTTGCCCCCACCACCGCCTGGAACGCAGGCCAAGACATCATGGACCGGCGCGGCGTATGGCTCAAGCCCGGCGCGCCGCCCGGCGCGTACGCCATCTATGTGGGCATGTATGACCTGCAAAACGGCCAACGGCTGCCCGTTTTTGTGGATGGGGCGCGGGTGGCGGAAGACCAGTTGAGAATTGGCGAGGTGGTTGTGCCGTGATTGCTTTTTAACAGAGATGAACGGGATATGATTGGCCTCTCATGTCTCGTCTTTCAGGCTCTTTTTTTGACGTATTTGCGCCGCTCAAGAACCGCAATTTCAGCGTGTATTTTGCCGGTCAGGGCATCTCGCTCATCGGCACATTTATGCAGCAGGTGGCCCAGCAATGGCTGATCTGGCAGCTCTCGCACGATTCGCGGATGATTGGCGTTTCTGCGGCGTTAGCCACATTGCCCATGCTGGTGCTGGGGCCGTTTAGCAGCAGCCTTGCCGACCGGATGAACCGCCGCAAGCTGCTCATCATCACCCAAACCGCAGAGATGACGCTGGCATTTACGCTGGCTCTTTACGCCGCCTCTGGTTTGCAAGAGGTGTGGCCGGTGCTGGTGATGAGCCTGCTTTTGGGCGTAAGCGCAGCCTTCACCATCCCGGCGCAATCGGCATTTATTGGTGATTTAAGCGGCATGGGGCAGGTGCGCTCGGCATACACCATTTACGGGATGATTATTGAAACCGCGCGGCTGGTGGGGCCGGCGGTGGCCGGGCAGGTGGTGGCGTGGGTGGGCACATCGCTGGCGTTTGCGCTCAACGGCCTCAGTTTTATCGCGGTCATCATCAGCCTGCTGATGGTGCGGGCGCATCAAGCGCCGCACACCTCGCGGGGGAACGCCCTGGCCGATTTTGCCGACTCCATCCGCTTTATGCGCAGCCAGCCCCGAATTGTTGACCTGGTTTTGTGCCGGGTGATGATCACGCTATTTATTTTCTCCAGCCTGCAACTGGCCGCCCCAATTGCAGATGAAGTTTTGCACAGCGGCCCGGAGCTGGTGGGCAACATGCTGGCGGCATCGGGCGCGGGCGCGCTGGTGGGCGCGTTGCTGGTAGCCCCGCAACTGCAACGCATCCGGCGGGCGGGCGCGGCGTTATGCGTGGCGCTGGCCTGGTCGGGCGGATGGCTGGCCGTCACGTCTTTCTTCTCCACCGCCCCCACCATTTTGCTGGGCATCTTTTTGTACAGCGTGAACATCCCAGTAGTGCTGACCAACGTGAGTTCGCTCGCCCAACTGCTCTCGCCGCCCGGAATGCGGGCGCGGCTGGGCGGCGCCATGCAAATGATTTCATCTGGCGCGCAACCGCTGGGCGCGCTGCTGGTGGGGTGGATGGGTAACGCGCTGGGGCCAATGCTCGCCATCCGCATAAACGGCGTGCTCATGACGCTGTTCGCGGTGGCGTTGTTTGTGTTCAGCGCCAGTTTTCGCAACTGGGAGCCAGCGCCATATACAGAACCATCGCTCGCGCCCGCAACCAGCTAGTCATCTGCCAGTATCATCGCAACATCGCCCATGTTCGAGATCATCGCCAACCTGCACATGCACACGCCATTCTCGGATGGCGAAAAATATCACCGCCAAATCGCGGCAGATGCAGCCAAAGCGGGCATCAACGCGGTCATCGTCACAGACCACAACGTGTTTGTGCGCGGGGTGGATGGCTACGTGAATGGCGTGTTGGTTTTGGCCGGCGAGGAAGTTCATGACGCCACACGTCAGCCGCAGGCCAGCCATTGCCTTGTGTATGGCGCGTGCGACGAGATGGCCGCGTTTGCGCCCAACCCGCAAAAACTGGTGACCGAGGTGGCGCGGCGGCGCGGGCTGAGCTTCTTCGCGCATCCCTTCGAGAAAGCCAGCCCCATCAGCCCGGATTTGATGGCGATACCCTGGCTGGATTGGGATGTGCGCGGCAACACCGGCTTTGAAATTTGGAACACCATGACCGAGGTCAAGGCCCGCAGCCCCAACTATTTGGCCGGGTTTTTGTGCGCGTTCTTTCCCTCGTTTTTTTTGCGCGGGCCTTTCCGCGAAACGCTGAAAAAGTGGGATGAGCTTTTGGCCGAGGGGCGGCGCGTGGTGGCGATTGGCAACGCCGATGCGCACGGCACACCGTATCATCTCGGCCCCATCCGCCGCGAGGTGCTGCCCTACCAATATTTGTTCCGCTGCGTAAACACGCACGTGCTGCTAGACCGCCCGTTTGGCAAAAACCCAGAGCGCGACGCGCAACTGCTTTACGATGCCCTGCGGGCGGGGCATTGTTTTGTGGGCTACGACCGCCCGCACACCACGCGCGGGTTTAGCTTCATTGCCAAAAGCGGGGCCGATGTGGCTGTGATGGGCGATGAGTTGCGCCGCAAGGCCGCCACCCTGTTTGAGGTGCGCTGCCCCGGCCTCGGCCACATCCGCCTGATTAAAGACGGAAAGGTGGTGGCGGCAAAATTTGGCCTGAATCTGGATTACCTGAGCATTGAGCCGGGCGTGTATCGCGTGGAGGTGCGGCGTTTCTTTCGCGGCTGGCTGCGCGGCTGGATTTATTCCAACCCAATTTACGTGCGGTAAATTCCCAAACGTATAATCTCGTTGTAAAACAAGTCAAAATATAAAGGAGAAAACCTATGTCTTCAAAAGCAGATTACAACGCACAGGAATGGGAAACCCTGCGCGACACGCCCATTTTTACCGCGCTGGCCATGCTGATGGCCAGCCCAAATGGGTTGGTTGGCGCGGTGCAGGAATCATCGGCGCTGGCCAGGAGCATGGCCGACGCCGCGAAACACAGCAACCCGCTGATTGCCGCGCTAAACCAGCGCAGCGAGGGCGGCAACGAAGACCTGAAGAAATACATGCAAGAAACCGCCGCCCAGAAAAAGGGCGCGGAACTTCCGCAATTTCTTGAGGACAACGCCCTCATGATGTGCCGCTTGGCCGCCAGCATTTTGGCCGCCAAGGCCACCCCCGATGAAACCGAGCTTTACAAGAGCTGGGTGCTTCGGCAGGCCACCGCGGTGGCGCAGGCCGCCAAAGAGGGCGGGCAGACCATCTCTGCCAGCGAAGCAGAATTTCTGGGCGAGATTGGCGAAGCATTGACCAAATAGGAGATGGGGGATGGGGTTAGGGAACCAACCCCCATCCCCCCATCCTCAACCTCCATCTCCCCAGCCCCAAAATGCTCGTTGACTACCACACCCACACCTCGTTTTCTGCAGACAGCAACGCCGCGATGGAAGACCAGTGCCGCGCGGCCATAAAGCGCGGGGTGAAGCAGATCGCTTTTACCGAACACGAAGATTACAACCCCGACGACCCAACCAGTTTTTATTTTCAGCACGAGGAATACTGGAAGGAAATACAGCGTTGCCGCGCTTTGTTTGATGGGCAACTCATCGTGCGCGCCGCCATAGAGATTAGCGAGCCGCACCGCCACAAACAAAAAACCGCCGATATTTTGGCAAAGTATCCCTGGGATTACGCGCTGGGTTCGCTGCATTGGGTGGATCAAAAACACAACACCTACCTGCCAGAGTTCTTCACCAAATTTGGCGACTGGCGAAAATCGTGGCGGCTGTATTTTGACGAGCTGACCGAGCTTGCCAGCGAGGGCGAGTTTGATGTGATGTCGCACATAGATTACCCGGCGCGGTATGGCGGCGAGGTGTATGGCGATGGCTACGACATCCGCGATTACGAAGGCCAGGTGCGCGAGACGCTCAAAACGCTCATTAAACGCGGCAAAGGGATTGAGATTAACACCAGCGCGTGGCGGCGCGGCCTGCCCAACCCCAACCCGCCGGCCATCGTGGTGAAGTGGTACCGCGAGCTTGGCGGCGAAGTCCTCGCCATTGGCACAGATTCGCACGCGCCAAAAGACACCGGCACAGATTTTGCCCGCGCCGCAGACATCGCCCGCGCGGCGGGGTTCACCCAAATCGCCACGTTTGAGCGCAGGCGGGCGGGCTTTGTAGAAATTTAAGACGATAGACGATGGACGATAGACCATATACATCGTCCATCGTCCATCGTCCATCGTCCATCGTCATCATGCTCCCCTCTCTCCACCTCACCAAACTCCTTGTAAACCAGCCCAGCATCACAGACAGCGCCGATGAGACCAGCTACGCCGAATTTTTGGGCGGGGTGATGGCATCTCAGCCGGCGTTTGCTGGCTTGGCAGATGGGATTCGCGCAATGCGCACGCTGCGCGATGACCACGAACGCTACAACCTGTTTGGGCTTGCCCGCAAAAGCGGGCGCAAAACAATTGCCTTGTGCGGGCATTACGATGTGGTGAGTGTTGAAAATTATGGCGCGTTGCAAGCGTTGGCCTTCGACACAGAAAAACTCCTCCCGGCTCTCATCAGCCAACTGGAAAAAGAGCCACAAACCGCCGAGGTTGCCCTGGCCCTGAAAGATTTGAAAAGCGGCGATTACCTGCCCGGTCGCGGCGCGTTGGATATGAAAAGCGGCCTGGCGATTGGGCTGGATGTGGCGAATCGCTTTGCCGCGTCATCTGGCGCGGGCAACCTGCTGTTTGTGGCCACGCCCGATGAAGAAAACGCCTCGCACGGGATGCGCAGCGCGGTGGAGCATTTGGCGCAGCTTGGCGCAGAGTGGAATTTGGACATCGTGGCCGCCATCAATTTAGATGCCTCGGTCAACCGCGGCGAGGACACCACTGGCCGCGCCGTTTTTCTGGGCACGGTGAGCAAACTGCTCGTCTCGGCGTTGTTCATTGGCAAACCAACCCACGCTGGCGCCCCGTTTGATGGCCTCTCGGCCAACCTGCTGGCCGCCGAGTTCGTGCGGGCGTGCGAGGTCAACCCGCTTTTGGCAGACATGGGCGGCGGTGAACCCGCCCCGGCTCCCATCACCCTGAAGATGACCGACCTGAAAGAGCATTACGATGTGACCACGCCAGCCATGAGTTGGGTGGCCCTCAACATGCTCTCTCACACCCGCACACCCGCGCAAGTGATGGCGCTCGCGACGCGCACCGCGCATCACGCCATGGCTCAGGCGCTGGCAGGCGCGCGCTCCCGCGCCAGGCGGTATGCCACCGCAAGAGATGGCGGTCGCCGCGCGGGCGGGCTTCATCAAAATGAACAATTTGATTGGCAGCCGCGCGTGATGACCTTTGCCGAGTTGGTGGAGTACACCCGCCGGGCGCGCGGCGAGGCGGCGCTGCAAGCGTGGCACGATGAGGTGGCAACGCTGCGCGGCGATTTTCCATCGCGCTGCAAAACCGCCACCGAGAAATTGGCGCGGCTGAGCGGCGTGGAAGGCCCGTGCGCGGTCGTGGGCATCGCCTCGTTGTATTACCCGGCCACGCATTTGGGGGATGGCGATGCGGCCTTCCGCGAGGCCATTGACCGCGAAGTGACGCGCATGAGCGCGGAAACCGGCGACCCCATTTACACCCGCGGCTATTTTGAGGGCGTCTCGGACATGAGCTTTATTGGCTGCGAGGATTCACCGGAGAACGCCAAAATTGTGATGGACAACACGCCCATTTGGAACAGCGGTTTGTTTTTTGATTACGAGCTGGCCGCTAAACGGCGCATCCCCATCGTTAACATTGGCCCCTGGGGGCGCGATTATCACCAGCGGGCCGAGCGCGCGCACATTCCATATTCGTTTGGCGTTGTGCCAGAGTTGGTTTTCAGAATCGTTCAGCGTGTTTTGGGAGAATAAGGAGCAAAGCGGCATTTTGTGAGCGGCACATTTAATGTTTTTGATCGCGCAAATGCCTGTGCGTTATGATTAAGAAAGTTCAATGCGTGAGTGGCGCTGAAACTTGCCCGGAGAATGATTGAAGAAGTCCGCTGTTTCTTGAGATAGTTCCCAACGGCGTTGGTTAACCAAGAGAACAAATAAGCGGCGCTTAAAAATATCAGCGTATAATTTGGCCTCTTGCGGGGAATGGCGCAGTCTGGTAGCGCGCACGGTTTGGGACCGTGAGGTCCCGGGTTCAAATCCCGGTTCCCCGACTCCACAGAAATTTTTTCTGTCGTAAATATCATCATCATTCCCAGAGCAAAATCTTTTGCCCTCGCCGCGGAATCGCGCTGGCGAAAAATCAAACGTCATTTGACTTGAAAAACACTCTGCGGATTCTGGCAAGCCCGGAAGCGCAAAATCCACCATACAAGAAGAAAATAAAATGAGCGAAACAAAAAACCTCGAAGAATCCACTCAACCTGAGACCCCCGCAGAAACAGCGATTGAAGCGCCCGCAGAAATTGGCGCCCCAGCCAGCGAAGAAACGCCGATGATCGGCGAAGCGGGGCCAGCCGCAGCCAGCGAAGAAGGCGCGCCAAAGAAGCGCGAGAAACAGGCTCAGCCTCAGCACCCGCCCAAGCAACAGCCGCGCCCGCGCAACTTGTTTGACATGGCGCAACTGGATAAAGAAACGCTGGGCGACCTGCGCGAACGCGCCAAGACCCTGGATATTTCCGGGTACAGCAAACTTAAAAAAGACGACCTGATTGTCAAGCTTTTGCAAACCCAGGCCGAGCGCCAGGGGTTGGAGCTGCGCGGCGGCGTGATTGACATTGTGGATGACAACATTGGGTTTTTGCGCGCAGAGCATTACCTGCCCGGCCCCGGCGATATTTACGTGTCGTCCTCGCAGATCAAACGCTTTGGCCTGCGCACCGGAGACATGGTGGTGGGTCAGGTTCGCCAGCCGAAGGATAACGAAAAGTATTACAGCTTGCTGCGCGTGGAGACGGTGAACGGCATGGATCCCGAAACCGCCAAGAGCCGACCTTTCTTTGAGAAGATGACGCCCATCTTCCCGCAGGAAATGTATAACCTTGAAACCAAGGATCACAAGACCAGCGGGCGGTTGATTAACCTTGTGGCGCCCATTGGCCGCGGGCAGCGCGGCATGATTGTGGCCCCGCCAAAAGTGGGCAAAACCACTTTGCTGAAGGATATTGCGAACGCCATCAGCCAAAACCACCGCGACGTGCACTTGATGGTGGCGCTGATTGCTGAACGCCCGGAAGAAGCCACCGACATGGATCGCTCGGTTGAAGGCGAGGTGATCTCATCTACCTTTGACGAGCCGGTGCAAAACCATGTGCGCGTGGCCGAGATGGTGCTGGCCCGCGCCAAGCGTTTGGTGGAATGCGGCAAAGACGTGGTGATTTTGATGGACTCGCTCACCCGCTTGAGCCGCGCGTATAACCTGACCGTGAACTCCAGCGGGCGCACGCTCTCTGGTGGTATTGACCCCGCCGCGCTTTATCCGCCAAAAGAGTTCTTTGGCGCTGCGCGAAAGATTGAAGAAGGCGGCAGCCTCACGATCATCGCCACCGTGCTGGTAGACACCGGCAGCCGCATGGACGACGTGATTTTCGAAGAGTTCAAAGGCACGGGCAACATGGAAGTGCATCTCTCGCGCCGTCTGGCCGACCAGCGCATTTTCCCCGCGATTGACGTGGAGAAAAGCGGCACCCGCCGCGATGACCTGTTGCTGGGTGAGAAGACCGCGCAGAAGGCATATCTCATGCGCCGCATGTTGGCAAAACTCACCACGCCCCAGCCGCAAGGCGCGGGCTACGACCTCACCACCGCCATGGAGGCTTTCCTCCAGCGCTTTGGCAAGACCAAGACCAACGACGAGTTCCTGGCCTCGCTGGGCAGCGGCAGCGGAAGAGAGCTTTAGGAATACAAAATGCGGAATGCAAAATGCAAGAAGAAGCCTTTTTGCATTTTGCATTCCGCATTTTGCATTTTGCATTTTTGAATGACAGAACCCGAC
>DAORUN010000027.1:0-29383 GCA_035433205.1 Thermoflexales bacterium | reverse complement strand
AAGTCGCTCAGCGACATGCTCAAGGGCAAGAAGGGCCGCTTCCGCCGCAACCTGCTGGGCAAGCGCGTAGACTACTCTGGCCGTTCGGTCATCGTGGTCGGGCCAAAACTCAAGCTCAACCAGTGCGGCCTTCCCAAAACGATGGCGCTTGAACTGTTCAAGCCGTTCGTGATCCAGAAACTCATTGAGTTGAACCACGCCAGCAATGTGAAGAGCGCCAAGCGTGTGATTGAAAAAGAGCGCCCAGAGGTGTATGAGGTGCTGGAGGATGTGATCAAGACGCGCCCCGTTTTGCTCAACCGCGCCCCCACCCTGCACCGCCTCGGCATTCAGGCCTTTGAGCCGATTCTGGTGGAAGGCAAAGCCATTCAGCTTCACCCGCTGGTGTGCCAGGCCTTTAACGCCGACTTTGACGGCGACCAGATGGCCGTGCATGTGCCGCTGGCCCGCCGCGCGGTAGAAGAGTGCCGCCGCTTGATGATCTCGACCGGCAACCTGCTCAAGCCAAGCGATGGCGAACCTATCGTCTCGCCGCAAAAAGACATGGTGCTGGGCGTGTATTACCTCACGCTGGACCCAGGCGAGTTTGGCAAAAAGGTGAAGGGAGCCGGGCGCGTGTTTGGCAATTTGAATGAGGTGGAGATGGCCTATGGTCTCGACCAGGTCCACATCCACGCCAAAGTAAAGCTGCTGGTAGACACCTACTTTGATGAGAAGGGTGTGCGCTTTGCAGATGGGCTGCCGCGCAACACGATTATTGAAACGACCATTGGCCGCGCCCTCTTTAACCGAATTGTGCCAAAAGAAATGCGCTTTGCCAACAAGATGCTGGACAAGGGCGGCGTGCAAAAGTTCGTGGGGCAAACCTTCCAGGTGCTTGGCCCGGAACGCCACGATGAAGCCATCCGCTTTGTGGATGACATCAAAGACATTGGCTTCAAATACGCCACCAAATCCGGCGTGTCCATCGCCATTTCAGACATCAGCGTGCCAGAATCCAAGGGCGAGATTCTGGGCGATGCCGACCAGAAAGTTGTGCAGATTGAGCGCCAATACCGGCGCGGGTTGATGACCGAGGACGAGCGCGAGACGCGCACGATTGAAATTTGGGACAGCGCCAAAAACCAACTGGCCGATGTGGTGAAGAAGAGCATGGATCCGTTGGGCAACCTGAGCGTGATGGCTATTTCTGGCGCCACAAAAGGCGGCTTCGGCACGCTGACCCAGTTGGCCGGTATGCGCGGGATGATGGCCGACCCATCGGGCCGCATTATCGCCCTGCCCATTCGCTCCAACTTCCGCGAGGGGCTGGACG
Organism: Thermoflexales bacterium; assembly: GCA_035433205.1. Taxonomy (GTDB): domain Bacteria; phylum Chloroflexota; class Anaerolineae; order J036; family Brachytrichaceae; genus DAORUN01. Next base: position 28,068 of record DAORUN010000027.1, on the reverse strand, counting down.
CAATTGAGTTCTTCATCAGCACGCACGGCCAGCGCAAAGGTCTGGCAGACACCGCCATGCGCACAGCAGACGCGGGGTATCTCACCCGCCGTTTGGTGGATGTGGCTCAGGATGTCATTGTCAACACAAATGACTGCGGCACGACCGGGGGCATTTGGCTGCGCGCTGGCGATGACGTGGGCGGACAAAAATACCGCGAGCGCGTGTTTGGCCGCGTGGCGCAAAACGACATTCTTAACCCGGCCACCGGCGAAGTGATTGTGCCGCGCGGGGGCATGATTAACGAGGCCGAGGTAGAGGCCATCGAGAAAGCCAAAGTGACCGAGGCATTTGTGCGCTCGCCGCTCACCTGCGAGAACAAACATGGCGTGTGCCAGTTGTGCTACGGGCGCGACCTGGCGCGTGGCCGCCTCATCGCCATTGGTTCAGCGGTCGGCATCATCGCCGCGCAGTCCATCGGCGAGCCAGGCACGCAGCTTACCCTGCGCACCTTCCACACCGGCGGCGTCGCCAGCGGCGGAGACATTACACAAGGTTTGCCGCGCGTAGAAGAACTGGTGGAAGCGCGCAAGAAGCCCAAGGCCGAGTCGGTCATGTCGGACATCAACGGCAAAGTGCATATTGACCGGCTGGAGGGCGGCATCCGCCGCATCACCGTGACCGATAGCCAGGTGCAGGCCGATGAATATCAGATTCCGGGCAACTGGTCGCTCAAAATCAAAGACGGCCAGGATATCAAAGATAAAGAAGTGCTGGCAGTGCGCGGTGACCAGGAATTGCGCGCAGAAAAAGGCGGGCGTATTTCGGTAGATGGCCTCTCGATCAAAGTAATTTACGAGAAGAAAGAGGAGATGGAGTACGAGGTTCCGCCAGCCGCGCGCCTGCTGTGCAGCGAGGGCCAGCGCGTGACGGCGGGCGACCCGCTGACCGAAGGGACGAAGAACCCGCACATGCTGCTCAAAGTGCTGGGGCGCGATGCGGCGCAGAACTATCTGCTCAACGAAGTCCAAAAGGTGTATCGCTCACAGGGCGTGAACATCAGCGACAAGCACTTCGAGATCATCATCCGCAAGATGACCGACCGCGTGCAGGTGACCGGCGTGGGCGATTCGCACTACCTGCCCGGCGATCTGATCAAGCGGTTGGAGTTCTCGGAAGTCAATGAGAATCTGATCGCCGAAGGCAAACGCCCGGCGGTTGGCTCGCCCGTCCTTTTGGGCATCTCCAAGGCCGCGCTGGCTACCGATTCGTTCCTGTCATCGTCCTCGTTCCAGCACACCATCCGCGTGCTGGCGCAGGCGGCCATTGAGGGCAAGCGCGATGACCTGCTTGGGCTAAAGGAGAACGTGATCCTCGGCAAGCTCATCCCGGCGGGCACAGCTTACCGCGGCGAGGGCATCACCGAGTTCGAGGGTATGACGCTGGCCAGCGCCGAGCCGCAACTGCCACGCCAGACCTTCACACAGCAAGCCGAGATGGCGCTGCTGGGCGTTGGGCCAGATGGCGAGCTGCTCGTGCCGCAAAAGGATTTGCTGCCTTCAACCATCGAGGAGTTCCTGCGCGGCGATTCTCTGGCCAGCGACGGTTTGCCCGCCGCAGAACCGCCAGCGGAAGAGTAAATCTATTGAGTATTGGATAAGATTGAGCGAGATCACCAATACCCAACATCCAAATAAAAAAAGGTCACCTGCGCAGGTGACCTTTTTTTATTTCACGAACAAAGACTGTTCTTTAGCTTTTGCCAGTAGCCGCCCATCATTTTGAGTTCCCTTTCCAATCATCGGAAGCATCCATCCATCTTGCGCCATCGCCAGATCGCCAGATGTGGAAGCAGTGATGGGCAAATACTTTGACACAAATTGCAAAGAAAAAGAATGGCCCGCGCCCGCCCAAGACCCATCCACCAGAGCAAAAGTTTGGGCAGAGGTGGAAAAGGCGATTGCCACCCAACCATCTCTCTAAAAATCGGGCAACCGCGTGGGCACTTTCTTTAGCACCCACGCGGCGGCCAGTTCTGGCACTTCTCTCCGCGCGGGCGATGGAATCACAACCGCTTTAACGTTGGTGTATTCCGCCGAAATCAGTTCACTATCTATGCTCCACCCGTGTTTGGCGGCAGCCTGATTGATGCGCTTCAAGGCTGCGCCAATCGCGCTGTCTGGCGCGGGGGTGGTTTCAATCTGGCGGCGCATTTTCTCCAACCCATTCGCCGCGCCATCTGCTTTGGGGATGGGTTGTTCAATGAGCCACTCCGTGATGGTGGTTGTGGCGTTGACCGGCACATGCGCCATCACCGCACGGGTTTGGCCCAGCGTGTGAACCGTGACACATGGCGCATACAACACAACGGAGGCGTTGCGTATTTCCGGCGCGGTCTCCTCGCGCGAGACAAGCCCGCCCAGGCGCCGCGTGATGCGTTTTGGCAAATTGATGTTCGCGGTAACACCCGCGCCCCACTCGGTATTTGTCGCGCGCTCGTCACTCAACGCAGCCGGTAAATCAACAAATTCATCGCTCAACAAAAACGCGCTGTTTTGCAAATCGCCAATCTGGGTAATCACGTGTTCGTAAGGCGCATTCCAGGTGATGGAACCGCGCCGGGCATTTGCGCCGTCCAAGGCGGGAATATCCGCGAGGGGCGGTCGCTCTGCCGAGGCCACATCACCCAAAAAGCCAAAAACCCAGCCGTTTTTTTCAACGGTCGGATACGAATCTACACGCGCCTTTTTGGGCACCGGCACGCCCTGCGCGTTGGCCGGGATCCGCACGCAGGCGCCATCGGTTGCAAACTCCCAGCCATGATACGGGCACACCACGCAATCGCCCGTCATCCAGCCATCGCTCAGCGCCCCGCCACGATGCACGCACAAATCACTCAATACCTGCGCTGCGCCGTTGGTTGTGCGATACAAAACAAACTCTTGTTGAAGCGCGGTTACGCGCAAAGGCTTTTGCCCCATCCGCGCAGATGTGGCCAGCGGCCACCAGAAATTCATAAACATGATGAAGTCAATTACGAATTAAGAATTAAGAAACGGCTGCCAGAAAGGGCGAGGGGATTTCCACGTCGTCGGCTTGTTTGCCACGCGGGTACAAGCCCCAGCCTTTCTCAAACGCGGCGCGGCGGTCCCGGCGATACGCCACCTGGAGCGCGTCACTTTTCACATGCAGCTCTGCGCCAATATCAAACGGCAAAATTTCGGGGCGCTGGGCCTCCACAATCACCCGATCCTGCTCAAAAATTTTGATCACGCGCTGGTGCGCGTTGCGGTTAGCCCAGCCGCCGGTGAAGAAACTGCGAAGCGCAATATATTTGCTCACCGTGCGCATATCGTTCACCGGCACATGCGCGTTAAACACCAACAATTGTCCAAACGGCAAATTCACTTCCAAAATAGACAAATTGGGCATCCAATACCCGGCGCGGGTTTTAACCAAGGTGTCGCGTTTTTTGCTGCTATATGCGCGGCTCCACAACCCTTTGGATGGCGTGGGTTTGAGAAATATCGTGGCAATGCCGCTGCCCGGCGTAACGGCGATGTCGTAATCAGGAATCTCCGGCTCATCGGGATTCCCAAACGCGCCGCCATGCACAAACGGGGCGTGCGCAGCATCCATGCCATTCTCAAGGGCGCGGGCGTAATGCACTTTCCACGGAAAATCGCCTTGAATGCGACCATATTTCAAGTTGGGGTCTTCCAAATAAGGCAAATCGGGGATGGGCATCCGCCCAGCTTCGGGCAGGTCGCCCAGAAAAACAAAAAACCAGCCATATCGCTCTTTGACCGGATACGCCAATGCGCGGCCAGAACCATCGGGCGCATAACGCTGACCATTTTCCGCCACCAGCACGCCGCCCTCTGCGCGGGCATTGCCCAGCGGCTGTTTGGTGATGAGGTCCTGATCGCGCATAAACGCGCCCTGCCCGTTGGCCATCCGCCAGGCCCAAAACTGCTTGCCCATGATCTCCAGCCGCGTGGGTCGCTGTTTTACCTCGTTGCTAAAGGCGATGGCATACCAGAAATTTTTTAGCATATTTATCCTTTTTATTTATCCCTTTTCATGGATGCAGTGAAAAACAAAATCTTGGAATCTGATTTATCGGCGAGTTAAAGCTGCTCTCTTTTCGAGGCCATGAAATTGTCCTGATATGATTGCACAAACATTATACATAGATTCGAGTTTAAGAGCAAAAAACTATTCAGGAGATTTCATGTTTCGATCTAAATCTGGGGGCGCAGGTTCGCCAAAAGCGGCCGGGAACGGCGCATTGGCCTTTGTCTTTATCACCATCTTCATAGACATGCTGGGCGTTGGCATTCTTATACCCGTCACGGCTTATATTGTGCGCCAATACAGCACAGATGCCTTCACCGTTGGGCTGCTCACGGTTTCATATTCATTCTTTCAATTCTTTGCCTCGCCATTGCTGGGGCAAATTTCCGACCGATACGGCCGCCGCCCCGTGCTTTTACTAAGCCTGTTCGGAACAGCCATCGGCTATTTTGTGTTTGGCGTGGGCGGCGCGTTGTGGGTGCTGTTTGCGGCCAGAATCATCGATGGCATCACGGGTGGAAACATTTCAATCGCCCAGGCATATATTGCCGATGTCACCCCACCACAAGAGCGCAGCAAAGCGTTTGGGCTGATTGGGGCCGCCTTTAGCCTGGGCTTCATCATCGGCCCGGCGCTGGGCGGCGTGCTAAGCAACATCAGCCTTTCTGCGCCTGCTTTTTTTGCGGGGTTTTTGGCCTTGTTCAACGTGGTTCTGGGATATTTCATGTTGCCAGAGTCGCTTCCGCCGGAAAAGCGGACGACTGCGCCGCTTAACATCGCCAACGTCAACCCCATCACCGGCATTTTGGATGTGATGCGCAAACCCGTTTTGCCCATTTTGCTGCTGGCTGTTTTTGCGTATAACTTTGCCTTTGCCGGCTTGCAAAGCAATTTCTCGCTTTACACGCTGGAGCGGTTCCAGTGGTCGCCAAACCAAAACGCGCTCCTGTTCAGCGTCATCGGCTTGGTGGGCATTGTGATGCAAGGCTTTCTGGTGCGCCGTCTCATCCCCATTTTTGGTGACCGCCGCCTGGCAACCGTTGGGCTGGGGCTGATGGCATTGAGTTTCTTTGGCGTGGCGTTCATTCCCGAAGGATGGATGTTGTTTTTGGTGTGCATCGTGATGGCGGTGGGCAGCGGTTTATCCACCCCCACCCTCACCGGCATGATCTCAAACAGCGTTTCTCCGCGTGAGCAAGGCTCAATTCTGGGCGTCACGCAATCGGTGAACTCGCTCACCCGCATTTTTGGCCCGCTCTGGGCTGGCTTTGCGTTTGACGCGCTTGGAATGCCCTCGCCATACTGGAGCGGCGCGTTATTCATTTTGCTGGCTCTGGGGCTGGTGATGGCTTACAGAAATGCCACGCGTTCGCCCGATCCAAAACCGGCCAGCGCGTAAAGGCGCTACAAGTTCCAAACAAAAAGCGCGAAGAACCAAATGTGTCTTCGCGCTTTTTTCTTTTTCGGGTGTGTCTGCCCAGTTTTACAATCGGGACACAATGAAATTTCTTGAGCTAAAAGACATCTCGGAGCGACACATTGATTTGGTCAACCCAACCTCGCCAGAGAAAATTTTGACGGCGGGGCGCGTGGCGGGCATGGCTCCCGGCCAGCGCGTGATTGACTTTGGCTGCGGGTATGCCGCGCCGCTGGCGCTTTGGGCGCAGGCGTATGGCATCGCGGGCGTGGGCATAGACATCCGCCCGGCTGCGTGCGAACGCGCGCGGCAAAACCTGGCCAACAAAGATTTGAGCAGGCAAATTGAGATCGTGTGCGCTTCTGGCGCGGCCTATGTTTTTGAACCAAACACGTTTGATGTGGCGACGTGCATCGGCGCCTCTTTCATCTGGCCGAATGGTTTTTCGGGTGCGGTTCGCGCCATGAAAAGCGCCATCAAACCCAACGGGCGCTTAATTGTTGGCGAGGTGTTCTGGAACGACCCGCGCCTTGTTCCGCCAGACATTTTGGCGCGCGAGGCCGCCATCTACCCAGAGACCGAGATTTACGCCAAAGCCCGCGAGGCCGGTTGCGAGGTGATTTACGCGCTGCATTCCAATCAGGACGATTGGGATCATTACGTGGTCGAAAATTGGCGCGGGCTTTCGGACTGGCTGGACGAAAACCCGCATCACCCAGATTACGCGCAGGTTTTGGCGCACATGCGCGAAAACCAGGATAATTACGCCGCCTACGAACGCCAGCACTTGGGCTGGGCGTTGTATATTCTGAAACAATCGAGGTGATGTATGCTGAAGTATCAGGAGTTGACCGGGCGAAAATTGGAAACCCTCAAACAGAAAAAAGTATTCACTATTTTGGATGTATCAAATCGCGTCATCATCTTTCGACCAGAATCTGGCAAACAAATAGAGCGCCAAGAACCCATTGAGCGAATAGACTTCTTGATTGCCAAAAAGAAAAGGCTGGGGCATTTAGATGTATCAGATGTGAGAGACGCATACCCCGAAAGCAGAAACACCTCGTATCTGGCCGCCATCGTTCATGCGCTTACCGAGAAAGGCTAACCCATGCCCTACAACCCAAAACTAAACGAGCGCATCCGCGCAGAGCTGGCCGGAACGCCAAACTTGGTTGAGAAGAAAATGTTTGGCGGCGTGGGCTACATGCTAAACGGGAACATGTGCTGCGGCATTTTGGGCGATGAATTCATCGCGCGGTTTGAGCCAGCCAAAACCACCGAGATGCTGGCCAAACCGCACACGCGGGTGTTTGCCGCGCGCAATGGCCGCCCCATGTCTGGCTGGGTCATGGTTCATGCCGATGGCTTGCCAACCAAAGCGCAGCTTGCCAAATGGGTCAAACTCAGCCTGGCCTACGCCAGCGCATTGCCACCCAAAAACAATTAAAAATTCTTAATTCGTAACTGGACTTACGCAAAATGCCCACCCAGCCACTCTCTTAATTCTTAATTTTTAATTGAACCTCACGTCCACGCTCATGCCCGGGCGCAAACCAGCGGGGCGCGAGTCCAGTTCAATCACGGCGCGGTAAACCACATCGCCGCCAATCGTTTCGGCCAGCGGCGCAACGCTTTTTACCCGCCCGCTCACCTCCTGCGCCATCGCCTTCACCAGCACCGTCACCTTTTGGCCGATGGCAACCTTTGCCACATCGCGCTCGCTCAAATCTTTGGTCTCCACCCGCAGCCGTTCCAAATCACTCACCACAATCACGGGCTGGCCGGGGGCCGCCCACTCGCCCGCGCTCACATTTATTTTGGCAACCGTCCCTGTGATGGGTGACCGGATGGTGAGCAGTTCCAGCGCAGCCTGGGCGCTTTGCAATTGCGCCTGCGCCAAAGCCACCGGCGCGTTTGCCGATTCGGACGAGAACACATCGCGTTGCGCCACAGCCGCATCCAACTGCGCCTTTGCGCCCGCAACATCCAGCGCGCTGCCCGGCTTCACTGCGCGATCCAGCGCGGCGCGGGCGGCATCCACCGCCTGAGCCGCGGCCGCAAGCTGCGCGGCATCTGGCGTTCTGGCGGCCTGGTCATAGATGGCTTTTGCGGCGGCATAGGCGTTGGTGGCCTGCTCCAGCGCCAGCGCGGCGGGGCTGGCCCCAATCGCCGCGGGGTTTTGGCGATACGCGTTATCGTAGGCAAACTGCGCCTGCCTCAGCGCGGCCTCAGCGCTTTGCAAACCTGCTTGCGCCGCCGCCACATCTGCCGCCTGCGGCCCTGCCCGCAGTTTTTGATACGCGGCGGTGGCGGCGTTATATGCGCTTTGCGCCGCAACCACATCCGCCGGGCGCGACCCAGAAACCGTGCGGCTGTAATTGGTGGTGGCGACCAGCACGGCTGTTTCGGCATCGCGTTTTTGCGCGTCTAGCGTGGCTTGCGCCACCAGCAAGGCGGCTTTGGCTTGCGCCACTTGCGCGGCGGCCAGAGCGTCATCCAGCACAACCAGCGGCTGATTGGGCGTGACCTTATCACCCGCCGCGACTTTGACCGCGCTCACGCGCTGGCCTTGCGGCGCGGCCAGTTCCGCCTGGCTGGCCGAGACCACAACCCCGCTGGCGGTCACCCCGCCCAGCGAGACCGAGTTTTGCGCGGCGCGGGTCGCCACCGGCGCGGCCCCATCCAGCGAGACGGTGGGCAAAGGCGTGGGCGAACCCTGCCCAAACGCGCTGCACCCAGCCAGCGCAAATGCCATCGGCAAAAGAATGAATTTTGAAAATTTCATGAAAATTACGAATTGCAAATTACGAATTTTGCGCACCCCTGGCTCCTTCTCGGCGGGAGGGAAAATTCGCAATTAGTAATTAGGCATTAGTAATTATTTTTCCGTCACGCATGGTCACCACGCGGCGGGCGTAACTGATGACGCGCGGGTCGTGAGTGGCAAACACAAACGTCACGCCGGTCTCTTTGTTCAACCGCGTCATGATGTCCATCACCTGTTTGCCGTTGGGCGTATCCAGGTTGGCGGTGGGTTCATCGGCCAAAATAATAGATGGGTTTGTGGCGAGGGCGCGGGCAATCGCCACGCGCTGCTGCTCGCCGCCGCTGAGCTGGTCGGGGCGGTTTTTGGCGCGTTTGGCCAAATCAACTGCTTCCAACAATTGCATGGTTCGCTTCTCGCGCTCGGCAGATGAAACGTTGCCCAGCAACATGGGCAGCTCCACGTTTTCGTATGCGGTGAGCGTGGGGATGAGCGCAAAAAACTGAAAGACAAAGCCAATCGTCCCGCGCCGCATGTCTGCCCGCTGGTTGCGATTCAGACCGGTCACATCCTTGCCACTGATATACACCTTGCCGCTGCTCGGCTGGTCCAGACAGCCCAGCAATTGTAAAAGCGTGGTTTTGCCAGAGCCAGATGGCCCCACCAGCGCGGTGAACTCGCCATTCTCAATCGTCAGGCTCACGCCATCCAGCGCCTTTGTCTCCACGTTTCCAACTTTGTAAACGCGGGTTACGTTGTCTACTCGTGCTACTTCCATGTTTTCTCCTAAAAAAGGGTGAAGAGTGAAAATTTCACCCTTCCCTCTTCACCCTTCACCCTTCTATTTCTTTCCACCTTTAAGCGCATCCACCGGTTGCATCCGCGCGGCCATGAGCGCGGGATACAGCGCCGCCAGCAAGGTAACCACAAACGCCAAAATCACCAGCGTGAGTGTGTCTTGCGCGGTCAAATGGGCGTAAATTGTGTCGCCGATGAGAATGCCGGTCGCGCCAAAATCGCCGATAAAGAAACCGACCCTGGTCGCATACAGCACCATCAGCCCGCCAAGAATGAGGCCAATGATGATGCCGCCCACCGCCAGAAAACTTGATTCGGCGAAGAACAAAGCCATGATGCGATTCGCCCGCATTCCAACCGCGCTCAGAATGCCGATCTCGCGCGTGCGCTCAAACACGGCCATGATGAGCGTGTTTACAATCACGGTGGCCGTGACCGCCAGCACAATGAGATACAGCATGACCATGTAACTCTTAGACAAGTCCTCGGTTTGCACCACGATGTCATTCATCTGCGGCCAGGTCGCCACTTCGTAACGGCTGGTTTGCAGCGCGGCTTTCACCGCATCGGTCTGGTCAACATCTTTTAACAAAATAAAGATGGCGCTGGCATGGTCGCCCGCGCCGGTGAACGCCTGGGCTTTGGTCAGCGGCATCAGAATCGTCACATCGTCAAAACCAGATGTGCGCGTGGAATAAATGCCGCGCACCACAAAATCTTGTTGATCCACCGTGCCGTTGGATGTGTTTGTGGTCAGGCTGATTTTGTCGCCGGGGTTGGCCTTGAGCTTGGCCGCCAGACCCTTGCCCACCAGCACACCGCCATTGTCATCGGCAGCGAGATACGCCCCGCGCACCACGCCCTCGCGGTAGGGTGCGCTGGCCTCGGAGGCGGGGTCAATCCCAAAAATCCGCACACCGATGGCCTGCTGGCTGGCTGCCACAAACCCGCTGGCATACAGGCGCGGCGTGGCTACCTTCACCGGCGCGAGCGCGCCAATTTGCGCAGCCAGGTCGGCGGGTTTTTCCACCAAGTCCTCCCAGGCCAAGCTGCTTTTGCTCTCGTCAAATGTTTTGGCCCGCACCTGCACATGCCCGCTTTGCAGGCGGATGGCCGAATCCAGCGCGCTGCGGTATTCGCCATTCACCACCCCGGCGATAAGCATCAACAACCCTAGCCCCATCCCCAGCGCCAGCGCAGAGAAGAACGAGCGCCGCTTGTTGCGCATGAGATTGCGGAACGCCATTTTTAGCAGTTGAATCATGATTTTTTGGGTTCACCGCAGAGGCGCAGAGAAGCAGAGAATAAAAGGACTTTCCGCGTCTCCGCGTCTCTGCGGTGAGAATGTCATACAAAATGCAACGCCTGCGCTGGCTCGGCGCGGGCAGCTTCGCGGGCCGGGTAAAACGCGGCCAGCGTGCAAATAACCAAAATCACAAGGCTGCGTTGCGCAATATGATCCATCCCCAGCGTGGGGTAAACCTTGCCGCTGAGCAGCGCCATGTAATCTGTGACCGAGCCAAACTTGCTAAAGTCCAATCCAACCTGCCCCAGCAAAAAGTTGCAGGCCAGCCCCAGCGCAATGCCAAAGACCACGCCCAAAAGGCCAATCAGCGCGCCTTCCAAAATAAACAGCCACGAAATTTGGCGCGGCTTTAGCCCAATGGCGCCCAGCAGGCCAATCTCGCGCGTCCGCTCGTAGACGGCCATCAGCAAAAGATTAAGAATGCCAATGGCGGCGATGACCATGAGGATGACGCTAAAAATATCCATCACGCCGCCCTTGGTGGTGATGGCCTGCTCCATCTCTGGGAAGGCGTCTTTCCATGTTTGAAACTCGGCGCTGGGGAAATTTTGGCGCATGGCCGCGATGACCGGCGGCTCTTGCCCCAGTTTTTGCATCGCCACCGTCACGGCGGTAGATTGGCCGGTGAGGTCATACAAATCCTGCGCTTCTGCCAGCGAGATATACGCGGTGCGTTTTTCAATATCGCGCAAGCCCACATCGTAAATGCCAATCACGGTCATGGTGCGCTGGCGCATTTGGTCGTGCAGCGCCCGTCCCACCAGCGTGACGCGGTCACCCACTTTCACCTCCATGCCATCGGCCAGCCCGCGCCCAATGAGCACCGCGTCCTGGTCGGCGGCGGTCAGGTTGCGGCCTTCTTTCACATTCTTGGCGATGAGGCTGGCGGGGGCCTCGGCTTCTGGCTCAATGCCAACAATGCTGATGGCAAACGCGCCCTTGCGGTTGCTGGCAAGCCCGCCAGTTTCAATCCGGCGCGAGGCGGCTACCACGTTGGGTTGTTTTTGAATAGCCTGCGCAATGGCGGTGTCATTCGCGAGCGGGATGAGCGGCTTTTGACCAACCGCCGCGCCATACCCCGCCGCATGCACGGTGATGTTCCCGCCCAGCACGCGCACCGCGTTTCCGTAAATCGCCTGGTCAAACCCGGCGATGAGGCCATCGTAAAACATCATCATCATCATGCCCAGACCAATCGCCAAAAGCACAATGACCGTGCGCCGTTTGTGCCGCCACACATTGCGCCACGCCAGTTTTAGATAGAGTAAAAATGAGTTCATGTTTATGATGTGTAAGGTGTAACGTGTAATCTACGCTTGCAAAAATTACGCGTTACACCTTACCCGTTAGGTTATCCACGCCCTTATCATTTTTTTGTTCATCAATATCAAAGAGTTTTCTTTAACGCCCAATGTTTGCTCCATCGCGCGGGTGTAGGCTGCGGTCAGGCTTTCAATTTTTTGGATGGCATTTCGGCGGGCGATGGCTTCATCCGTCATGCCAAGCGCCAAAATTTCATGCGCCATCGCATCGCCCAGCCCCAGCATGAGGGTGAGAATCACATTGGCCGCGGCCTCTGGCGATGCCATGCGCATCGTGCCATCACGGGCGCCATCCGCCAAAATTTGAGTGATGAGCGGCGTGATCCACGCGGTCATGTTCGCGGTGGTTTTTTGCCGCACAATGGCGTTGTTATCGTGATACCACACGCCCAGCAACGCCAGCAAATATTCTTTTTGCGCGGTTTTCCACTGGGTAGATTCGCGCAGCATGAGTTGCAATCTGGACAGCGCGGGCAGTTTTGAATTGCGCACGCGCGGAATAATTTCGCGCTCGCTTTGCGCCCGCAAACGCTCAATCAGCCCCTCCAAAAGGTCTTGCTTAGAGTCGAAGTAGTGGTAAAACGCGCCCTTGGAAATTTTCAGCTCATCCAAAATATCCTGAATGGACATTTGCTCATACCCGCGCGTATACACAAAACGCTGGGCCACGTCCAAAATTTCGTTGCGTTTACCTTCCCGCTCTTCGTGTTTAATTGTCCTCGCCATGTTTAATAAACCGACTGGCGGTTTAATTTTCAAGCGAAAGTATACACCCTTTGGAAGGTTGCGAGTTGGGGGCTGGGAGTTAAGAATTGGCCAGGAGCCAACCCCCTCTTACGCGCCCCGCCCGCCCCGGTTCAAACGATTCTCCACGCCTTTGAGAATGAGCGAGAGCGACAACGTGAGCGAGAGATAAATGAACGCGAGGGTGACGTAGGTCTCCATGTATTTGAACGAAGCAGAGGCGTATTTGCGCGCTTCGTTGGTCACATCGCCCACGCCCAACACAGACACCAGCGATGAATCTTTGAGCATGGAGATGAAGTCGTTGCCCAGCGGCGGCAACACGCGCCGGATGGCCTGCGGCAAAACGACAAAGCGCATCGCCTGCATATAGCTCAGGCCCAGCGCGCGGGCGGCTTCCATCTGCCCTTTGCCCAGCGATTCAATCCCCGCGCGAAAAGTTTCGGCCTCAAACCCGCCATACGCAACCGCCAGCGCCATGATGGCTCGCGTGGTGAAGCTCAGATCGGGCGGGGTCATGGCGGCCAGCGCGTTATCTGCGCCAAAGACCGGGGTGATGGACACGCCGATGGCGTTGATCGCATCCACCAACATAGGCGAAAACACAAACGCAATGAACATCAATTGCACCAAAATTGGTATGCCGCGAATAATCTGCACATACAGGGTGGCAATTGTGTAAACCACTTTGTTTTTAGACACGCGCCCCAGCCCGGCAATCAGGCCGATGAGCAGCGCGATGGGATACGCGGTGAGCGTAACCGTGAGCGTGGTGGCAATGCCCTGCGCCAGCCGATCCAAAATTGTCTTGTAGCCGGCGTTTGTGAACAGTTGAAAAGCCATCAGCACGGCGCTGAACAGCATGATGAGCAACCACCAGGGCAGGTCTGTCAGTTTGCCAATGGCGCGCGATTGCGCGGTGGGGGATGTGGTCATTTTTGCGAGGTGCAGGAACTGGGAATTGGGTATTGGGTATTGGGTATTGGATAAACAAATTACAAAATTTGCGCAACCTTTACCCAATACCCAATTCTCTGTTTTTACGGCTTCTTGGTCGGTTCCGGCGTGGGGGTGGCCACATAGCTTGGGTCGGCGATTGAGCCATAGTCAATCACGGTCGCACCCTTGGGGAACCACTTGTTAGCCAGCTTTTCCAGCGTGCCATCGGCCTTCATGGCCTTTAGCGCGGCGTTCAACGGCGCAACCAGGTTAGAGCCTTTGGGGAAGACGAAGCCGAGCATCTCGCCGTTCGAGACTTTGCCGGGCAGAAGGTCGAGCTTGTCCCCGTTCTCGCCCACATAGCCCTGCCCTGCCACGTCATCAATGATGGCGGCGGCAGAATCGCCAGAGATGACCGACTGAACCACCGCGCCAAAATCGTCATACGAGACGACGGCGGCATCGCCCACCATCTTCTTGCCCTGAATTTCGTTGGTAGTGCCTTTCTGGGTGGCGAGCTTGGCCTTGGGGTTGGCTTTCACATACTTGATAAAGTCATCCAGCGTGGTAAAACGCTTCTCGCCTTTTTTGATGAGCAAGCGCTGATCCACCGTGATGTACCCATCCGAGAAATCCACCGTCTTGGCGCGTTCATCGGTGATGGTGATGCCATCGGCGGCCATGTCAAACTGCTTGGCAGCCACGGCGGTGATCATGCCATCCCATGCCAATTCTTTGATCTCAAGCACGCAGTTCAGCCGTTTGCAAATCTCAGACAACGCGTCGTAATCCCAACCCTCGGGCTTACCTGTGTCTTTGCGAATGTAGTTGAATGGGATGTAGCCGTTCTCCAGCACCACCGTGATCTTGCGCCCAGCCAGGTCTGGCAACGCGTTGGGGTTTTTGGTGGGCGCTGGGGTGGCCGTTGGAGGAACCGCCGTTGGCTTGGGAGCCTCGGTGGGTTTTGGCGCATCCGTCGGCTTTGGCGCAGCCGTTGGAGGAACGGCGGTGGGTGGCACGGCCGTTGGCGCGGCAGCGCCGCCACATGCAGCCAGCACAAGAGCCATCGCGCCAGCAGCAAATGCCACTTTTTGAATTGATTTGTTCATCTTTTCTTTTTCTCCTCTTTTAAATACGGAATGCCGCACTCAGTTTTGATTGCGGCATGGCATAGCGTATTGTAAAGGATGAATGGTAAAACGCGCGGCAAGTACAATTCACATTCACAACTATGTCCCTCAAATATCGCCAAACATTCGCATATTACGCCATCTTCATCGTCCTCGGCATCAATGGGGCCATTCTTGGCCCGGCGCTTTCTACGCTGGCGGCGCACACCGGCAGCACGCTCAGCGCCATCAGCATTGTGTTTACGGCTGGCTCCACCGGGCGGTTTTTGGGCGCATTGCTTGGTGCGCGTCTGTATGACCGCGTGCGCATTGGGCATCGGGTGATGGCATTTGGGCTGGCGGCGATGGCGCTTGGGCTGATCGCCGCGCCGTTGGCCGGTTTGCTCGCCGTGCTGGTGGCGGTCTCTGCGTTTCAAGGATTTTCCGAAACGCTGGTGGACGTGGGCGGCAACACGCTTTTGGTGTGGGCGCACGGCACGGGCGTTGCGCCGTTTATGAACGGGCTGCACTTCATGTTCGGGGTGGGCACATTCATTGCCCCGTTCATCATCGCCCAAAGCCTGGGTAGCAGCGGCGATGTGTCGCCGGGGTATTTTGTGGCCGCCGCCCTGGTGCTGCCCGTGTTGCTGCTTGTGCTGCGCCTGCCCAGCCCCGCGCCAGAACATCACGCCAGCCAAAACACGGCGGGCAGCGTGAGCGTGGGCATGACCATGCTGCTGGCAGCGGTGTTCTTCCTCATGGTTGGCGTGGAGATGGGTTACGGAAATTGGTCGTTCAATTACGGCACGGCGCACGGCATGAACACCAATGATGCAGCCGTGCTGGCCTCTACCTTTTGGGGGTTCTTTACGCTGGGGCGTCTAATCTCCATCCCCATTGCCACCCGCGTGCAACCCAAAACCTATTTAATTTTGGACATGGCGGGCATTTTGCTTGGCACGCTCATCGTGTTGATGTGGCCCGCCCTGCCATGGATTGGCATGGGGGTCGTTGGTCTCTCGGTCGCGTCGGTCTTCCCCACCCTCATGTCTTTCGCCGAGCAGCGCATGACCATCACCGGCAAAGTCACTGGCATATTTTTGGCGGCCTCAAACCTCAGCGGCATGACCATGCCCTGGCTGATTGGGCAATTCTTTGAATCGCGCGGCCCCATCACCCTGCCCGTTGTCATGCTGGCCGCCTCGGTCATGGCGCTGGTTGCGCTGATGGTTTTGTTAAGGATGAACGACTAGAAGACGGAGGACGAAAGACTGGAGACGGCTTAAGATCATCATCCGTCATCCGTCTTCCGTCTCTAGAATCCATGAACACATCCAAACTGCTCATCATCGGCACCGCCTCGCTAGACACCCTTCACTTTGGCGGGCAGACGGCGCACACCATCGGCGGGGCCGGGCTATACACGGCGCTGGCCGCGCAGTTTGCTGGCGCAGAGGTGACCCTGCTCGCGCCCAAACCAGACCCCATCCCAGAAATACTGCGCCCGCTAAATGCCCGCGTGAGCTGGATTGGCCCCGCGATTGCGCCGGAGGATTTGCCGCGTTTGGAGATCGCCCATCATGGCGGGGGCAAAGCCACCCTGATTGACGCGAGCTGGGGCGCAGAAGCCGCGCTCACGCCAGATCATCTCCCCCGCGGCCTGGAAGATTTTGACTTTGTGCATGTTGCCGCGCTCAGCTCTGCCGCGCGGATGCTGGCGTTTGTGAAGGCCGCGCGGCGCCTGGGCGCGTTGCGCGTCTCGGCGAGCACATACGCGCGGCTGGTGTTTAACGAACCCGCCAACGTGCGTTTGGTTTACGAGCAAACCGACGCGTTTTTCATGAACGAGAACGAGGCGGTTGGGCTTTGGGGGTCGTCGCGCGTCGTTGACAAAATGACAACGCGCGCCAGCGATGACGGCCTGCTGTTCGTGACATTTGACAAACGCGGGGTGATGGTGATCGCAAAGTCGCGCGCAGAATCCATCCCCGCTGAACCCGCCCAGGAGCTTGACCCCACCGGCGCAGGCGACACGTTTTGCGGCGCGACGCTGGCCGGTCTTGCGCGGGGCGAGCATCCCATCATCTCCGCGCAAAACGCCACTCTCCTCGCCGCGCGGGTGATTGAGCACATCGGCCCCGAGTTTTTGCTGGGGTTTCCGCTGCTGTGATGTGTTAGATGTACTATGTAACGTGTAATCTGTAAATTGCAAGTTACAAATTTTGTCTTGCGGTACCAATTACACATTTCACCTAAACGTCTTGCTAAATGCCATATCCAAATCGGCGTTTAAGTCGTCCGGGTGTTCCAGCCCAATCGAGACGCGGATTAGCCCTTCGGTCACACCCACGTCCTCGCGCACCTCAACCGGCACGCCAGAATGAGTCATGGATGCCGGGTGCGAAACCAGCGACTCCGTGCCGCCCAAACTCACCGCCGATTTGAACAAGCTGAGGTTGTTAATAACCTTAAACGCCTTTTCGCGCCCGCCTTGCACCACAAACGAGAACGTTGACCCCGGCCCTTCGCATTGGCGGTGATACACCTCTTGATAATCTTCATTGGCGATGTATTCTGGGTGAAGCACCTGCACCGGCGAATATGGGTTGTTGTGCAGCCACTTCGCCACCGCCCGGCCAGATTCCGCCGCGCGGCGCATGCGCAAACCCAGCGTCTCCAACGAGCGCCCCAGCATCCAAGATGAATGCGGGTCAAGCTGCGAGCCATACGCGTGGCGCATCATGCGCACCTGCGCCATGCGCTCATTGTCGCCAATCACCGCGCCCGCAATCAAATCGCTGTGCCCGCCCACATATTTTGTGAGCGAGTAAACAGAAATATCCACGCCTTGGGCCAATGGTTTTTGGAAGATGGGGCCAAGCATGGTGTTATCACACACAATGATGGGTCTTGAGCCGTGCTTTTTGGCAAACGCATCCGCAGCGTTGTTCACCGCCACAAAATCTATTAGCGCGTTGGTGGGGTTGGCTGGTGTTTCAACGTAAATCACCGCCACCCTGCCCTTGCCCGCGCCCTCTTCCAGCGCGCGGCTGATGGCTTCCTCGCTCAACCCATCGTGAAACTCGGTTGAGGCCACATTCCACTCGGCCAGCACTTTGCGTATCAGGGTTTCCGTGCCGCCATACAACGGCGAAGAATGCACAATCACATCGCCAGGGCGGACGAACGCCTGGAAAACCGCGCTGATGGCCGCCATACCGCTGGCAAACACATCCGCCGAGTCGCCGCCCTCCAGCAAGGCCAGCCGATCTTCCAAAATCTCCAGGTTCGGGTGATTCAAGCGGCTGTAAATCAGCCCGGCGCTTTTGCCCTCTGGCTGAGGCTTGCGCCCGCTCACGATGTCAAAGTAATCCGCGCCATCCTCAGCAGTTTTGAACACAAACGTCGAGGTGAGGAACACTGGCGGCTTTACCGCGCCCTCAGACATCTGCGGGTCGTAGCCATACGACATCATCTGCGTCTCGGCGTGCAGCTTGTGTTCACCAATATGCGTTTTTTTGTAGGTTGGCTTCTTCATGGATACCTCCTCAAAAACTAACAAATAAGAAATGAGAAATTAGAAATCGCGCCCGCCAAAACTCCTTATTTCTTCATTTCCTACCTTTTAAATTTCTTCACATATTCCGGCAGGGCAATTCCCTCGCGCAGGGCGGGGTCGTTGATGGGGGCGGCTGGCGTAACGGCCAGCGGCAACACGCCCGCCCAATAAGGCAGCGCCAAATCTTCCTCGTCATCGCCGGGCGGGCCTGTGCGAACCTTGGCGCTGGCGGCCTCAACATCAATCGCAATAAACAGCGTCTTTGCAATCTCCTTCTCGTTTGGCACGCGGGCGTCATCCCAGCGGCCTTTGGCAATATGGTCGGTGATGGCAACCTGGGCTTTGTAACTTTCGTCCGCATCCGTCACAATTCGGCCCTTGCCAAACAACACCGCCGAACGGTAATTCATGGAGTGATTGAACACCGAACGGGCAAACACGATCCCATCCACCAGCGTGCAGGTAATGCAAAACGGCGCGCCCGCCTCGGCGGCTTTCTTCATGCGGCTGCCCGGTGAGCCATGCAAATAAATCGTGTCATCTATCCGCGCGTGAATGGTGGGAATGACAAATGGTTGATTATCAAACACCAGCCCAACGTGGCAAATCAACGCCTCATCCACAATTGGATAAATAACCTCGCGCTCATACGTCCCGCGCTTGCTTTTAACGCGCACACGGTTCTGGTCGGTGATGGGAAATGTTGTCATGTAAGTGCAAAGTGCAAAGTAGAAAGTGCAAAGTGCAAGTGCAAACGACTTTGCACTTTGCACTTTGTGATTAGTGAAGCCGTTTCTTCGCTTCCTCGGTCAAAGCCGGAACAATTTGGTTGATGTCGCCGACCAAACCGTAATTGGCATATTTGAAAATAGGCGCATCGGGGTCTTTGTTAATCGCCACGATCACTTTGCTGGTCTTCATCCCGGCCAAATGCTGAATGGCGCCAGAGATGCCGCACGCAATATACAAATCGGGCTGAACGGTTTTGCCCGTTTGCCCCACCTGATGCGCATACGGAATCCAGCCGGCGTCCACCGCGGCGCGGCTGGCGCCTAACGCGCCGCCCAGCGCATCGGCCAGCGCCTTGACCGGCTTAAAGCCATCGGCATTGGCCACCGCGCGCCCCCCGCTCACCACAATTCGCGCATCGGTCAAACTCACCTCGTTGGCGGCTTTGGCTTCCACGCTGTCAATCTTTGTGGCGATGGCGCTCTCGGCCAGCGCAGCGCTCGCGCTCGTCACCGCGCCCGTCCGTGCGCCATCCACCGCCAGCGGGGCAAACACGCGCTTGCGGGTGGTGATGACCGCGTTGCCCGCGCCAAACGTCACCTTCGCCATCACGTTGCCCACCAGCGCCGGACGTTGCGCCACGACCGCGCCGTTTTCCATGTCCAACTCAGTCACATCTGCCGCAAGACCCGCGCCCAACTGCGCGGCCACGCTGGCAGCCAGCTCTGTGCCGCGCGCGCTTGCGCCCAGCACCAGCGTGGCGGGCGCGTGGCTTTTGGCGATGGCGCCCAGAGCCGCCGCGTAGGGTTCCAGCCGATACGCGGCCAGCGTGGCGTCGTTCACCACCACCGCCCCATCCGCCCCGCGCTGAATCGCCTCGCTCGCAAGGCCATCTACCCCGTTGCCCAGCACAACCGCCTGCACCGCGCCCAGCTTTTTGGCCGCCGCAATCGCCTCCCAAGAAATGGATGCGCCCTCGTTGTTATTCTGCTCAATCCAAACAAAAATTGTGTTTGACATTTTTCTCCAGAGTTAAGAGCCTAAAGGTCTCGGAGACCTTTAGGCTCTGCTTGCTTAGATTACTTTCTGTGCAATCAACTTGTCCATCAACGCGGCGGCCATTTCCTGGGGCGTGCCCTGAATGAATTCCACGCTGGTCTCGCGGGCGGCGGGCAATTCCACCGCCCAAGAAATGTTAGAAGTCGGCGCGGCCATGCCCAAATCGGCCAGCGTCCAGGTGGGGATGGGCGCTTTGGCGGCCTTGCGAATGCCCATAAAGCTGGGGTAGCGCGGCTCGGCAATGTCTTTCACCACGCTCATCACGCAGGGGAGCTGGGTGGTGACCGTCTCGCGCCCGCCATCTACCGCGCGGACAACCGTGAGCGATTTGCCCGCCGCGTTCACATTTTTGAGCGCGGAGACAAATGAAACCATCGGCAACCCCAGAAGAGCCGCAACTTGCACGGCGGTCGCGCCTGTTCCGCCGTCAATGGCGTTGCGCCCAGCCACAATCACATCAAACGCGCCAATTTTTTTGATGGCCGCCGCGAGCGCGTGGGCCGTGCCGAGAGAGTCGGCATTTGCAAGCGCGGGGTCGCTCACCAGGATGGCTTCGTCCACGCCCATCGCTACCGCCGTGCGCAAGGCTTCAATCGCTTCGGGTTTGCCCACGCTCAAGGCGGTTACTTTTTTGCCGCCGTGTTTTTCTTTGAGCTGCAAGGCCGTCTCCAGCGCATACTCATCCCAGGGGTTGACAATGCGGGGCTGGCCGTCGGCCATCAACTGCATCCCATTCAGCGTTTTAGAGAGTTTTGCTGTGTCGGGGGTTTGTTTTACAAGCGCAATGATATTCATGTTTCTTCTCGGAATTTTTTTGTTTTGCCGCAGGGCCTTGAGTGGCTTCGTAAAACTCTTTCCTTCGCCGTAATACTTGGGTCACCAGGCGCCATCTGCCAGCTCACTATTTTCTCGTGTTGAGTATACGCGAAAAACACCCGCTACAAAAGTATTATCTTGTTGTTTTCTCTAAAGTTCTAATTTATAGACAACAAAAACTGTGTTAGGATTTGAAGGCATCTTAATTGCCAATTCAAGGGAAACAGGGTGATTGGCAAGGTGATATTCCAAACATTTTTTTATGCTTTTGTGGAGGAACCACTGTGCCTAATCGCGTGTCGCTTGCGCGGCTGTTTTTTGCTGTTTCCCTTATTTGGTCATCTTCGGCTCAAGGTGTTTCGGCCAGCCCGCAGAATAATGCTTCTGCTCCAACTTACTCTCCAATTATTGGCGCAAGTTATGGTCCATGGCAGGCCCCTAATGCCAATTTGGCAGACCAGGGGCAACCAGTAGGGCAAGTTGCGCAAGCCATAGATATTTCCATCAACCCAACCGAAAAAATATTGGCGATTGATGCCCCTTTGGCTTGTAGCGCGGCCCCCAGCGTCACCGTCACCACATCAGAGTCCTTTCCGCTTGTTGGTCAAGACCCATATAACTTTACAGTGAGGTTCGACAACACTTCGGCCACAGACACTGGGTTTGGCCCTTACGTCAATCTTGAATTGCCAAATGGAGCCGATGGGAACGATGGGCTGACATTTAATAATGCCACGTATCTGGGTCAGGCACTTACACCGGTTATAACTCCATTCACCTGCTCTGGCGGGTCATATACCCATCCGCTAACCGGCCTGCCCACTGCTTGCACAACCGGGAAGCAAGTGGTTGTGCTGCAATTGCCATTTGGCAGTTTTACCGCCAGCCAACCCCCGGCAGATATCCAAATAAGCACAAAACTTAGCAACCTGGCAGATGTGAGCACGCCTCTGCCCATCAATGCCTCGGCGGGGTTTATGTATGGCTGTGATGCGCTTAACAACTCGGCTAATGATCCGCCAATAACGAGCAGCATTTCATCTCAATCTGTGACCCCAACTGTTTTGCGGGCCAGCAAAACCTATATTGGCGTGAATGAAGATGAAACAGCCACAGGGCCAAACTACCCGCGCCAATATCGGTTGGATATTTCCATCGCCCCCGGTCAAACAATTACGAACCTGCGCATTACAGATACGCTTGCGAATAACATGGCGTTTTTAAGCGTGGTTAGTATTGTGCCCAGCGGCAGCGTGGTGCAATCGCCGCCGGTGGGTTATGCGGCAAGCCCATCAAATCTTGTAGTCAATTTTCCGGCGGCTACAAACTCGGCCTCGGTCATCTTCCAGTATTTCATTCCGCTCACTGCCTCAACAGGCTCTAATGTGCTGCCGGTTGGCTCCGGGGCAGATGCAACCTCGACCGACACACTTAACGCAAGTGGGTCATGGAAACCCATTGACACCCGCGACTCTGTTTCCATTGCGGTGAGCAACCCCGCCACACACACCTTAACCGATCAGGCTTTGGTGCTGCAAAAATCTGCACAAGTTATTACAGACACCAATGCAACGGGTGCAACACCGGGAGATACAGTTGAATACACGCTCAATTTTCAGGTGTCAGATTTTGTCACGTTAAACAATCTTGTCATCAGCGATACGTTGCAAGATGGCATGCGTTTTGTGCCCGGGTCTGCTGTGTGGACTTTTGCAGAACGGGGCGCAACACAGGTTGTTACGTATACAGCATTCCCATCTTCCAACACAACGCAAGACAACACCACCGCGTGCGGCGTGTCTTTTCTGCCATCGGGGGCAACAACCCTAAATTTTTATATTTCCGATGCGCTCTCATCCACGCTGGGGCTGGCAGGTTCAATTGCACAGGGTGGATACGCCATCTCCCCAACAGCAGGCGCAACTTTTGGCGTTCTTAAATTTCAGGCAAAGATTTGCGATTCTTACAGCAATCTTTACGGTGGCAGCCCGGTGGAAATGTATGAATATTTGCGCAACACAGCGGTGATCAGCGGGCAAGTGTTGGCAAATGCAGCGCCATACACCCCAACAGGCAATTATTCATCCGATGGCAGCAGCGCAACTGTTCAAGTGCCGGGCGCGCAATTAGGTAAAACGCTTTACACCGTTAATGGCTCTGCGCCAACCTCGCCATTGCGCATCAGCCCGGGCGATAACGTTACCTATCGTCTTGTCTACACCAAAAGTGCGCCAGATTACGACTCGCTTCTTGTCGCGGATTTTCTGCCGCTTCCTATTTTTGATGCCACAACCGTGACCAGTTTTATCGGGTTGCCTGGCAGCTCCACTTCCACCGCGCCCCCGGTTGGGTCAGCCACATACGGCCCCAGCAATACTTTTGCAGGAACGAACCCGACCATATCAACCAATGGCACAGCCAACAGCGTCAACTTTACTTTTGGGCCAAACAACGACCCAGCCAACCTTCAAAACATTGTAGATATTCTTTTTACAGTTAAAGTAAAAACTGATCCTTTTGCCGATGATTTGTATTTGACCAACCTGGCGAATGGTTTGGTTGACAACAACGAAAAAGCAAAAGTTTCCACCAGCTCCATCACTCAGGTGCGGCTTAATGAGCCAAAGCTTTCCATCCGCAAGGGAGTTATTGCCACCAATCGCACAAGCACACCCGCGCCAGCGCCTGTGTTCAGCCCCAACCCACCCCTGCCTGCTGGTGTCACATACACGTCGCCGGGGTCATGCCCCGCCATCAGCGGCGCTCCCATCACCACCACCCGGCTGGGAACAGCCTTCACCAGCGATTTAACGAATTTGGACGCAGGAGACCGCGCGACTTACGCCATTGTGATTCAAAACACCGGGCATTATGACGCGTGGGATGTGATCATTACAGATGCGCTTCCATCAACCGTTGCCTTTGTGCCCGGCAGTTTGTGCGTGCAGGATGGCTCCATCGCCACGCATGGCTCATCGGGCAACTTATTTGGCAGCGGGCTTACCCTGTCTAACGGGCCAACAGGCGCCATACCCGCGGGACTCAATGCGGCTGAAACAATAAACAGCACTGGCACAAATATCATCATCGTCACTTTTGATGTCACCACAACATCATCCGTACAACCCGGATCCACATTGCCAAATACCGCCACGCTGGCCTCATATTCAAACAGTGGCGGCGGCCAGAATTTTGCCCCAGATAGGCTGAGCGATTCTGCCAATATCTCGTCTCGCGCGCCAACTTCCTCAAAAGTAATCGCATCCACAGAAATTAGCACAACAGGCAATAACAATATTCAGGCCGCAATTGGCGAGATCATCACCTACGCGGTGTCCATCAACATGCCCGAAGGCACAATGAGAAACGTTCGCATCACAGACACTTTGGCCGCGGGGCTGGCATTTGTGGATTGTGTCGGCGTGTCTGCGCCAACGGATGTTTCCAGCAATTTGGGCGCCATTAACACGGCTAATTTTTGCAATGATGGCGCTGCTGGCAACCCAGTCATCAGCGCGGTCAGCGGCCAGGCCGGGCGACAAGCTATTTGGAGTTTTGGCAATCTCACCAACATCAACGCGCTAAACACTGTTACCGAGACTTTGATCATTACATATACAGCCGTGGTGCTGGACACAGCTGCTAACGTTGCGGCTCAAACCCGCGCCAACTCCATGTCATTCACCGCCGATGGCGTCTCGGCGCAAACAGCCGCCCAAACCATCACCATTGTTGAGCCGCGCGTAAGCATTGCAAAGTCACTCACGCCAAACACAGTTGTAAATAGCACCCCGGTAGATTTTGATATTACAGTTCAAAACACAAGCGGTGTGGATTCATGGGATACGGTGGTCACAGACACCATCCCCAGTATTTTTACCTCGTTATCCATCGCTTCGGTTGTGGATACGGCTGGGATTGTTTCAGCATCCAACTTCAACTTAAGCGGCAACAACCTAAACACAACCACGCCGTTCAGCATGACGGCCAATCCCGCCCGCACAATCACCATTCGAATCCACGCAATTGCAAATGGCATTGTGGCCAACACGTTTTACACCAACACCGCCAACACACAGTGGACAAGTTTGCCCGGCGCGCCGGGCACGCGCTCAACTTACATAGCAAGCTCTACCGAACGCACCGGCGCAGGCGGAGTGGATAATTACGCCGCTTCCAGTTCGGTAGGGATAGATGTCACAACTTCACCCTTCAAAGGCATCACCACCACCTCAGAAATTCACACATCGGGGACGGATGTTGCGATCGGCGAAATTGTGCGCTACCGCATTGGCATCACCATGCCGCAAGCCACATCGCCCAACCTGCAATTTGTAGACATTCTGCCTGCAGGAATGCAGTTTGTTAATGATGGCACGACAACGGTTGGCTTTATCAGCGATGCTGGCATGTCTTCCACATCCCTTGGCGCCAGCCCCGATGTTGTTGGCAGCAGCGCAATTTTGCCCATTAGCTACCCAATGCCTGCCGGAAACATCGCGGTGTCTCCATCCGGGGCAGTAGTCACTTTTTCACTTGGCACAGTCTCCAATAACGACCTGGATCCCAACGATGAATTCATCATCGTGGAGTTCAATGCGCTGGTTCTAAACACGCCATCAAACATTGCTGGAACAACCCTGCAAAACATATTTACCCACTTACAAACAGGGCTGACGATCAGTTCATCCACCAGTTCGGTGAGGGTTGTGGAGCCGCAGGTCAGCATCACCAAAACCATTGACCCACCCGCGCCGCTAGACGCTGGCGACCTCATCACCTACCGCGTGCATGTGGCGGCAAGCGTGTTGCCAACCAGCACCGCCGCGTTTGATGTGGCCCTGACCGACGCAGTTGACGCCAACCTGCAAATTATCTCGGCGAACATGATCCCCAGCAGCGCGGCCGCATGCACCAGTGTGCCAAAAACATCCAGCCAAAATATCAGCGGGCAGGTGGTCACGGGGTATGTTTCGTGTCTCAACACCGCAGAAACCGCCGACCTTGTAATTGTGGCTCAGGTAATGCAACTCGCCAAAAACGGGTTAACCATCCCCAACACAGCCACGCTGGCCTACAACACTTTGCCGGGGTCAAATGGCACAACGCCCAACCCAACCGGCTCCACCACAACTGGCGCATCGGGCACGCTCACCGGCGAGCGCACATACACGGGCAGCGCCAGCGCCAGCACAACATTAACCACGCCGCAAATAGCCAAATTACAACCCAGCCCCACCCAATACACCATCGGCGCGGTCATTGCCTATACGCTTGTCATTACCTTGCCAGAAGGCACAACCGCCAACCTGATTGTGGAAGATGATTTGCCCGCTGGTTTGGGCTATGCCGGCTATTCAATAGATTACTCGGCCTATAACGGCACAAACACCACACCATCCGTTTCGCCTGCCCCCATTGGCGGCACTGGCGATAATCCCATTTTTGCATTTGGCGACCAGCAAACCACCGCCGACAACACAACCACCAACAACACATTCCGCATCATTGTTTTGGCAAAAGTGCTGGATGAATCCGCGAATGTGAGCGGCATTATCTTGACCAACACGGCCAAACTGACCTACACCGACCCCACCTCCGGCACAACAACCCTCACCACACCACCCGTGAGCGTGCAACTGGTCGAGCCAAAATTGCTCATCAGCAAGGCGGCGGTGGGCCAGCACAGCCCGCTAAATGGCGGCGATCTTGTGACGTATACGCTCACTGTCAGCAATACCGGCTCATCTTCTGCCTACGATGTGGTCATTACCGATGCCCTGCCCGCTGGCATCACCTATCTTGCCCCCATCGCCTACTCGGTTAGCGCACCTGCTGGGGCCATATTGACCAACACCAACACATCTGGCTCGTCCAACCTCACCTGGCAAGCCTCAGAGATTGGCACAGGAGCCACAGCCAACATTCAGTTTATGGCGCGGGTTGCGTATGACATTGCGCCCAGCCTCACCCTGACCAACACCACCGCTGCAACTTACACCTCTTTGCCTGGCGTGGTTTCTGAAGAGCGCACCGTCACAACCCCAGTGGCAATAGCCGTTTTGCAAACCGGCCAACCCATCTTGGAGCTAACCAAGAGCGTGACCCCAACCATTGTTTTGCCCGGCGGCTACATCACCTACACCATCCGTGTAACAAACACCGGCGTGGTCAGCGCGGTCACAACCATCACCGATCTTGTTCCGGTAAACACTACATTTGTTGCGGCCACAAATGGCGCAACCGGCGCAAGCGCGGGCTCTGGCGCGGGCACGCTGGTCACATGGAACCCAGCGCCCATCAACGCCAACGGCGGCACGTTCACCGCACAAATGATTGTGCAGGTAAACAGCACGCCAAACGCCATACTCAGCTCCATCACCGGCTACCAGGTGGTGAACACCGCCGTGCTGTCTGGGGTAAATGTCATCACCCCAACCGGCACGGTCACCTCAACAATCACCATGTTGCGATTGGGCAACCGCGTGTGGTTCGACACCAACGACAACTCGGTTTTGGATGGCTCTGAGAGCGGCATCGCCAACGTGGTTGTGGAGTTGCGCGATGGCGCTGGTAACCCGGTTAATAACCCGCTTTCTGGCCTGCCATACATTGTTACAACCGATGCCAACGGCTATTACACCTTCAGCAATCTGGCTGCAGGTGATTACATCGTGCGGCTCTCGGCCAGCAACTTTGCGGCGGGCGGGGCCACACCCAGCTACCGCGTGAGCGATGCTCTGGCTGCGCCCGACCCCGATAACGATATTGACAACGACAACAACGGCATCAGCAACCCGGGCGGATATGTGCAAAGCCTGCCCATCACGCTGGCCTACGGCGCGGAACCGGGCACAACTTTGGCTTTGAGCGACACAAACAGCACGGTTGACTTTGGTTTGTGGTATCCCTCTGCCGTGCGGATGGAAAAACGCGCGTCAAACATCAACCCATCCGCGGGCGGTTCGTTTACGTATTACCTTGAAATTGTTAACCCAGGCCCAACAACCGCCAAAAACACGGTCATTACAGACACTTTGCCCGCCGGGTTAAGTTTGATTGGCGTGGACTACGCCAACAGCTACACCCTCACCGGGAACACGCTGGTCATCAACGTGGGCAGCATTGACCCAGGCGTTACCCGCACGGTGAATGTGAACGTGCTGGCCTCCAGCACACTCACCAATGCCACGCTATTGACCAACACGGCGGTACTCACCAGCCCGAACGCCATCGCCACAATTACAGATACGGCGGTGGTGGAGATTCGCAACACAGCAGATATTCGCCTGACCAAGTTCGGCAAACCCGATGGCAACGTGATGGCTGGAGATCGCATCACCTATACGCTGGTGGCCTTCAACCAAGGCCCAGATGTAGCCACAAATCTGATTCTGACCGACACCATCGCCACCAGCGGCGGCCCGTTTGTGATTGTGAGCGCCAG
>DAORUN010000026.1:2989-29707 GCA_035433205.1 Thermoflexales bacterium | reverse complement strand
TTGGGTTTGTCGGCGCGTTTATTGGCGTTGGCGCATTCATCGCCATACGCAAGCGATGGCAGAAATAACAGACCGGAATGGATAACACAAATCTTGCATTCGTTGTTTTGGCAACAGCCGCCGCGCTGGTGTTTGTGCTGGTGTATGTCATCGTGGTGATGCCGCAAAATCGCGCCCGCAAAAATCAGCAGCAGGTGGTGGAAGAGTTAAAGATTGGCGAGAAAATTGTCACGGTGGGCGGCCTCATTGGCAAGCTCACCTATCTTGATCGCGAGAAAGACCTTGCCCGTCTGGAAATTGCCAAAGGTGTGGAAATTGAAATCATCCCGGCGGCCATCAGCCACCCGCTGGATTATATGAAGCGTTTGCGCGCCCACGAAAAAGGCAAATGAGTGATAGTTAATTGTGATAGTTATAGAAATATGTTCACTCTAACTATTACTATCAGCTTTAACTAAAACGAATGGAGCAGACACGAAAAGCGCAGGCAACCTGGCGGCTGGTTCGCGCCGCTGTCAGCCGCCTGCGCTGGCCGCTGGCTGTGTTCATCATTTTGTTGGCGGGCGGCACAATTGTGTTTTTTGTGGGCGGCGGGCAGCCCAACCCCACCCGCGCCCTCATCTACACCCTCAACCTGATGACCTTTCAGCTTCAGCCGGGCGATGTGCCAGACAGCCTTGCGCTGCAGTTCATTTCATTTGGCGTAATCGTGGGCGGCGTGTTTGCGCTGGCTGGCGGCGCGGCCAAGGTGGTGGATTACATGACAGACGAACAAGAACGACAAATCGCGCTGGCTTCTACGCACAAAGATCACATCATTGTGGTGGGCGTGGGCAACGTGGGCTACCGCGTGGTGATGGAGTTGCTGGGCTTTAGCGAGCGCGTGGTTGTGATTAACACCGAGAACGATGGCGATTGGGTGAGCGAACTGCAAAGCCTGGGCGTGCCCGTGATTATTGGCGATGCCCGCAAACGCGATACGCTGCTCAAGGCCGGATTGTCGCGCGCAAAGTCGTTGGTGTGCTGCACCTCCAACGAGCTGACCAACCTGGACATCGCCCTGGATGCGCGCGATATGCGGCCAGACTTGAAGGTGGTGTTACGCATGTTTGACCAGGCTTTGGCGCAAAAGGTATCCAAAGGCTTCAACATCAAAACCGCGTTTAGCGTGTCTGGGTTGGCGGCCCCCGCTTTTGCTGTGGCCGCCACACGCACAAATGTAGATTACTCGTTTCGCATGCATGGCGCGCTGATGAACGTGAGCACAATCACTGTGAGTCAGAATTCCTCGTTGCGCGGGAAAACGCTGGGATGGGCGCAGGAGCAATTCAACGTCACAACTCTCAGCATGATGGATGGCTCACAACCCATCATGCATCCATCTCCCGCCCATGTGCTGCAAAGCGGGGATGTGTGCGTGTTCATTGGCGAACTTGCCGCGATCAAATCGCTCAATGCCGCCGCTTAGTTTTTTTACGCATGAAATTTGATATTTTTACGCTTTTCCCCGGCATGTTCAGCGGGCCGTTTGCAGAAAGCATCATCAAGCGGGCGATGGATGCCGGGCTGGTGGAGATCGCCGTACACAACATCCGCGATTACACCACCGACAAACACCACATCACCGACGATTACGCGTATGGCGGCGGCGGCGGCATGGTGATGAAGCCCGACCCGATTTTTGCGGCGGTGGAAGGCGTCCTCGGCGCAGACGCCATCGCCAGCACCCCGATTATTTTGATGTCGCCGGGCGGCAGGCGGTTCACCAGCGCCATCGCCCGCGAGCTGGCGCAACTGCCGCGCGTGGCGCTGGTGTGCGGGCATTACGAGGGCGTGGACGAGCGCGTGCGCGAACACTTGTGCACAGACGCGCTGAGCATTGGCGATTACGTGCTCACCGGCGGCGAGCTTCCGGCGATGGTGATCACCGATGCCGTCTCGCGCTGGATACCCAGCGTGCTGCCAGAGTTTGCCCCGCGCAACGAATCATTCAGCGAGGAAAACGAGGGTTTGCTGGAATATCCGCATTACACCCGCCCGGCAGATTTTCGCGGATGGAAAGTGCCGGAGGTGCTGCTAAACGGCAACCACGCCCAGATTAACAAATGGCGAAAAGAACAGGCCGCCGCCCGCACCCAGCACATTCTGGGCGCAAATGACGCTCAGGGCAGCACGGACCCGGCCTGATCCAAGAAGGTCACCACACGCACGTTCAGGAGGGAGCAATGTTTGGAACAAAACCAAGACAGGCCGCCGTTGCGGTGGCGCTGGCGGGCGCGGCATGGCTGTGCGCGGCGCACATCGCCCGCGCAGATGCCATCATTGGCAACGGCACGCCAGAAAGCTGCACCGAGACCGCTTTTAACAGCGCATGGAGCGCGGGCGGCAAAATTGGCTTTGATTGCGGGGCGGCGCAAAAAACAATCACGCTCACCCACAATTACGCGGTCAACAAACCGGTTTGGCTGGATGGCGGCGGGCTGGTCGCATTTCACGGCGGCTCATCAGAGGCGCGGTTCACCGTGTATGCCGCCTTCACCATCACGCGCATGACCTTCTCGGACTTTTTTAGCACCTCAAGCTGGGGCAGCGTGATTAATATTCAGGCGGGCCATGCGCTGTTTGAAGATTCCACGTTTGCCGGAAACCGGGTGAGCAGCGGCGCGGGCGGGGCCATTTTTAACGGCGGGCAAGCCACTTTGCGCCGCGTTGTTCTGCTAAACAACCGGGCCGATTACGGCGGAGGCGCCATCAGCAATGGGCCAAATGGGCAACTGATTTTGGAGCAAACCCGTTTTGAAGACAACGCGGCCTATGCGGGCGGCGGTCTGTATAACAACGGCGGGAGGGTCATCATTTCGCAATCGTTGTTCGCGGGCAATGTGGTCACCGAGGCTGGCGGCGCGATAGCCAACGATGACAATTACGGCATAGCCACAAAATTTGGGCAAATTCAAATCACCAACTCCACGTTTGGCGCAAACAGCGCCCGCGTGGGCGGCGGATTGGCCGTGCGGCGGGCCGGGTCGGCCATCACCCTGACAAACAGCACGCTCAACGGCAACACCTCTACCGGCGGGTATGGCGCAAATGTGTATACCGATAACGGCGCGGATGTGCGAATGAAAAATACGATTCTGGCGGGTGGCGTTGGCGCGGCCAACTGCATGTCCGTCACGCCGTTCACCTCGCTGGGCAACAACATAAGCAGCGATGGCAGTTGCGTGGGCAACACGCTGCCAGACTGGAACAACACCAACCCGCAATTGCAGCCGCTGGCGAACAATGGCGGCTTCTCGCGCACATATTTTCCATCGGCTGGCAGCCCAGCCATTGATAACGGCGCGAATGCGGGCTGCCCAGCCACTGACCAGCGCGGCGTATCGCGTACCGCGGGCGCGGCCTGTGATATTGGCGCGGTTGAGGCGGTGCGCTTGAGCAGAAACGTTTATTTGCCGCTCATACGGCATTAACGCGCGTTGGTTTAACCCCAAACGGCGCAGGCCAAACGCAGGGAAAAAACGCAACCCTACGCTTGCCCGCCGCGCCGTTTCGCCGGGCAAGCGTCCAGCGTCAACACCGCCGCGCCCGTATACTCGCGCCACGCCCTCGCCTCATCCGGCCCTCCCCTACCCCGATACGGATGAGGCGAGGCGACTACTCCATAAAAACGCAAGAAGAACGCAACCAGCCCGCGGGCTTTGATTTGCGAATCATCCCTTTTATTAAAATCCGAAAAGGAAGAAATTTGATTTGGGCCTTCGTCCGCACTGGTATCATTACCAATTACCGCCGTCAAGTAGTCTACGAATTGACGGCGTAAATTTTGAGGTGAATACAGATGGTGAGCGCAGTTCAAACCAATTCCATTCCAGCGCAAGCATACGCCCCTGCCAGCAGGCTTAGCGTGTGGTGCGACCGCTTAATTGAGGCTGGGTGGCTGGCGGCAGTCATCGTGGCTCCGCTGTTTTTTAACATTTACTCCAGCCGCGTGTTCGAGCCAGACAAGCTCACCACCGTGCGCTCCATCGCATTGGCCATGTGCGTGTTTTGGCTGGTGAAGTGGATTGAGGAGCGCCGCAACCCCGCGCGAGACACCCGCGTGACCTGGCGTTCGCCGCTCATGCTGCCCACCATGATTCTGGTTGTGGTCTACATGATCAGCACCGCGCTCTCGGTAGCCAGCCGCACCAGCTTGCTGGGGTCATACCAGCGGTTGCAAGGCGCCTACACCACGTTCAGTTACGTGGTCATTTTCTTTATGATTGTGCAGGGCATGCGCACGCGGGCGCAGTTGGATCGGCTGATCACGATGACGATCCTCAATTCGCTGCCCATCGCCATTTACGGCGTCATCCAGCGCAACCAGCTAGACCCGCTGCCCTGGGGCGGCGATGTGACCGACCGCGTGGCCGGAAACATGGGCAACGCCATTTTCATCGCCGCGTATCTCATCATGACCTTCTTCCTCACCGTTGGCCGGGTGGTAGAAGCCATTTCAAATGCGCAGGAGAACGACAAAGCGAGCATAGCCGATGTGCTGCGGTCAGGCGCGTATATCATCATTGCGCTTGTAAACGCAGTGGTGGTTTTGCTTTTGGCAGGCAGCCGCGGCCCGCAACTGGGTTTTCTGTTCGGCATGTTCTTCCTCGTCACGCTGCTCCTTCAACTTTTGCGCCGCCGCAAACTGCGGCTTGGCCTAACGGTAGGCTGGGTGGGCACTGGGTTGGCAGCCATCCTGTTTCTTGTTTTGCTCAACGTCAAAGGATTCACCCCGTTTGATGGCTTGCGCACGCTGCCCGTGTTTAACCGTTTGTCCACCGTCATCAACGTCACAGATGGCACCAACCTGGTGCGCTATTTGATCTGGACAGGCGATGTGGAAATGATGCAGCCGCACGACCCCATCCAATTCCCGGATGGCACAAACGACGCATTTAACGCCATCCGCCCGCTGATTGGCTACGGCCCGGAAGCGATGTATGTGGCGTATAACCGCTTTTACCCGCCCGGTTTGGCCAACGTCGAAGCCCGCAACGCCTCGCCAGACAGAAGCCACAACGAGACGTGGGATTCGTTCATCATCACCGGCTTCCTTGGCTTTTTGGCCTATATGCTGGTGTTCGGCTCTGTGTTTTATTTCGCCTTCCGGTGGATTGGTCTCGTGACTTCCAACCGCGAGCGCAACCTATTTGTTATTTTATGGGTTTTGGGCGCGGCTGGGGGCGCAACGTTTGCCATCACCACCGACCCGCCCCTGCTGGGCGTGAGCATTGCCGCTGGCGTGGCGATAGGTCTCACCATCTTCCTCGTCATCAGCGCCATCATTAATGCCCGCAGCGAAAATGAAGGCACGGCCCACACCGGCTTGCAGCGCCGCGACCAGATTTTGCTGATCGCGCTCATCTCCGGCATCGCCGCGCACTTCATCGAGATCCACCTTGGGATCGCCATCGCATCCACCCGCACCCATTTCTGGGCGTTTGTGGGCATGTTGGTGGTGGTTGGGATGGGATTGCTGCGCGACACAAACCCCGCCGTGGCCGAGCCAGCGGTGGAAGTGATTAAACCCGTTGAACCAGTTGCGCCTGCCAGCGCGGGTGGCAGCCAGCGCAGACAACGCGCCGCGCAACAAGCGCAGGCCACCCGCACCCGCGCAACCACTCAACCGCGCGGAGGGGTCTCTCTGCCGCCCTGGTTTGCAGAAATTGCCAGCAACTCGCTCTTTTTGGGCTTCCTTTTGGCCGTGCTGGCCTACTGCTTTACCACCAACTCCAGCCGCCTTACCTCATCATTGCTGGTGTTTGGCAACAGCCTAACAGTTGTTAGAGACAAGACCGGTTATGGCGTTCTGGGCATGTTCCTGCTCACCTTAACTCTGGGCGTTATCATCATTGTTGCCGAAGCTCAACGCAATGGGCGGCTGAGCGCGAATACAGATCGCCAAACCGTCACCGGGGCTGTCGCCCTCGCAGTTTCCATCGGCCTGTTTACCTGGGTTGCATTTGGCACGTTTTTGGCGGGCCGGCTGGTAGAGCTGGTGCTGGTCACCGCAGGTTCTGTGAATGACATCATCGGCATCGCTGAACGGCTGGGGCAGTTCCCCGCTTTCCTATATTTGCTGATTGGGGTGGTGATGTTTGTGTTTGCCGCGCTGGTGCGCAAAGACACCTATGCGCCACCGCGGTTGTCTGGCTCAGTGGCTGGATGGACCACCTTGCCAATTTTGGGATTGGTCACCGTGCTCACCATGAGCACCAGCAACCTGCAATCCATCTCTGCCGACATCATGTACAAACAAGCCCAGCCATACGATGGTCAGGCCGCCAACATTCTTCAACAAAACACCAGCGTGCAAGGTTGGGATCTGGCTATTGAGCATTACCGCAAGGCGTTGCAAATGGCCCCCAACGAGGATTTTTACTATCTGTGGCTGGGGCGCGCTTTGCTGGAAAAAGCCAAGAGCATGCCCACCACTCAGGCCGCCGCAACCAAAGTGTGGGGCGACACCGTGAGCTTTAACGATGTGATTTACGATGGCAATTTGTGGAACAAGCAGCGCACGCCGCTGCCCTCCGCCGCGCTCTCGCGCGAGGATTTGCTCACCGCTGCCCGCGCGGTTCTGGATGAGGCGCGGCGCATCAACCCGCTGAACACCGATCACAGCGCCAACATGGCCCGCATGTGGCGCCAAAGCGCAGATATCACTCAGGATGCGGCGCTCAAACGCCAACGCCTCGAAAATTCATCCAAAGAATATGCCATTGCCACAAATCTCAGCCCAAACAACGCGCAGTTGTGGAACGAATGGGGTTCGTTGTATCTCTACTCGCTGGGTGATTCAACTCAGGCGTTCCAAAAGCTGAATCACTCAATTGAGATTGACCCGAAATACGATCAAACTTATTTGTTGCTGGGCGATTATGGGATGCAGCAGGCCAACGTGTTTGCCAGCAACCGCGACCAGATCAACGCGAAAATCAAAACCATCTCCGACACGGTTCAGATTGCCGCGTTGCAGGCCGAGGCGCAAACACAGGATGACAATTACAAGGCCAAGCTGAGGGAGACTACCATCCAGTTCACAAAAGCCATCAGCGTGAACCCCACTTCAACCCAGGCGTATAACATTTTGACCTACATTTACCAGCAGGTGGGCGATCTGCCATCGGCCATCGCCACCGCAGAGAACCTGCTTGCGGTTGCGCCAAAAGACTGGAACGTGTATAAAAACCTGATGATTTTGTATAACCAGAATCAGCAATATGACAAAGCCCGCGAAATAGGCGCAAAGGCGGTTGAACTTGCGCCAACCGAACAAAAGGCGGCTTTGCAATCGTATATCGCGGCGATTCCGCAAAAGTAAAAACCCAACCCGTGATTACCTCGCTGATTTTGTTTTTTGGCGCGCTGGTGCTGGCGCTGGCGCTCACGCCGGTGAGCAAGTGGCTGGCGCCGCACGCAGGCGTGATCGCCCGCCCCCGCTCGCGCGATGTGCACACCATCCCGGTGCCAAAGATGGGCGGGGTTGCCATTTTGCTGGCGGTGATGGCGATGGTGGTTTTGCTGCGCGGCCAGCCAGAAATTCGGCAAATTGTGTCCATCATCTTTGGCGCGGCGTTCATGTCATTTCTGGGACTGGTGGATGACCGCTTTGGCCTGAGCGCGTATGTGCGTCTGCCGCTTCAGCTTGCCACCGCCGCGTTTGTGTGGTTCAACGGCGTGCGCATTCAGTTTTTTTTAATTGAATATCTGGATGCGGCGCTCACTGTGATCTGGATTGTGGGCATCACCAACGCCATGAACTTTTTGGACAACATGGATGGCTTGCTGGCGGGCATCTCCGCTGTGATCTCGGCGTTCTTTCTGGTGCTGGCGGTGTTCAACGGGCAGATTTTAGTGGGGGCGCTATCCGCAGCCATGCTGGGCGCGTGCATTGGGTTTTTGTTTTACAACCTCAACCCGGCCACGGTGTTTATGGGCGATAGCGGCAGCATGTTTTTGGGATTTTTGCTGGCCTGCATCGCCATCAAACTGCGCTTTGCCCAAACGCCCTCCGTCTCGTGGCTGGTGCCGCTTGTTGTGATGGGGCTGCCCGTGTTCGATATGACTTTGGTGGTTATTTCGCGGCTGCGGCGCGGCAAAAATCCCCTCACCACCCCAGGCAAAGACCATTCTTCGCATCGTCTCACGGCGCTGGGGTTTAGCCACCGCGAGGCCGTGATGATTTTGTATCTTGTGTGTTGCGCTCTGGGCGTAGCCGCGCTGCTGGTGTCTGCATTCGACCGCACCGCGGCTCTGCTCCTGGGGCTTGCCATCTTGTTTGCCGGAGTATTTATGCTCTGGTTTATGGAGTTCGGACCTTGGAAATTCACCAACCCCTACCCGCTACCCGGCGCGAAGCCGGAATCGCCCGCGGAACAGACCAACGCATAGCCGTCATTGGCCTGGGCTATGTGGGCCTGCCGCTTGCCATCGCGTTTGCCCGCGTTGGCCGCCACGTTGTTGGCGTGGATGTGGATCGCAAAAAAATAAGCGCGCTGGAAAATGATGTCTCGTATATTCCCGATGTGCCAACCGAGGATGTGAAGCAAAGCCGCGCCGAGGGTTTCTTCACCGCAACGACGGATTACGACGCGCTGAAAACCTGCGATGTGATTTTTATTTGCGTGCCCACGCCGTATGATGCCATGCGCGCCCCCGATCTGATTTTTATTGAACAGGCCGCGGAAGGAATTTTGCCGCGTTTGCAAAAAGGGCAGCTTGTTGTTTTGCAAAGCACCACGTACCCGGGCACCACCACCGAGGTCGTGCAACCCATCCTTGAGCGCAGCGGGATGAAGGCGGGCGTGGATTTTGACCTGGCGTTCTCGCCAGAACGGATTGACCCAGGCCGGACTGACTTCACGTATTCCAACACGGCCAAAGTGGTGGGCGGCCTAACGCCAGAGGCCACCGACCGCGCCGGGCGTTTGTTGCAGGCAGTGGGCGCGCCGGTGCACGCGGTCTCATCACCCGCCGCCGCCGAGATGACCAAGCTGCTGGAAAACATTTTCCGCTCGGTAAACATTGCGCTGGTGAACGAGCTGGCCCGCCTGTGTGAGCGGATGGGCCTGGACATGTGGGAGGTGATTGACGCCGCCCGCACCAAGCCATACGGGTTTATGGCCTTCACGCCGGGCGCGGGCGTGGGCGGGCATTGCATTGGGGTTGACCCGTATTATCTTTCGTGGAAAGCCCGCGAGTTTGATTTTTACACCCGCTTTATTGAGCTGGCCGCAGAAGTGAATCAGCAAATGCCTTTCCATGTGGTTGAGTTGGTTGGCAAAGCGCTCAGTGAAGCCGGCCACGCGTTGAAAGGCGCAAAGATTTTGATTTTGGGCGTGGCTTTTAAGCGCGATATTGACGATCCACGAAACTCGCCCGCCGAGCGCGTGATGGAGCTGCTTATTGCGCGTGGCGCGAATGTATCCTATTCCGATCCGTATGTGCCGCGTTTCCACATCGGCGGGGATGTCTTTCACCACGAGGCGACCTCGTTTGTGTCTGTGCCGCTGAGCGAGAAGACGGTGAAGGAAGCTGATTGCGTGGTCATCGTCACCGGGCATCGCTCGGTAGATTACGCCATGGTCGTGCGCAACGCCCTCTCGGTTGTGGATTGCTGCAACGCCACCGACAAAATAACCGAGGGCAAGAGCAAGGTGGTTAAGCTGGGGGCGGCCTGAGTTAATTGCGAATTACGAATTAATCATTGACACCATCTTAGAGCCGCAGATCAAATTCTGCGCAAGCCAATTCGTAATTTGTAATTCGTAATTGATGTGAAGTGGGCGGTACAGGATTCGAACCTGTGACCTCTTGTGTGTAAAACAAGCGCTCTAACCAACTGAGCTAACCGCCCGAACGCGGAAACAGGAGTATACAACATGGCTTACAAGTTTGGCTCACCGGAATGGGCCGCGGCGCTCAAAGACGCCATCAACCAAAGCGCCAGCTACCGCGAGAGCGCCAAAAACTGGGAGGGTGATTTTTGGTTCATCATTGAGCCGGATGCCGCGCGGCCAGAGCGGGCCTTCATGTATGTTGACTTGTGGCATGGTGAATGCCGCGACGCCCGCGTGGCGATGGAGAGCGATTTTTCGCCGGAGTTTCGCATTTGGGGGCCTGCCAAAAACTGGCAGCGCGTGATTACAAAAGAGATTGATCCCATCCGCGCGTTGATGACCAACACGTTGAAGTTGAAGGGCAACCTGGCCAAGATTATGCGCAATGTGCGCGCCGCGCAAGAGCTTGTGTTGTGCGCGGCCAGCGTGCCAACCGAGTTTTGAGAAATAAGAAAACGCCGCCGAGCGGATTTTTTTATTTCACCTGGGTTATAATTTCCCGCCGCCAAAAATGGCGGAATGTAAAGCGGACAAGCTGCACCCTTGAGTGGCCTCCGCGCGTAAAAAATTTCAAGAGGAGAACAAAATGTCAATTTCAAAACAAGAGAAAACAGACGTCATTAGCAAGTTTGCCATCAACGCAAACGACACCGGCTCGCCAGAGGTGCAGATCGCCATTCTGACCACCCGGATTAATTCGCTCAACGGGCATCTCAAGACCCATTTCCACGATCAGCACAGCCGCTTTGGGCTGCTCAAGATGGTCGGCCAGCGCCGCCGCCTGCTCAAGTATCTGAGCAATACCAGCCCGGCCAAATACCGCGAGCTGATTCAGAAGCTGGGCCTGCGCAAGTAGGCTCTGAAATAAAAAGACCAGCAAATAAAGAGTCGGGCTTTGTCATGAAGCCCGGCTCTTTTGTTTTTCAAGTCAAAAACCGGGCAACGAAGTTTTCTTTCTTTTCATTTCTTGTTTATTGAACCACTTTTCCTGATAAAATGGTTCAAAGACGTTTAACAAAGGAGGTCAGCATGAAATCAATCACTATTCACGGCATTGACCCCGCACTCGATAAAAAGATCGCCGAAAAATCAAAGGAATACGGGCTAAGTCAGAACCGCACAGTCAAGGAGATTCTCCAGAAATCACTTTTGGGCAACAGAAAAGCTGCCCGGCGGCAAGCCTTTGCCAATTTATTTGGCGTGTGGTCTGAGGAAGATCAGGAAGAATTTGAAAAACACACCCGCGAGTTTGAGCAAGCTGATGAATCTGACTGACAAAAATGAAGAAAATTCTTTTGGACACAAACGCATATAGCTCATTTTTGCGCGGAAACAATGCTGTTTTTGAGGCGCTGGTTGAGGCAGATGTGGTTTACATGTCGGTAATTGTGTTAGGAGAACTCCTCGCAGGGTTTCGCGGCGGCAAACAATACGCGCTAAATCTTGAGCGATTGAAAAATTTTCTTGATAAGGACGGCGTTCAAGTAGTTGATGCCTCGCTTGAAACAGCCGAGATTTTTGGCGATCTAAAAGCGGAACTTGCCAAAAAAGGCGGGATGATCCCGATAAACGATATTTGGATTGCCGCGCACACAATTGAGACCGGCGCAAAACTCATCACGTTTGACACGCATTTTCAACACATTGTCGGGCTAAGGGTTTGGGATGGATTGTGATACAACAACATTGCCATATCTTTCTTACTTTGTTACCGGTTAGATCTCTAAAGACCAACTCCTAATTCTTTTCATTCATCTAACAACCCGCTGGCGCGCAAGCAAGTATAATTCCCTTCCGTAAAGAAAACAAAGCGGAGATCGAAAAGCGGAATTCCCCCCTCTCAACGCGCAGCGGTTTTGCGCGCCCCGGCGGTTATTCAAGCGGTAGATCAGAAGCGGATTTGCCCTGCTCCACGAATGAGCAAGGCAGCGGTAGAAAAAGAGAAAAAATAATATGGCAACCGAAAATACAACGATGGTTCTGCCCGCGCAGAAACCCCAAAATCACGTCTATACCGCCCAGGTGGGCGATAAGACCATTACCTTTGAAACCGGCAAGCTGGCCCAATTTGCGGGCGGCGCAGTTACGGCGCAAATTGGCGAGACAAAAGTGCTGGCCACCGCCACCATGTCTGGCTCTGTCCGCGCCGGGATTGATTTCTTCCCCCTGAGCGTGGATTACGAGGAGCGCCTATACGCGGCTGGCCGCATTCCGGGCAGCTTCTTCCGGCGCGAAGGCCGCCCCGCCGAGGCTGGCATTTTGATTTCCCGCCTCGTGGATCGCCCGCTGCGCCCGATGTTCCCCGATGACCTGCGCAACGACGTGCAAATCATCGTCACCGCCCTCTCGCACGACCAGGTGAACGACCTTGACGTGCTGGCCGTGAACGCATCCAGCGCGGCGCTCATCATCAGCAATGTGCCCTTCACCACGCCGGTTGGCGCGGTGCGCGTGGGCCTCATCAACGGCGAGTTCGTCTTTAACCCCACCTTCCCAGAGATGGCGTATAGCGACCTTGACCTGCGCGTGGCAGGCACCAAAGAAGCCATTGTGATGGTGGAATGCGGCGCAAACGAAGTGGATGAAGCCACGATGGTGCGCGCGCTCAAAGCCGCCCACGAGGCCATCCAAAGCATTGTTGCCGCGCAAGAACAAATGCGCGCCGAGGTGGGCAAGGCCAAGTCGGACTATCCCAAGTTCGGGCAGAACGTGGAATTTAACAGCAAAGTGCGCGAGCATATTGGCGGGCGTGTGCAAACCGCCATTGACTCCGAAATGGAAAAAGCAGAGCGCAGCGCCACGATTGACGCGCTGGAAGGCGAAGTGCTGGCCCAAATGCAAACCATTGGGGATGTGAACGCCGACGAGCTTCACAAAGTCATCAAAGATATGACCAGCGAGGCTGTGCGCATGCGCATTCTCAAGGATGGCATTCGCCCGGATGGACGTCTGACCAAGCACATTCGCCCAATTTGGGTGGAAGTTGGCGGCGATTTGGCCCCGTGCGCGCACGGCGTGGGTCTGTTCACGCGCGGCGAGACGCAAGCCATGAGCATCGTCACCCTGGGCAGCAGCATGGACGCCCAGCAGTTGGATGGCCTGCACCCCAACAAAGAAAAGCGCTACATGCACAATTACAACTTTCCGCCGTTCAGCACGGGCGAGGCGAAAGTTTTGCGCGGCAGCAGCCGCCGCGAAGTGGGGCATGGCGCTCTGGCTGAGCGCGCCCTCATCCCGGTGCTGCCCAGCGAGGACGAGTTCCCTTACGTCATCCGCGTGGTGAGCGAAGTGCTGCAATCCAACGGATCCACCTCCATGGCCAGCACCTGCGGCAGCACCCTTGCGCTGATGGATGCCGGTGTTCCCATCAAGGCGCCCGTGGCGGGTATCGCCATGGGTCTGGTGACAGGGCCAAACGGGTTTAGCGATGGATACGCCATCCTGAGCGACATTCAGGGTCTGGAAGATCACATTGGCGATATGGACTTTAAGGTAACTGGCACGACCAAAGGCATCACCGCGTTGCAGTTGGATATCAAGATCAACGGGTTGACCCCGGAGATTTTGGCCGAAGGTTTGGAGCAGGCCCGCGAGGGTCGCCTCGCCATTTTGGAGCGGATGCTGGAAACAGTGAACGCCCCGCGCGAGGAACTCAAGCCGCACGCGCCACGCATGCTCATTGTGCAGGTGGAGCAAGACAAGCTGGGCGCGGTGATTGGCCCAGGCGGCAAGACCGTGCGCGGCATCGAAGAAGAGACCGGCGCGAAAGTGGACATTCAGGACGATGGGCGCATCTTCATCGCCTCATCAGATGGCGTGGCCGCCGAGCGGGCCAAGAGCATCATTGAAGGCTTGACCGGCAGCGTGAAGCTGGGCAGCGTGTATACCGGC
This sequence comes from Thermoflexales bacterium, assembly GCA_035433205.1. Taxonomy (GTDB): domain Bacteria; phylum Chloroflexota; class Anaerolineae; order J036; family Brachytrichaceae; genus DAORUN01. The sequence goes on along the minus strand of DAORUN010000026.1, from coordinate 15,932 downwards.
AAGGTTGTGCGCATTACCGACTTTGGCGCGTTCGTGGAGATCATGCCCCGCACCGATGGCATGGTGCATGTCTCGCAACTCTCAGATCATCCCGTGCGCTACGTGGAGGATGAGGTGAAGCTGGGGCAGGAAGTGACCGTGATGGTCATTGGCCAGGAAAACGGCAAGATTCGCCTGAGCCGCCGCGCCGTGCTTGAGGGCATGACCCTGGAAGAGGCGCAAGAGGCCGACAAGGGCGGCGGCGGTGGTCGTGGTGGCCCGCGCGGCGATCGTGGTGATCGCGGCGGCGACCGGGGCGGCTTCCGCGGGGATCGCGGTGGTGACCGGGGCGGAGATCGCGGCGGTGACCGCCGACCGTATCCGCCGCGCGGTGACCGGGGCGGGGATCGCGGCCCGCGCTAATTCTTCGGATTGAGCAAAACGAGTAAAAAAGCTCCGGGCGTAAATTTATGCCCGGAGTTTTTTTTTAAGGTGAGTTCTGGATACGAGTAAGCCTGTCATTCTGAGGAGCGCGGCGGCGCGAAGCAAAGCCGCGCGAGGAAGAATCTCTGCGAAATTCCGACTAAGAAAGAGTTAGCCAGAGTTGCTTCGCTCCGCTCAGCATGACATGTCATTATTTTTTGAGTGATTTGGATTCAGTTTTGCGTAAGTCTAGTTGAAATTGAAAAAAGACAAAGGTCTGCGCCAAAATACGCAGACCTTTGTCTTTTTTCTAACTCTGCCCTTCCCTATTCCGCAATCCAATCCTCGCGGTTCACCAGCTCACGAAATTTGGGATCGCGCATCATCTTGAAGGCGTAATCAATTTGGGCGCGCACTTCTGCCGTGCGCAGTTGAATGAGCAGCGAGCGCGTGTCGGTGCGCCCGTCGTATAGCCATCCACCCAGAACATGGCGCGGAAAACGGGCGGCCAGTTTTGCGGAATATCTCAGCAGTTGGGCGTTGCTCAAGTTTTTGCGATGAAACGCGTTATACGCCAGCGCCGCGCCCTCGTTGGCCTGGCGGCGTTTCAGGTAATTCACCGTCATGCGGAAGTCTGGGATGTGATGGTAGTTGAGGGCATCTGGCGCGTAGGCAATTTTGTCACCCGCCCGCCACATGGCGTGGTTTAGCCCGGTCTCGCCATCGCCCACCCAAATGTTGCCGGTGGCCTCCGGGTGAAACCCGCCACGCGCCATCAGCACACTTTTGCGGATGGCCATGTTGCCGCTATGAAAGATGCCGCGTTCGCTGACAAAGAGCGGCTTTTGCAAATCCAAGTAGCCAAAGGGGTTCACGGCTTTTGTGGCTAAAAAGTCGGTAAACCACGCGGGCGGGGTCACCTCGTATTTAATGTGGATGGGGCCGCCCGCCGCCGCGATCTCTGGGTTTTGCGTAAAGGCATCTTGATACGCCTTAACCCAGCCGGGGACAAAGGTCATGTCATCATCGGTGAAGAGTTGCAGCTCGCCGGGGGCGGCTTTGCTGGCCGTGTTGCGCGCGTAATGCACACCCAGGCGCGGCTCCGGCAAATAATTCGCTGGCACTTTCGCCGTTTTGTTAAAGGTCTCAATCGCGCCGCGCGTGTTCTCATCCGCCGCATTATCTGCCACCCAAATATCAAAATTGGTGGTGGTTTGTTCTTGCAAACTTTGCAGGGTTTGCAAAAGCGCCGCCTGGCGCTTGTACGATGGAATGACGACGCTGGTGTTCATAAATTGTTGACGATGGACGATAGACGATGGACGATGGGAATGGTCCATCGTCTATCGTCCATCGTCCAATCCTCCCATTCTCTCCAATTTCCAAATTATTTTTGCGCCCAAACTGCGCGGCCATTTTGCCAGATGGGTTTCGCGGCCATCTTTCACCAAATGCGCGTCGTAACGGGTTGTGCCGCGCATGTATTTTGTCTCTTCGCCCCAAAAAGTTTGGGCAAAGCCATATTTCACCCACGATGATTCTATTAACCGCGCAGGTTGCGCATCTTGATTTTCTTGTGTTGAGAGTTGTGGTGCGAAACCTGCGAGGTTCTTGAGTTTGAGCACAAGCTCCTCGTGGCTCGCGGGTCGCATCAAGCCGGGCAGGCGTTCGTAAAAACAGCGCCCCATCAAAAACGATGGCTTGCCCGCGAACAATGCCTCTATGCCAACGGTTGTGCCATAGGTAATCACCGCGTCGCAGGCATCCAGCAAGCCATAGGTGCTGATGGGCGACTCGGCGGGGATCATCTCCACGTTGGCGTTTTGCGCCGCGATGCGCGTCAGCTCGCGCGTTTGGGCGTTGTCTAGCTTGGCGAGGTTGGGGTGCATGCGCACGTAAAACCGGAACCCCGGCTCGGTGGCAAAAGATTCCAGCACGCGGCGGATGCCATCATTTTGGCTGGCGTAATGCGGGTTCACCCACTCGGTGAGCGAGGCAAACTCATCTTCCGAGGACACAAAAATGCCGACGTTAAATGCGCCTGCATTCCACGTTTGGGGCAACAGCCCCTCGCGCTGATCCTTCACAAAATGAATGCCGCCTTTGTTTTTGCTTTGGCGGCGGTCTTCAAACCACTTTTGGGCAATTTCTTTTTTGTCGGCGTATGGCAATGGCGATTCCGCAAAGATGCGCTCAATATTGTTCGCCGCCGTCTCAATATCATGCACAGAGGTGTTGCGCGTGACGTAAATGCGCGAGAGCGCGTTGGCTTGCTCGTGCACCAGCGTGGAAATGCCCAGCTTTTGCGCCGCGCGCAAGGCCGGCTGAAGCGCGGCAAAACGCCCGTTAAAAATCACAAACTCGTCCGGGCGTTTCTCTTCCAAATGATTGGTGAGCGCGTAATGCGAAATGAGCGCGGTGAGCAAATTGTCTCGCGCAAAAGCGGCGTGCTGGCGCAAATCTGGCTCCGGGTCGCGCAGCATGGAAACCAGCGAGCTATACGCCGCGCGGCCAATATCGCTGCCATCCATCTCAATCGCGCGGTATTCGGCCAGCGTCATGGCGCCAAAATCTTTGGCCCGCCATTCATTCACGCTGTTTTGTTGGATGGGGCTGAGGCGGTAAAAATTTTCAACTTTGGCGTTTTTGTCGCCCAGCCATTTCACCCCTTGCCTAAAGCGATACATGCACGAATGGCATATCCCCGCGCGGTGCTGCTCGTTTGGCTCGCAGGTGGGCAGGTCGCCGCGGCAAGTCAAAATCGTCACCGCGCAGCCCTCATCCAGCCGCCGCTGAACCAACTCAAGGTCAATCTCAAAGTGCGGTCGCCACAAGGCAAACGGGGCAAAAAACAAAACGTGCTTCATGTAAATAACACCAGACGGAAGACCGGGGACGGGAGACGGATACTGGCCGTCCTTCGTCTCCCGTCTCCCGTCTTTCATTTTAAAATCGCAATCAACTTGTCGGCCCGCGCCTCGCGGCCTTTGGCGTTCAGGTGGTAGACCGTGTCGTAAAAATAACTCAGCGGCAACCTAAAATCTTGGGGCGATGACAAAATGGGCAGGCGCAGTTGCCCGCGCAAACTGCGATCCAGCCGGGCAATGCCATCCGCGTTTGCGTCAAAATACACATCCATGAGCGGCGGGTAAACCATGACCACCTGCGCGCCTTTTTGCGCGGCAAAATCTGCAAACTGGTTGATGGCGCTCACGATGTGCGCGTCTGGCTCGCGGTAGCCGCGCTCGAACAGGGTGTAAGTCTCCACCTCGGTGTAAGACACGGCGCCGGGCAAATCCAAATGCCCCAGAAAATCGCCGTTGGCGTCAAAAGTGTATTCCTTTGGGTTGGTCTTTTTTTGCGGAAAAAATTTATTTTGCAACCGCTCTTGCGTCAAGCGCATGAGTTGCGATGGGCTGACCGAGACCGCCTGCGCCAGCTTTTGCGCGGGGAAATATTGCACGCTCGCGGGCTGCGAATCAAACACGATCCAGGGATAGTATTTGGTCGCCGGGTGCCACTCGTCCATGATCTCCGGGTAGAACAAGTGATACTCGGGCGCAAGCACAATCAGGTCGCCCGGTTTGATGGAACCCGCGACCTCGTTCATCATGAACTCAACGCCCAGCGGCGCGTTCAAGCCCATGTTCACCACCGGCCTGCCCAGCGCCTGCTGAATGCGCGGGCTATCTACCCCAAACGCCCCGCTGGAGCCGGAGAGAAACACCACTTTGGGCGATGGCGCTTCTTTGAGGGCGGCCTCTTTAACCTTGATCCCGTTGGTGTTGAAGTCTGGCGTGTGCGGCGTAGCCAAAATCAGCGCCATCACACTGCCCAGAGCAAGGGCGCACAAAAGAATTACGTTTCTAAACAATCTGCTTATCATTCAATCTGCTTGTCTGTTAAATTAAGCGCGCAAGAGACGGAAGACGGAGGACGGAGGACGGCCCTTTTGCCGTCTCCTTACACGTTCTTCTCATAAATCCGATGCGTTTTGTAAATTTTTCCGCCCAGCCGCAGCGCGTCATCCAGCGTGAGCACATCCCGCTCAATTTGCACAATGTCCATGTGCTCAAAGTGTCCTTCCTGCACGGTGCGGAACATCTCGGCATACAAAATGGCGTTCACGCCCAACCCGCGATATTTTTTGAGGATGCCCGCGCCCATGATGGTGAGCCATTTGGTGCGCGAAAACTCGCGCAGAATGTGCGCCCATCCCAGCGGCAAAAGTTTGCCATCCGCGCGTTTAACCCCGGCTGTGATGTCTGGAAAGCCAAACAAAAACCCGGCGATGTCGTCGCCCTTCATCACCAGCTTGATGAGCTTGGGGTCGCCAATCATCATCAGCCGCTCGCCAATCACTTTGCCCTCGGCCTCGGTCACCGGGTTGAACTCCCAGTTGCGCTCAAACGTCTCGTTGTATATTTTCAGAATGCGCGGAATCCACGTTTTTAGCTCGGCTTTGCTGGCAAATTTTTTGATGGAGAACCCGCGCCGCGCGGCCATTTTGTCGGCAATCTCAAACAAACGATCAGGCAGTTTTGCATCACCCGGCATATACAACGAGAAAAAATCGCGCTGATGCCCGTACCCCGCGTCTTCGATCAGTTTGCCGTAATACGGATAGTTGTATGGAATCCCAATGCTGGGGTGATGCTCAAAGCCATCCACCAGCACGCCAATCCCATCCCCCTGCAAAAAGCCTTTTGCGCCAACAATTTTCTCCAGCCCGCGCGCGCGCGCCCAGTCCTCACACGCGCCAAACAAGCCGCGCGCGGCTTCGGGGTCGTCCTCGCAATCAAACAAACAAAAGAAGGCGGTCTTGCTGTCCCAATGTTCGTTGTAATGTTTGTTTTCCTGGATGGCGATGCAGCCCACATCACGGCCATCGCGCACGGCGAGGAAAAACGCCGCGTCGCTGTGCGCGTAAAACGGGTATTTGGCGCGGTTCATCATCAGCTTTTCGTCGTCCACCATTTGCGGGGGAACCCACTCCGCGCAATTTTTGTAAAGGCGAAACGGCAAAGCGATGAACCGGTCAACCTCGCGCTTGCTGGCGGTGTTGACGGGATGAATGGTGAGGCTCACGGCAAAATAAATCGGGGTCAGACCGTTTGAACCGGTCTGACCCCTAAGAATTACAAATTCGCAATAATCGCGTCTGCGAACTGGCCGCACTTCACTTCTTTGGCGCCGGGCATCAGGCGGGCAAAGTCGTAGGTCACGGTCTTTTGGCTGATGGTTTTTTCGAGCGCGGCGATGATCGCATCGGCGGCCTCGACCCAGCCCATGTGGCGCAACATCATCTCCCCAGACAAAATCACCGAGCCGGGGTTGACCTTGTCCAGGTTGGCGTATTTTGGCGCGGTGCCGTGCGTGGCCTCAAACACGGCGTGACCAGAAACATAGTTAATGTTCCCGCCCGGCGCGATGCCAATGCCGCCCACCTGCGCGGCCAGCGCGTCGCTCAGGTAGTCGCCGTTCAGGTTGAGCGTGGCGATCACATCAAACTCATCTGGCCGCGTGAGCACTTGCTGAAGCGTGATGTCGGCGATGCTGTCCTTTATCATCAACTTCTTCTTCCACTGGCCGTTGCCGTGCGTGGGCATCAGCTTAATCGCCTCGTCCACCTCGGCGCGAATCTCGGCCTGCTGGTCTGGGGTCATCATGTCGTAACCGGGGTCGATGGCTTTCGCGTTGTCCTCGGCGCTGATCCCCGGCTTTTTGTCGGCGTTGTCAATAATCCAGCTCTCGCGCTGGGTCACAATTTGGCTGCGGAACTCGGTGCGGGCCAGAGCATAGCCCCAATCGCGGAAGGCGCCTTCGGTGAACTTCATGATGTTGCCCTTGTGCACCAGCGTCACGCTCTTGCGGCCAAAGCGCAATGCGTACTCAATCGCGGCGCGCACAAGGCGCTCTGTGCCTTCTTGAGACACAACTTTGAGGCCAACGCCCACGTGTTGCGGGGCCTCCTCGCCAAAGCGCACCTTTTTGTATTCCTTGGGGAACTTGGCCTTAAAGAACTCCAAAATCTCCGCGGCCTGGGGCGTGCCAGCCTGAAACTCAATCCCGGCGTAAATGTCCTCGGTGTTCTCGCGGAAGATCACCATGTTCACATTTTCGGGGTGCTTCACCGGCGACGGAACCCCATCAAAATACTTGACCGGGCGCAGGCACACATACAAATCCAGCATTTGGCGCAATGCCACGTTGAGCGAGCGAATGCCCTTGCCGATGGGCGTGGTGAGCGGCCCCTTGATGCCAATCACATACTCGCGGAAGGCGTCCACCGTCTCTTGCGGCAGCCAGTCGCCATACATGCGGAAGGATTCCTCACCCGCCGGAACTTTCATCCAATGGATTTTGCGCTTGCCGCCATACAACTTCTCCACGGCGGCGTCAAACACGCGCACGCTGGCGCGCCAAATATCCGGGCCGGTGCCGTCGCCTTCAATAAACGGCAGAATCGGCTGGTCTGGCACGATCAACGCGCCATCTTTCATAAAAATTTTCTCGCCAGCGGCGGGGATGGTGATATGTTGGTATGACATCTTGGTTCGCTTGCTCCTGATTTTCGTTTACGCTCACAGGTCTGACCGCGTCCGAACAAGTTCGGCAAAGCGGTCAGACTTGTATCTTTTACATGCGGATTGTACCCGAAGCGTATGGTTTGGGAGCGCCCTGATTTAGCGCCCTGATCGCTTGAAGCGGTCAGGGCGCTAATGCCCACGCGATCAATCTTCGGAGATAATCGGCAGCGGTGAAGACAAAGACTCAATCGTCATTCCCTCGCGCGCGGGAATCCATAACGCGCCAACCGAAAAACCCATCCAGGCAAAGAAAGGGGAAATTGCGGATTCCCGCCTTTGCAGGAATGACGGGCAAAGAGATGGCATTGGTTGGATTGCTTTTAGCAGTTCTCGCCGTTTTTGTCATCTACTTTGTCATCTATCTGGCCTACGCCAAATCGTTGTTCGCCTTCCCATTTGATTTTGACCAGGGCGAGGGGTTTGAGCTAAACGATGCCATTTTGCTGGCGCGCGGGCAAGGCATTTATCTGGATAACTCGGTTTACCCGTTTTACTCTGGCAATTACCCGCCGGTCTACCGGCTGATGCTTGTGCCGCTGGTCTGGCTGTTTGGTCCGCACATTTGGGTGGGGCGCGTTCTTACGTTTGGCACATCGCTGGTTTGCGGGCTGCTCATTTTTTACGCGGTGTGGTCTGCCTGGCCGATGGCTGACCGCCGGGCGCGGCCTGCGCGGGTTTTGGTGAGCGCCATTTGCGCGCTGGCTTTCTTCTCCTCAAACTATGTGTATTGGATCGGCCCCCTGGCGCGGGCGCACATCCCAATGGTCATGTTTTCGTTGGCTGGGGCGGTGGCCTTCAATATGGCGGTATCACCGCAGAGACGCCGAGACACCGAGAATGCAGAAGATATTTCTCAGCGTCTCAGCGCCTTTGCGGTGAAAAAATGGTATGTGCTCGGTTTTGTCTTCATCATGCTGGCTGGCTGGACCAAATTGCAGGCAGTGGATGTGATTGTGGCGGGGTTTGCGTTCGCGCTCATCCAAAACCCGCGCGTGTTTGCAAAAGCTCTGCTCGCCTGCGGCCTCATCACGGGCGCGGGGGTGCTGACGCTCAACGCGCTCACCGGCGGCCAGTTTTGGCTAAACGTGGTCTCGGCCAACGTCAACGAGTACGACATCAACCGCACCTGGGCGTTTTATGGCGAGTGGTTCCGCCTGCACACCGGGCTGATCGCGTTTGGCGTGGCGATGGTGATCTGGGACATCGCGCGGGCCATCCGCCAAAAAAGCCTGCGGGCGATGAGCATTTGGTCGTTGTGGTTTCTGGCCAGCGTGAGCATCGTGGGCATGCTCACCGGCAAATGGGGCGCGGGGCCAACGTATCTCATCTCGGCGGTGGCTTGTGCCTGCGTGTGCGCGGGCAGGTTGGTGATGGCTTTTCTCCCGCCACCAACCCCTCCCGCTGGGAGGAAGGAAACCATCGTCCATCGTCTATCGTCCATCGTCTTACCAAGTTTCGCAGCCCTCCTGCTTTGGCAGGCCACGCTCACGGTGCACATGCCCACCAGCGGGCGGTTGTTTGGCGCGCTGGCGCGGGTGATGGGTATTCCGCCGGGCGCGTCATCGTACCCGCCCTACCCGTATGTGGATTCGGTGGGCTACACCCAGCTTGGGCATTTGCTGGATGCGGCAGACACGGCCAACGGCTGGCAGTTGGCGCAGATCGCGCGAGAATCGCCGGGGCCGGTGTGGAGCGAGGAGGCCATGATCGCCATCAACGCAGGCAAAGACGTGGTGACCAACCCCACCCAGCTTCTCAATCTTTCCAAAAACAACGCGCTAGACACCAGCCGCATGATTGACATGATTGACCGCCGCGTGTTTGGCCGCGTCATCTTTCGGGCGCAGTTTTACCCAAACGATGTGCTGATTGCGATTGGGCAAAATTACAAATGGTGCCAAACCGTGCGCATGAACGGGTTTGATTATCAGGTGTTGTGCCCAAGATAAGCCGCCCGGTTTATTGCGCCAGCAACTTCCCCTTCTCAACATCGTATAATCTTTGCCCGTAGACAAAAAACTGCAAACAAAACGCAATTTGCCGCGCCAGGCGAGATCCTGCCCGGTAAAAGTCTTAATCGCAAAAACCACCGACAGGCAAATTGCAAATTGAGAAAAAAATGGAATTCAAAACAAAGCAAGTTTTAGAGCGCATATTGGTTGGCGAACCGCTTCGCACAGAAGATGCGCCGCATCAGGCCATCTCGAACCCAGTCGCGCTGGCGGTTTTCGCTTCAGACGCTCTTTCCTCCGTGGCCTACGCCACTCAGGAAATTCTGCTCGTGCTGGTGTTGGCGGGCGCAGCTACCTACTTCCTCTCCGTTCCCATCGCTTTCATCATCGTGATGCTGCTGGCGGTGCTCACGGTTTCATACCGCCAAACAATTTTTGCATATCCGGGCGGCGGCGGGGCGTATATCGTCTCGCGCGACAACCTGGGCGAAGTGCCGGCGATGGTGGCGGCGGCGGCCTTGCTCACCGATTACATCCTCACGGTCTCAGTAAGCGTGTCATCTGGCGTTGAGCAAATGGCATCGCTGTTCCCTCCGTTGGGCGAATACCGCATGCCGCTGGCGGTGGGCCTGGTCATTTTGATCACGCTGATTAACATGCGCGGCGTAAAAGAATCTGGGGCGGTGTTTGCCGTGCCCACCTATTTCTTTGTGGGCATGATGGCGCTCTTGATCGTGGTCGGCGCCGTTCGCTACTTTACTGGCAACCTGAATCCGGTCTCCGGCATAGAAGGACATCACGTTGAGCATTTGGAACCGCTGACAGTGCTGCTGGTTTTACGCGCGTTCAGCTCCGGGTGCACGGCGCTCACCGGGGTAGAGGCGATCTCGAACGGCATACAGGCCTTCCGCGAGCCACGCAGCCGCAACGCCGCAAAAACCCTCACCGCCATGAGCCTGATTCTGGGCGTGTTCTTTATCAGCGTCACCCTGCTGTCTCGCGCGGTCAACGTGGTGCCCAGCGAAGTGCCCACCGTGATTTCGCAAATTGGCAGCCAGGTGTTTGAAGGCTCGCCGCTGCTTTACGGGATGTTCATCGCCTCGGCCACGCTCATCCTCATCATGGCGGCCAACACCAGCTTTGCCGATTTTCCGCGGCTGGCTGCGCTGGCCGCAAACGATGGCTTTTTGCCGCGCCAGCTTGGCAAGCGCGGCAGCCGCCTCGTATTCAGCGGGGGCATTCTCACATTGGCGGCGGCGGCCATTGGCCTCATCATCATCTTTAACGCCCGCGTGACGGGGCTTATCCCGCTGTATGCCATCGGCGTGTTTATGAGCTTCACACTTTCGCAATTGGGGATGGTGATCCGCTGGCGGCATGTTTCCAAATTAAAGAAAGGCCAGACCGCGCGAATGAATCACTCCACCATCAGATACGACGAAGGCTGGAAGCATAAGCTGGTCATCAACGCAGTCGGCGCAACGCTTACCTTTGTGGTGATGATTGTGTTTTCCATTTCCAAGTTTGCGCAAGGCGCGTGGATCATCGTGCTGCTCATCCCCATCCTGGTGTTCTTCTTCTGGCGGGTACACATGCACTACTCCAACGTGGCGCGCATGCTCAGCATCAAAAAAGATGCGCCCATGCCGCAGGCGCACCGCCTCACAACAATTGTGCTGGTGGACGATGTGCATCGCGGCACGATTCGCGTGGTGGAGTTTGCCAAATCTATGAGCGATGATTGGTTTGGCGTGCACGTGGCCTACGATGACCGCAAGACCGAGGTGGTGGAGCGCAAGTGGGCGCAACTCATCGGCGGGGAACTGCACATCGTGCCATCGCCATACCGCCGCCTGGTAGATGCGGTGCTGGATTTTGTGCGCAGCGAGCGCGCCAAGGTGGGGCAAGAGGGCTTTGTGCATGTCATCATGGGTCAGCTTGTGATGGATACCCCGTGGGCCAGATTGCTCCATGCCAACAACGCGTTTGGCATCATGGGTCAACTTCAGCGCATTGAAGGCGTGATTGTGAGCGAAGTGCCTTACCAATTGCACACCGAAGATGTGGAAAAATACCCGGAAAACATGATGAAAGAACACGAAATTGAACTTTCTGGAGAAGGTCACGGCGGCGAACATCATGAGCATGAGCAAGTAGGAGAATTTGAAAATTAATTACGAATTACGGAATTCTTCATTCGTAATTCGTAATTCGTAATTCGTAATTGAGAATGCGAGATTTACTCACACAACACATTTGCGCGGCAATTGAAGCGGCGCAGGCGGCGGGCGATTTGCCCGCGCTTGAGCTGCCCGCGTTCACGCTGGCGCACCCGCGCCCAGAGATGGGCGATTACGCCGCGTCCATTGCCATGCAGTTGGCGCGGCCCGCCAAGCTCGCGCCGCAGGTCATCGCAGAGCGCATCGCGGGGCAGTTGCGCGCCAACCCAGATTTTGCGAAGATCGCCCAAGCCGAGGTGGCGGGTGGTTTCATCAACCTGCGGCTGCTGCCCCAAACCCTGACCAACGTGGTGGATGATGTGACGCGAGCGGGCGAGGCGTGGGGCAACATTGACCTGGGTCACGGGCAAAAGGCTCAGGTGGAGCATGGCAGCGCCAACCCCACCGGCTACGCCACCATCGGCACAGGCCGCAACGTGATCACCGGCGACACGCTGGCAAACGCGCTGCAAGCCGCCGGATACGACGTTCACCGCGAGTGGTATGTGAACGATGCCGGTTCGCAGGTGCGCGTGTTTGGCGCCAGCATTTTTGCGCATTACGCGCAGGCGCTGGGGGTGGATGAGGCCCTGCCGGTCAAAGGCTACGCCGGAGACGATGTTGTGTCCATCGCGCAGGCCATCGCCCAAAAAGATGGGCGCAAATATTTGGATATGCCCCGCGAAGAAGCGCAACGCGCGCTGGGGCGCATGGGCATTGACGCGGTGATGGACAACATCCGCGGCACAATGGCGCGGTTGAACATTCGCTTTGACAATTTTTTTAGCGAGAAAAGTTTGTGGACCAGCGGCCTTGCGGGCGAGATGATTGAGATGCTGAGCGAGAAAGGCAAAATTGTGACCTACGAAGGGGCGCAATGGTTCACGGAAGATGGGTCGGCCATCCGCAAAGGACAGGGCCGCAAAAAAACCGACGACGAATACGCCGAGGAAGAGACCCCCGACAAAGACGAGAAAGGCAAAAAATTGCCGGTGCAGGCGGTGGTCATCCGCTCGGCCAACGTGATTACCAACCCCGAAGAGCGCGGCACATATTTTGCCAGCGACTTGCCATATGCGTGGAACAAAGTGCATTTGCGCGGGTTTAACCCAGCCATTTACGTTTGGGGCGAGGATCATCAGGCGGATGTGGAGCGGGTGCTGGCTGGGGCGCGGGCGCTGGGTTTGCCCGATGGCGCCGTGCGGATTGTGATTTACCGGTTTATCACTTTGCTGCGCAGCGGGCAAGAGGTGCGCATGGGCAAGCGCAAGGGCAACGCCATTTTGGTGGATGACGTTCTGGACGACATCGGCTCGGATGCTTTCCGCTATGTGATGCTCTCGCGCAGCGTGGACACCAAATTTGCGTTTGATCTGGATGTGCTAAAAGAGCAAAGCGACAAAAACCCGGTGTATTACGTGCAATACGGCCACGCCCGCATTTGCTCCATCTTTGCCCGCGCCGCAGAACGCCGCCCGCAAGATGTGCCGGGCTACGAGCAAAGCGCGTTGGTGTATGAGCATCCATCCGAGCACGCGCTTATTCGCAAATTGCTGGAATTGCCAGAGGTGGTGGAGCTGGTGACGCAAACGCTGCAACCGCATCACCTTACAGGGTATGCGCAAAGTTTGGCAACCGCGTTTAGCAAGTTTTATGATGATTGTCCGGTGATTCGAGAAGATGTTCCGGCAGATGTGATGCGGGCGCGGCTTAAGCTGGCGCACGCCGCGCGTATTGCGCTGGCAAAGTCGCTGCATTTGATGGGCATGACCGCGCCGGA
>DAORUN010000026.1:0-2889 GCA_035433205.1 Thermoflexales bacterium | reverse complement strand
ATGATTGAGCCGTTTGTGGAAAGCTCAATTCGCGGGGGCGTGGTGAGCTACGGGCTTTCCTCGTATGGCTACGACATCCGCGTGAGCAACGAGTTCAAGGTGTTTCACAACCTCAATTCGGCGGTGGTGGACCCCAAACACTTTAGCGAAAATTCGTTCATGGATTTTGTGGTGGCCGAGAATGGTTTTGCGCTCATTCCGCCCAACTCGTTTGCGCTGGCCCGCACGGTGGAGCATTTCAAAATTCCGCGCGATGTGCTTACGATTTGTTTGGGCAAAAGCACATATGCGCGCTGCGGCTTGATCGTGAACGTGACACCTTTGGAGCCGGAGTGGGAGGGCTACCTGACGCTGGAGATCAGCAACACCACGCCCCTGCCCGCCCGCGTGTATGCCAATGAAGGCATCGCGCAGTTGCTCTTTTTGGGCGGCGATGGGATTTGCGAGCAAAGTTACAAAGACAAGAAAGGCAAGTATCAGGGTCAGGTGGGGGTTGTTTTGCCGAGGATTGAGAAGTAGCAGCGATAGGGGTCAGACCGCTTCAAGCGATCTGACCCCTCAAGTAAAAGTATGGCCCCCGTAAAACCCGCGCCCGCGAACCCAGAAATTGAGGTCAAAACGATTTTTGACCGGATGGTGGTGGTAGAGCCGCTCTGGCGGGTGTGGATTCACAACGACGACGTGACCACGTTTGAGTTTGTCATCCGCATTTTGATGAATGTGTTTGGCCTGAACAGCGAAGACGCCGAACTGCTGGCGTGGATCACCCACACCCAGGATGTTGCGCTGGTGGGCGCCTGGCCAAAAAATGAGGCGCTGGAGCGCATCAACAAGGCCACCTTTGCCGCACGGCTGGAGAACTTTCCGCTCCAATTCTCCGCAGAGCCGGATGAATAGCCGGTGGCGTGAGCGCATCCTCCGCCGTTTTTCGCAATTCGCGCTAAAATTTGTGGATGGACTTCACTCAACACACCGACGAGACCGTTCGACTTCTTCAAGACTTAATCCGCATAGACACCACGAACCCGCCGGGTAATGAAACCCCGTGCGTGAATTACATCGCGCAAGTGCTGGAGCGCGAAGGAATCCCATCCCAAATTTTTGAGAGCGCACCCGGGCGCGGCAACCTGGTGGCGCGGCTAAAAGGCGATGGCAGCGCCGCGCCGTTTATGCTGTTTGGGCATGTGGATGTGGTTCCGGCGGAAGCCGACAAATGGCTCCATCCGCCATTTAGCGCGGAGTTGATAGACGGCGTGATTTGGGGGCGCGGCACCACCGACATGAAGGACATGGTGGTGATGAACCTGATGACGTTCATCACGCTCAAGCGGCAAGGCGCAAAGCTAAAGCGCGATGTGATTTTTATGGCGAACGCCGATGAGGAAACCGGCGGCGTGTTTGGCGCAAAGTGGATGGTGGAGAATCACCCGGAGTTGATTAACGCCGAGTATGCCCTCACCGAGGGCGGCGGAAACGCCATTCAACTGGACGGCCAGACGTTTTACACCTGCAGCACCGGCGAGAAAGGCTCGGCGCGGTTCAAGCTGCGCGGGCGCGGCAAACCGGGCCATGCCTCGCAGCCGCATCCCGGAAATGCAATTTTGGCATTGGCAAAAGCATTGCAAGCGGTGATTGAAAAAGCCACCCCGGTTCACATCACAAAAACGGTGCGGGCGCATGTGGAGGGCCTGGCACAACAGGTGAACCCGGCGCTGGGTTCCATGCTGCGCGAGGCGCTTGACCCAGAGCGCAATTTGGCCGCGCTGGATGCCCTGCCCTTGCCCGAAGGCACGCGCCGCATGATGTATGCCATGACGCACAACACCACCACGCCCACCATTTTGCGCGGCGGCACAAAGATCAATGTTGTGCCCGGCGAGGTGGAAGCCGAGGTGGATTGCCGCGTGCTGCCCGGCGCCACGCCAGAATCAATCGCCGCAGAAGTGCGGGCCATTGTTGGGGATGGGGTTGAGGTGGAGTTTGGCCCGTTCAGCCCCGGCATCGAGAGTGACCCCGCCTCGCCGCTGTTTGAGTTGATTAAGCGAAAGATGGGGGAGACCGGCGGCATCGTCATCCCCAACCTCATCACCGGCGGCACAGACGCGCGGCATGTGACCAAGCTGGGCACCAAAGTGTATGGCTTTGCGCCCGCGCTTTATGAAGGCGATGAACTCACCGGTCTGGCGCACGCGCACAATGAGCGCGTGACGGTGAAGAACCTGATGTATGGCACCGGGATGATTTACGACATCACAAAAGAATTTTGCTGCTAAAAGAAAATTGAATTCAGAATGCTGAATGCAGAATGTAGAAAAAATCACGCTGAAAATTTTCAGCATTCAGCATTCTGAATTCAGCATTCAAAAATTTACCAGCCCGCAGAGGTTCCCTTCAAGGTGTTTGGCAGGTAAAGGTAGCGCAGCGCAAATTCGTGATACCCAATATCAAAGCCGCTGCCAAAAGGCCGCGCGTTGCCAAAGTAATCGGTGTAAATGCCCATATTTGTCCCCGTGTTGATGGCCGGGTTGCCCGCTGCCAGCCGCCAGTCATCCCCGGCGGGGTTTACAAACTTCTGCGCGCCCGTTGGGTGGTTCGGCCCGCTATTTGTTGTGGCGCCGCCTGCGGTAACCAGGTTGGTGGTGTTACCGTTAAAGTAATTGTAGTTTTCGTTCAGCGTGCCTGAATTGCTGATGCCTATCGTGTGGCTCACAATGATCGTGTCCGTCATGTTTAGTATGCCGCCCAATGCCGGCCCCACATACACCGCCGACCCGGCCATCAGTGCTGGGGTCGCTATGGTCGTGAACAGAATATGCATACCGCTACATGCTGACGCTGCTGGATCACAAAAATAAATTGCGTCTCCAAGGGCGTTGGTTGCCGTGTTTC